>JBIIWM010000003.1:0-31259 GCA_044338875.1 Pseudohongiellaceae bacterium | reverse complement strand
GCCTATCTCTATCTCTGACGCCGGAGATGCCTTTGTTCATGGCCGCAGCGACAGTCAGTATTAGTCAGTAGTAGATAGCCAGCAAATGGGCACGCACTAGCCACCGTTTTCCGGCGTGTGCTGCAGCCCCTTCGTCGACAGCACATCCTGCAGCGCTGACAAATAAAAGGCCCAATCGAAACATGGACCCGGATCGGTCTTGCGCCCTGGCGCGATGTCAGCGTGCCCGGTGATACGCTGCGTATTCAGGGCAGGATAGCTGAGTAACAGAGCCTTGGTGATACTGGCAAGATGCTCGTACTGGATGGGCGTAAAGGGCACGTCGTCAGTTCCCTCCAGCTCAATGCCAATCGAGAAATCATTGCATTCCTCCCGCCCCTCGAAACATGACTTGCCGGCATGCCAGGCCTTTTTGTCGAAGGGAACAAACTGCACCACGGTTCCATCCCGCTGTATCAAGACATGCGCTGACACGCGCAAGTCGCAAATGCCGGCGAAATATGGATGGGCACTGCCATCGAGCCGATTGCAAAACAACTCATTGATATGCGGGCCACCAAAAACACCGGGCGGCAGGCTGATATTGTGTATCACCAGCAAACTGATCCCGGCGGGGTCGGGTCGTTCACTGTAATTGGGCGAGGGTACCCGGGTAGCTGTATCCAGCCAGTGCTCGGTAATCATCTGATCTCGCTGCTCAAGTTGAAACGAAAACCCACATAGGCCGCGCGCCCTGCACTCTGGTAATCCAGTACTTCCTGATATTGGCGATCCATAGCGTTCTCAAGACGGGCATACAACTCCAGATTCTTATTGACGCGCAACTGCGCGCCCAGATCCAGTACGGCGAAGTCTTCCAATGCCTGCACACTACCCGCACTTTCATCAATACTGCCCCGGGATGCACGCAGGAAGGCATTGAGGTCAAGCCGCTGTTCCAAACCATGCCACGACACACCCAGATTGCCCAACTGCGCCGGACGCCGCAGCCGCTGCATGCCATTCGGACGCCCCGTGTAATTCCGGGTGTAATTGGCCAATATGCTCCACTGTGAGCCAACAACCAGTTCAGAGCCAATCTCAATCCCACGTGAAAAACTGTGGCCAAACTCCTGCAAATAGCCACTGTAGCTGTTGAGGTCAAAGATGATGGCATCTTCGACTTGCTGATCGAAATACACTGTTTCCAGGCGCAGCAAGTCAGCCCACAGATAATCGGCACCCAGCTCCCAACCTGCACTGGTTTCTTGCCTGAGCGCGAGCTGCGAGGCCGGCGGCGCGGCAAAAGGACCCTTGTTATACGCAATTTCAAAAGGACTGGGCGCCCGGAAACCCGTGCCAATACTGCCCCTGAACCGGAGTGTTTGTTGTGCGGTTTCTGCAAACAGCCAGCTGCCGCTGACGCGATAGCTGGTGTTGGTGCCGAAGTCTTCATTGTCGTCATAGCGAAGCCCGGCCGTCATATGCAAAGCACCTGTAATCGTGCCTAACGCTTCGATATAAACGCCTTTGTTGTCACGCCCCTGGCCATTGTTCAAGTCGCTCTCTTGATCAGCACCAAACACCAGATCAACCCTGCCAAGCTGCGAAGTGGTCCCCTGATATTCCCAGCGCTGCAAGTCTCCGGCTGAAAGGTAATTTGATACTTCCTCGGCAAGATAATCACGGTCGGTGGCGGTATTGCTGTAGGACAGCGTGTGGGTGACTGCCGGGCCCTTGTAATTGATCCCTACCCGCGTCGCTTCCATGCCGAAAAGGCCTCTGCACTGATGCACGATTGTAGCGGCGAAACAGGCATCACTTTCTGCATCCCCTTGTACCCTCCGGTGCACAGCCTCCAGTGAGACGCTGTCCGCCACGCGCACGGAGCCGCGCGCGTGCAAAGTGGAATTGGCGTAGCCATCGTTGTCCCGCAGTACCGAGTCGCTGGCTTGCGCGTTGAATCCATCCGTGGCGTAGTCGGAGAACGCCACAAAAAAATCGCCCGCAGCACCACGACTGCCGACTCCAAGGCTGTGCTGACGCGAAGCAAAGGCGCCTTGCTGGGAGTCGAACAAAAATGTACTGCCCTGCTCGACCTGGCGCGTACCTATATTGATAACACCCCCCGCATCAGCACCATAAGCGAGACCCTGGGGACCGCGCAGGATTTCCACCCGACTGATACCACTGCTCAGCAAGTGCTCCAGTTGCGGCCCGATCTGCGTACCGGAGGGATCGGACAAACGCATGCCATCAAGGATGGTCAGCGTTCGATAACCTTCTTCACCACGGATACGCAAACTTGAGGCTTGGCCGGCGCCGCCGGGACTACTTGCTGCCACGGACGGGAGCTGGCGCAATACCTCGGTAAGCACCAGATTGCCATGCGCCTGGATAGCAGTCGCATCAAGTACCGCAACTGATGTGCCCACACGAACCAGCGGTAAGGGCACGCGACTGGAAACCACAATTATTTCCTCCAATGGACTGGAGTTTTCAACTTGTGCGTTAACAATTGGGGCTGCTCCTGACAGCAGACCACACAGCAAGCTGGCACGTTTGAAACACGATTTGGGTCTTTGTCCGTGATTGCTCATTGAATTTCTTTTCACTTTATTCTCGTTTTTACTGCTGTCTGCTTCCGTTGACTGCGACTCGCCACTGGAGTGTGCGACCAATGCTCGCGCGCATCTGGCAATCAACGCCGAACCGTGGCCCATGTATAATGCACTGTATTTGAGTGCATGATTTTCATGTACGGCGACCTGCCATGAACTACTATCTGCTTGTGCTTGCCATGAACCGCTGCTTGCCATGAACCGCTATTTGCCATGAACGACCATGATCCACAACAGCAAACCCGCAAACTGGGACAAGGCATGGTGGCCGCTGCCTTTGTACTGGCGATAGCCCTGCTGACCTGGTTTTTCGCCGGTGTGGAACAACGTGCGCACAACCCGAATGAGGATCCTGCCTCCACCCAGACCATTGCTGGCGGCATCGAAGTGCAGCTGGAGCGAAACCGTGCCGGCCATTATGTCATGAGCGGCAGCATCAATGGGGTCTCGGTTGATTTCATTCTGGATACCGGGGCCACTGATGTGGTTATTCCCGCCTCGGTCGCAGATGCCGCAGGCCTCGAACAAGGCTATGCCAACCAGGCCATGACAGCCAATGGCATGGTGACCATTTTCAGTACCCGCATCGCCTCCCTGGAGCTTGGTGCCATCGAGCTGAATGATGTGCGTGCCAGCATCAATCCCTCGATGCACGACAGCATCGTGTTGCTGGGCATGAGCGCACTCAGGCAAATTGAATTTTCCCAGCGCGGTTCTTTGCTGACCCTGCGCTATCACCCGGAATAAACCTGACTACCGGTATCATCATGCAGAACAATGCTTTTTTTGCTGGACTCGAACAAACCGTTGCCATCGCGCTGGCAGAGGACATTGGCAGCGGCGATATCACTGCCGAACTGGTGCCTCCCGAGCGCACCGCTGAAGCCAGGGTACTGTGTCGGGAGCATGCAGTCATCTGCGGAGAAGCCTGGGTGAATGAAGTGTTTCGCCAGATCGATCCATCCACCAGTGTGGAGTGGATTCATGGTGATGGCGCCTCAATCAATCCTGATGAAACCGTGTTTATTGCACGCGGCCCTGCCCGCGCCTTGCTGACAGCCGAGCGCACGGCTCTCAATTTCCTGCAAACCTTGTCTGGTACAGCCACCGCTGCGCGGCGTTATGCAGAGCTGGTGCGTCATACCAAAGTGCAGATTCTCGACACTCGCAAGACCATTCCCGGTTTGCGACTGGCACAGAAATACGCAGTAAAAACCGGTGGTTGTTTCAATCATCGCATCGGTCTCCATGACGCTTATCTGATCAAGGAAAACCATATCAGCGCCTGCGGCAGCATTGCCGCGGCCATCACTACCGCCCAGCAGTTGCATCCGGGTCGCAAAGTAGAAGTGGAAGTGGAAACTTTGTCACAACTCGAGGCAGCGCTGCAGTCCAGGGCCGATATCGTGATGCTCGACAATTTTTCGCTTGGGCAGATCCGGGAGGCGGTTGCCATCAACCATGGCAGAGCGAAACTGGAAGCTTCCGGCGGCTATACCACCGCATCGCTGATAGCAGTGGCTGAAACCGGCATTGACTATATTTCGATCGGCTCACTGACGAAGCACGTGCAAGCTACCGATTTCTCCATGCTCTTTGTGTGAATTGGCAGTCTGCCGCCCTGTAGATCCAACCAGAGCTGAGCAGGTTCCTGAAAATGAAAGGCGGACACCTGGGTCCGCCTTCTGCAACAACGCGAGCAATCATTCCCGCCGTTCAGAGCTTCTGGATCTGTACGTTGCGGAACTTCACCTCGCCGGCACCGTACTGCAGTGAAATCGGGCCGCTGGCATAAGTGGCATCATGCATATCAACGGTAGTGACCCCATTCAGCACTACCACGATGTGGTCGCCTTGTACGATGATTTCATAGGTATTCCACTTGCCAGCGGCATTGATCACCTCTGATGGCGCGCTGAAATGCACGATGCCGCCAGTGCGATACGTCTGGTCTGGACGCGTGTCGAAGATATTGACCTCGTAAGCAGTGGTATCTGTGATGGCATCCGGGTTGGACGCGCGCAGGAATATGCCGCTGTTGGCACCTTCACTGACCCAGAACTCGGCCTTGATACTCACATCAGTGTAGCTGTCCTGGGTCACAAGATGTCCAGCACCACTGTTGGCGACGAATTCACCATTATTCACACTCCAGTTGGCATCGCCGATTTGGCGCCAGCCTTCGAAGCTTCCGGACATATTCTTCCACTCTTCAGCTGCCTGAAGCTGCAACACGGGAGCCAGCAGCAACACGACGGCAACAGTTTTCAATACCTTGATAAAGTTCATGGGAGTTCCTCTTGTTGATCGGCGATAATTTTTTGGGATGTTCCGTTATTGTTGGCAAGGTTGTCGTTATCAAGGAAGCAGCTTACTCCGAATCCTTGTAAAGGAGAGTAGTGACCTGTTCGGACACAAGACCTATCAGGAACACGATGATGGCGCTGATGAAAAGCACTGCGCTCATGTTGGTAAAGGAATGGTAATTTATCAGCGTGTAAAGATAGTAACCCATACCCGTGACGAAAAAAGATACGGCGATGGGCAGAAATATTTTCAGCGGCGAATACAGGGTACCAATCTTGAAGATAATCAGGAAAAACCGTATCCCGTCCTTCACCAGGCTGATATGGCTTTTGCCTTCCCGCTTGCCGGCTTCTATGTCCATGTAGGCTACCGAAAACCCCGCCCGGAAAAATGCCATGGTGATAGTGGTCGGATAGGAAAAACCATTGGGCAACAAATACAGGAACTGCAGGAATTTGCGCCGACTTACTGCGCGGAACCCGGAGGTCAAATCACGGATTTCCTGTCCTGTGATCAAGCTTGCCAACCGATTGTAGAGGGTGTTTGCCACCAGCCTGCTGACACTGGCTTGCGTGGCTGCACTACGGGCACCCACTACCATGTCATGACCCTTGTGGTATTCCTCCAGCAAACGGTGGACATCTGCCGGCTTGTGCTGACCATCGCCGTCCATGAAAACCAGAATCTCGTGGGTAGCGTTGCGGGCGCCAGTCTTGATACTGGCGCCGTTCCCCTTGCTGTAGCGGTGACTCACTACACGTACATCGTGCTGTTTGCACACGGCAACGGTGTCGTCGGTAGATCCGTCATCCACCACCAGGATTTCAGCCAAAGGGAAATTCTGCCTTAATTCAGGCAGGAGCCTGACAAGATTTACTGCCTCATTTTTGGCTGGAAGAACGATGGAAACCTGCTCGGGTGTAGCCACTGATTTATCCTTGCTTGGGTTGGAGGATCACGTGTCACAGCCATCTTGACGGACCGCTGCTGCTGCCGAGATGTGACCCACTGCAAAATGCTGTAAAAAATATTATCTGGACGGATCCATTATGCTCTATTTTCTGCCCATGTCAGCTTGAATTACATAGCAAAATCTGAAACTTACAGTAAACTTGAAAAAGCTCAAGCACGCAGTTGATGATGGACAGGATGATACGGCAGGATGACAGCACAAATAGACAGGACAGCTAGAACCGTGAGATGCCACAACCAGCGCAACAGATGACAACAGAAGCCAATATTACAGGCCTGGCACGGCGCCTGGTTTCAGACAAGTTGCTTGAACGCGAGGCGGCAATTGCGGCTTGTAACAGTGCCAACCAGGACAGCACTCCGCTGATTCGCCACCTGGTCAAGCATCATCTCGTGGATAGCAAGGCCATCGCACGCGCCGCATCCCAGGAATTCGGTCTTCCGCTGCTTGATCTGAGCGCGTTTGATCCTGCCGCCTTCCCGGCTTCAGTCATCGACCCCAAGCTGATGCGCAAGCACAACGTGCTGCCCCTGCTGCGCAAGGGTAATCGCTTGTTTCTGGGCGTATCCGATCCCTCGGATGTAAATGCGGTAAATGAAATCAAATTCCACACCGGCTTGTCGCTGGACCTCATCGTTCTGGAAGATGACAAGCTCAACAGCGCCATTGAGTCGCTGTTGAGGGTCGAAGAAAAGAAGGAGGATTCCAACTTTTCCGATCTGGAAGGAATGGGCCTTGACGACATTGATCTTGAAAAGATCGAGACCACAAGCGAAACCGCTGGTGAAGGCGATCTGGCAGACGAGACTCCTATCGTACGTTTCGTCAACAAGGTGCTGTTCGATGCCATCAAACAGGGTGCCTCCGATATTCACATTGAACCCTATGAAAAAATCTACCGGGTACGTTTGCGCCAGGACGGCATCCTCAAGGAAATTGCACGCCCGCCACTCAACATCGCCAACCGCATCTGTTCGCGCCTGAAAATCATGTCCAGCATGGACATCTCGGAACGGCGTATTCCGCAAGACGGCCGCATCAAGCTCAAGCTTTCGAAATCCCGTTCAGTCGATTTCAGGGTAAACACCTTGCCGACCCTGTGGGGTGAAAAAATTGTGCTGCGTATCCTCGACCCGAGTAGTGCACAGCTGGGCATTGATGCGCTGGGCTATGAACCTGCACAGAAACAGTTGTACCTGAATGCCCTGCACCAGCATCAGGGACTGATCCTCGTCACCGGTCCTACCGGCAGCGGGAAAACCGTGTCGCTATATACCGGCCTGAACATACTCAACACCAAGGAAAAGAATATCTCCACTGCGGAAGATCCGGTGGAAATCAACCTGGAAGGCATCAATCAGGTAGCCGTGAATGTGAAAGTAGGGCTGACCTTCGCCACCGCGCTGCGCGCCTTCCTGCGCCAGGATCCGGATGTGGTGATGGTGGGTGAGATCCGCGATCTGGAAACCGCCGAGATTGCCATCAAGGCCTCCCAGACTGGCCACCTTGTGCTATCTACCCTGCACACCAACAGCGCCCCGGAAACCCTGACTCGCTTGCAGAACATGGGCATCCCTTCCTACAACATTGCCACCTCGGTTACCCTGATCATCGCCCAGCGACTGGCTCGCAAGTTATGCAGCCACTGCAAAAAACCGCTGAAACTGCCGCCCAAGATCCTGTTGCAGGAAGGATTCTCGGAAACACAGATCAAGAGCATGCAACTGTTTGGCGCTGTGGGCTGCGACAAATGTAACGATGGTTACAAGGGACGTGTCGGAGTATATGAAGTAATGCCGATCACCGATAAAATTTCGCGCTGCATCATGGACAATGGCAGCTCGATCCAAATCGCGGACCTGGCGCGCGCTGAGGGTTACAATAACCTTAGAACTTCAGCGCTGGAAAAAGTGGCACAAGGCCTGACCAGTCTTGCGGAAGCGAACCGCATAACCTGAACCAACGGGATTCATCAACATGGCAACGGCAACTAAAAAGCAGGATGTCTTTAGCTGGCAAGGCAAGGATGGCCGCGGCAATTCCCAGAAAGGGGAAATGGCAGGACCAAATATCGCCCTCGTAAAAGCCCAGTTACGCAAACAAGGCATCAAGAACCCCGCCGTCAAGAAAAAAGCCAAACCCATGTTCGGCCCCTCGAAGCCCAAGATCCAGCCCATGGATATTGCCGTTTTCACGCGTCAGCTGGCGACCATGATCAAGTCAGGCATCCCGCTCGTGCAGGCGTTTGAAATCGTCGGCGATGGCTTGACCAATGCCAGCATGCGCGAACTGGTCGCAAACATTCGGGACGATGTGTCTGCCGGTAACAATTTCGCCGATTCCATACGCAAGTTTCCGCGCCAATTCGATGAATTGTTCTGCAACCTGGTCGATGCCGGCGAACAGTCAGGCGCACTGGAAACGATGCTGGACCGTTTGGCCACCTACAAGGAAAAATCCGAAGCGCTGAAATCAAAGATCAAGAAGGCGATGAATTACCCGATCACTGTGCTTGCAATCGCGCTCATAGTCACGGGTATCCTGCTGGTAAAAGTAGTGCCGCAGTTTGCTGAAACATTCTCCAGTTTTGGCGCCGAGCTCCCGATGTTCACCCAATACGTCATGGGTATATCCGATTTCGCCATTAAATGGTGGTTATGGGTTATTGCTGGCGTCTTTGTTGCGAGCTTCTGTTTCAAGGAAGCCAGGCACCGTTCCAAAAAGTTTTCCGAAGCCATCGAACGCTTCTCCCTGAAGCTGCCGGTCATTGGCGAGATCCTGGAAAAATCGGCACTGGCACGTTTCACCCGAACTCTGTCTACAACTTTCGCAGCAGGCGTGCCCTTGCCTGACGCACTGGTATCCTGTGCCGGCGCCACTGGCAACGTGATCTATCGCAATGCCCTGATGAAAGTACGTGATGACGTTACCACCGGTCTCCAGCTGACGTACTCCCTGCGCTCCGTGCAACTTTTCCCCATCATGATCCTGCAGATGGTATCGATCGGCGAGGAATCAGGCGCACTTGATTCCATGCTGGACAAATGTGCAAACTTTTACGAGGCGGAAGTTGATAACGCTGTGGACGGCCTCACCTCGATGATGGAGCCGTTGATCATGGCGGTACTGGGCGTGCTCGTAGGCGGCCTGATGATCGCGATGTATCTGCCTATCTTCCAGATCGGCGCAGTTGTATAAACCCGGGCTGCAGACGCCTAGAGAACCAGACAGGTCCCCTGATTCATGATGCTCACCGAGTTTTTTGCAAGCTACCCGCTGGCACTTACGCTATTCACTTTCATTCTGGGCCTGCTCATCGGCAGCTTTCTCAATGTCGTGATCTACCGCTATCCCAAAATGATGCAGGAAGACTGGCGTACGCAATGCCATGAATTTCTGGAGCTGCCTCCAGCCGATATCCATAAGCGCCATTTTGCGGTGTTCAATCTGGCCAGTCCTGGTTCGCATTGCCCGCATTGCAACCATGCAATCACCGCCGTCGAAAACATTCCTGTCCTCAGCTTTCTGATCCAGGGTGGCAAGTGCAGGCACTGTCAGGCACCGATCTCCATTCGATATCCGATTATCGAGATGGCTACCGCTCTGCTCTCCACACTGGTCGTTGCCTACACCGGCTTTGGCTGGCTCGCTCTCGCCTTGCTGGTATTCACCTGGACCCTGATCGTGTTGACGATGATTGATTTCGATCATCAACTGCTGCCCGACGATCTGACGATTCCGCTGTTGTGGCTCGGCCTTCTGGTCAACAGCATGGGTTGGCTGACCGATCTGGAGAGTGCTGTGTTTGGCGCTATCGGCGGATATATCACCCTGTGGAGCGTGTATTGGGGTTTCAAATTACTCACCGGCAGGGAGGGCATGGGCTATGGTGATTTCAAATTGCTGGCAGCCCTTGGTGCCTGGCTCGGCTGGCAAGCCTTGCCCCAGGTAATCCTGTTGTCCTCATTTGTTGGAGCCATCATCGGCATCAGTCTCATTGTCGTCCGTGGCCAAGACAGGAACATACCGATTCCGTTCGGCCCCTATCTTGCCAGCGCAGGGTTTATCGCCCTGCTCTGGGGTGAACAACTTACAGACCTTTTCGTAGCCATCGTTGCATAGCAAGCACTCGGAAAATGCATCGACGCTGCCAGGAAAAGGTGCCCAAACGAGCGCCATCATGACCACCACCAGCAAGCGTCCCTACATAGTCGGCCTGACTGGTGGTATCGGTAGCGGCAAGTCCACCGTAAGCAAGATGTTCGAGGATTTGGGTGCACAGATCATTGATGCCGATGTCATCAGCCGCGAGCTGCTGCAACCCGGCTCTCCTGCGCTCGGCGAGGTTGAGAACTATTTCGGCAAGCAACTATTCCAGAGCGATGGACTCGATCGTGCCAAATTGCGCAAGATCATCTTTACCGATCCGGTTGCCAAGGCCTGGCTCGAACAATTGTTGCATCCGCTCATTCGCGCAGAAATCCTGCGTCGCATCCAGCAATCCAGCAAGCCGTGGATACTGCTTTCAGCGCCGCTGCTGCTGGAAAACAAGGCCTACGACTTCATTGATACTGTACTGGTCGTGGATGCGCCGGAATCGTTGCAAATCGCCCGCACCCGGGCACGTGACCAGATCAGTGAGCAGCAAATAGCCAATATCATGGCCGCGCAAATGTCGCGTGAAGACCGCCTGATGGCTGCCGACAATATCATAGACAACGATGCAGACCTGGCCCATCTGCAGCGGCAGGTTGCCAATTTATTCAAACAGTTTGAGGAAAAAGCGCGTGAGTGGCATCAAACAAGTTAATTGTCCCAATTGCCAGAAGATAGTTCGCTGGATTGAAGAGGAGGTGTACCGTCCATTCTGCAGCAAAAAGTGCCAGTTGATCGATTTTGGCGAGTGGGCAGCGGAACGTCACAGCATTCCAGCCGTAGAGCAGAATGATTTCGACGAAGACGACAGTGAAACAAAACAAAGCAGGGATTGATCGAGCGCGCGGGATTCAACGGTTTAGCAAGGCCACCACAATCGGCTTGTTGGCAGCCGGGAAACTCCGCTCTGACAATGCAGCGATCGGCACCCAGGCCAACTCCTGGCCTTCACGACCATGAGTCTCCCCTTCGTGCCTGGTCACCAGCCAAACATCCAGTTTGACATGCTTGTCCCCATAATCATGTTCGATGACCAGAAACGGTTCGCTCGCCAGAACGGTGAGATTCAGTTCCTCCAGCAATTCGCGCGCAAGTGCAGCTTGTACACTTTCGCCCGCTTCCACCTTGCCACCGGGGAACTCCCACAAGCCGCCCTGATGCTTGTGCAATGGGCGCAGTGCCAGCAGAACTTCCTCACTCCCGTTGAGGATGACACCGGCAGCAACATGAATTAATGCAGTCATGATTGTTGGAATCCCGGTGCAGGCACCTGATCAGGTACGGTATTCGGCGTTGATAGTGACGTAGTCATGCGAGAAATCGCAGGTCCACACCGTTTCGTTGTACTCACCGCGTCCAAGCTTGACGTTGATGGAAAATTCTTCCTTGTTGAGTACTGACTGGCCTGCCGCTTCTGTGTAACCGGGCGCGCGCGCTCCCCGGGTGACAATGCAAACGTCATCAAGGAATACTTCTACCTTGTCGATTTCCAACTGCACGAGTCCTGCGCGGCCTACGGCAGCAAGAATGCGTCCCCAGTTGGGATCAGACGCAAACAACGCGGTTTTTACCAGGGGTGACTCGGCGATGGCATAGGCAGCAGCCAGACATTCACTACTGCTGCGACCACCCTCGATATTCACCGTGACAAACTTGGTCGCACCTTCACCATCGCGGATGATGGCCTGTGCCAACTGAACGAACACCGATTCCAGGGCCTGATCAAATTTGTGCTTGTCCGCAACGGACAGTGCAGCGAGCAGCACACCACTCCGGCCAGTAGCGGCGAGCATGCATGCATCATTGGTAGACGTATCTCCATCAATGGTGATGCGATTGAACGAACGATCCGCCATTTTGCTGACCGTTGCCTGTATTTCAGTTTGTGTCATTCCGATATCGGTAAAGATGTAACCCAGCATGGTTGCCATGTTGGGCTTGATCATGCCGGCACCCTTGGAGATACCCGTGATGGTCACGGTTTGTCCATTCAACTCCAATTGTGTCGATACTGCCTTGGGCCGGGTATCGGTAGTCATGATGCCCGCGGCCACCTTGTTCCAGTCGTTACCATTCAATGCATCCAGCGCTTTTCTGGTGACTGCACAAATTTTGGCTGCCGGCAGCAGCTCACCAATTACACCCGTGGAAAATGGCAACACGGCGGCGACCGCAACGCCGGCGGTTTTGGCCAGCTGTTCGCAACACTGCAGTGCAGCTTGCATGCCTGGATCGCCAGTGCCCGCATTTGCATTACCCGTATTGATCAGAAAATACCGGGGGGAACCTGCAGCGAGATGCCGCTTGCTCAACGTAACCGGTGCGGCACAAAACGCATTGGTGGTGAATACACCCGCCGCGACGCAGCCTTCGGCCAATTCAAAGAGCACGACATCAAGTCGGCCCGGTTTTTTTATCCCGGCCGACACCGCCGACATGCGGACGCCAGCGACGGGATGCAGGATGCCAAGTTCTCCGCTACCTACTGCCATGATTCATTTTCCGTTTTCAAAGATGTACATTGAACTGACACGACCAGCCGCATCACGCCCTTTAGCCCAGCTTGCCATGGCATTGCTTGTATTTTTGTCCGGATCCACAAGGACAGGGATCATTCCTGCCGACCTTCGGCCCGAGACGCGTCTGCGGCACCTGCTGTGCAGCTGCCGCAGGTGCACTTTCTGCCGCCGGAGCAGTCACAGGAGTCCCGGCTGGATGCAGGGACTGCTGTACGGTCCTGGCAGCTTCTTCAGCACGCTGCTTTTCAATCGCATCAACTTCCTGTTCTTTGCGAATACGCACCATACTCAGGAATTTGACAACTTCCGTTTGTATATTGTTCAACAATTGCTCGAAGAGATTGAACGCTTCCCGCTTGTATTCCTGCTTGGGATTCTTGCCGCCGTATCCTCGCAAGCCAATGCCCTGGCGCAAACTTTCCATCTGGGCCAGATGCTCTTTCCAGTAGGTATCAAGGATCTGTAACGTAATCTGTTTTTCGAACACACGCATGTTGGAACCGATATCCCTGCATTTGTGTTCATAGTCTTCCCGGATCGCAGCGAGTATCCGCTGGCGCAAGGGCTCTTCATACAAGGTCTTGTCCTGCAGCCACTCATGCAAGGGCAGCTTCACCCCGAATTCAGATGCCAGCGCCTGCTCCAGGCCCGCGATGTCCCAGGTATCCTCCATACTTTGCGGCGCTATGTAGGCACTGATGAAATCATGCACAACGGTCTCACGCATGTCATTGATGACCCCGGAAATGTCATCGGTTTCCATCAACTCATTGCGACGCTGGTAAATGATCTTGCGCTGCTCGTTTGCGACATCATCGTATTCCAACAACTGTTTGCGGATATCAAAGTTGCGACCTTCGACTTTCCTCTGCGCCTTTTCAATGGAATTGGTAACGATGCGGTGTTCGATCGCTTCACCTTTTTCCATGCCCAGCTTGCGCATCATGTTGGCAACTTTTTCGGAGGCAAACAGCCGCATCAGGTTGTCGTCCAACGAAAGATAGAAGCGTGAATACCCCGGATCACCCTGACGACCGGCACGACCTCGCAACTGGTTGTCGATACGTCGCGATTCGTGTCTTTCCGTACCAATGATGTGCAGGCCACCAGCGGCAATTACCTGGTCGTGACGCACCTGCCATTCGGACCTGATCTTTTCTATTTGCTCAACAGTGGGATCGGGCAGCGTCTCCACTTCCGATTGCCAACGTCCACCAAGTACGATGTCAGTACCACGACCTGCCATGTTGGTAGCAATGGTGACTGTGCCTGGACGACCGGCTTGTGAAATGATTTCTGCTTCCTGTGCGTGATATTTTGCATTGAGCACGTTGTGCTTGATCTTTTCGCTGGTCAGGAATGCCGACAGCACTTCAGAAGTTTCCACACTGGCGGTACCGACCAGCACCGGTACGCCCTTGTCACGGAACTGCTTGATGTCGATCAGGATCGCATCATATTTTTCCTGGGTACTGAGAAAGACCAGATCGTTGTCGTCGATACGGACCATCGGTTTGTTCGTCGGTATCACTACCACGTCGAGCCCGTAGATTTGATGGAATTCGAAAGCCTCTGTGTCTGCGGTTCCGGTCATGCCCGACAATTTCTGGTACAGGCGGAAATAATTCTGGAACGTTGTTGATGCGAGCGTCTGGCTTTCGTTCTGGATCGGCACACCTTCTTTGGCTTCAATAGCCTGGTGCAGTCCTTCGGATAGACGGCGTCCCTGCATGGTACGACCGGTATGTTCGTCGATCAGTACAATTTGCTGGTTCTCCACGATGTATTCGACGTCCCGGTGAAACAGGTAATGCGCCTTCAGTGCAGACTGCAGCTGATGCAGCAGAGTAAGGTTGGTAGCGGAATACAGTGAATCTCCTTCACGCAAAAGACCACGACTCACCAACAACTTTTCCACTTTTTCATGGCCCGGATCGGTCAATTCGACCTGGCGTACTTTTTCATCGACATAAAAATCGCAGTCTGGCGCTACATATTCCTGTACCTGCCTTTCCAACTGGCTCAATTCCGGCTTCTTTTCGCCAATTTTCAGCAGCGGAACCAGGGCATTGATCTCGATATAACGTTTTGAGGAGTTCGCTACGGCGCCTGATATGATCAAGGGCGTACGTGCTTCATCAATAAGAATGGAATCCACCTCGTCGACGATCGCAAAACTGAGTCCACGCTGGAAACGGTCCTGCAGACGAAAGGCCATATTGTCGCGCAGATAATCAAACCCGAATTCGTTGTTGGTGCCATAGGTGATATCGGCCAGATATGCGCTGCGCTTTTCCTGGGGATCCTGGTTGGGAACAACCACGCCTACCGTCAGGCCGAGGAATTCATACAGTGGACGCATCCAGTTGGCATCACGTCGAGCCAGATAGTCGTTCACAGTAACCAGGTGTACACCTTCGCCAGTCAATGCGTTGAGGTATGCCGGCAGGGTAGCGACCAGTGTTTTACCTTCACCGGTCCTCATTTCGGCAATTTTGCCGGAATTCAGGACGATGCCACCAATCATCTGCACGTCAAAATGGCGCATCTTCATGGCTCTCACGCCGGCTTCGCGTACCACGGCAAATGCCTCGGGCAACAGGTCATCCAACGTGACGCCCTGCTGCAAACGCGCCTTGAATTCAGCCGTTTTCGCCTGCAGTTCGCTGTCTGAAAGTTGTTGCAGCTGTGGCTCGAATGCTGAAATACGGCTGACTGTCTTGCTGATTTTTTTCAGCTCACGCTGGTTTTTGCTACCGAAGATCTTTGCCAAAAACATAAAGATGATCCGAAATAAAATGGATTGATTATCTGGTTGATAAATACATAACAGGATTTATTTGGGCGGATGCGCCCATTACAAGAGGCTATCGCTGGCACGATGCAAGGAATTCAACCCGACATCAAGCCTGGAATCATGCCCGACGTGGCTGGAAGTTCAGCGGATGTTGTTCTGGATGTAGGAGGCGGGGTCCACCACTCGACCATTCTTGTGAACTTCAAAGTGGACATGTGGGCCCGTAGAGCGTCCGGAAGTACCGGACAAGGCAATGATCTGCCCTCTTTTTACGACATCGCCAGCCTTGACCAGCAGTTTTTGGTCATGCGCATAAATGGTTTCGTAGCCATTGCCATGACTGACTTGCACCATGTTGCCGTAGCCTTCGCGCTGACCGGAATAGGTCACAACTCCGGCAGCCACGGCCACAACTTCTTCACCCATTTTTCCGGTTGCGAAATCAATACCCTGATGCAAAGCCAAATTGCCGGAGAAAGGATCCAGACGACGTCCAAAACCCGATGAGATATAGCCCCTGTTGACGGGACGGCCAGAGACCTTGAATTCGGACTGGTTTTCTCTTTCGATCATGATCGAATCAAGCAGGTTCAATTGCTGCTGCCGGCTCTCGATCAGTTGCGTCAACTCATCCAATGCCTGGATAAAGTCAGGAACCTGCACCTGCGAACTCTCACCAAGGGGGATTTCGGGGCCCCCGATAGAAGGCTCGGAAGTGAAATCAAATTCACCGTCATCCAGACCGGTGACAGTGGTCAAACGCTCACCCAGGGCATCAAGCCGGATCAGGCGAGCTTGCAGGTTGGCCATGCGGATAGTCAGCGCTTCAAGCTGCGTAAGCGCTTCCTTTTTTACCTTCTCCAGATCGGCTTTTTGATCTTCGAGGCTTTCAGCCCAAGCCTGGGAGGCTTCGTCCTTGGCCAACCTGACTGAGCGGGTATCGGCCATTTGGTAGCCGTAATAGCCCAGGATGACCGGCAGGCCCAAAAGGCAAAAACCAAGGGCGGCACGCATCCAGCCCTTCAGGATGATTGCCCTGGTAGCTCCATGATTTTCATCACAAATTATTATTTTCATGCGTTAAATTCTGCCTTTGCTGCTACGTCCCTCGTCATCATTCCAGACCTGCCCTGTAAGGCAGGAAACCAGCCCATAAGCCGGTTGTCACTGGGTATGACGGACGCTGCTGATCCTCAGTTGAGGATCAAGAACTGGCCGAAGATAGCAGAAAAAACTGTCAGGCTGCAAAAATTGGTCGAAGATAGGAAATTGGAGCCTGGGATTCATCGTCAAAGGTGACGATTTCCCAGCAATCCTTGCTCGCCATCAGCTTGCGCAAGAGGAGGTTGTTGAGCGCGTGTCCGGATTTATAGCCGCTGAACTCCCCGATCAGGGTTTTGCCCAGCAAATACAGGTCTCCGATTGAATCCAGGATCTTGTGTTTGACGAATTCGTCTTCGTAACGCAGGCCGTCCTCGTTGAGTACGCGGTAATCACCGATAGCCACGGCATTGTCCATGCTGGCGCCAAGGGCGAGGTTGCGGTTACGCAACTCTTCGAACTCGTGCATGAAGCCAAAAGTCCTCGCACGGCTGACTTCTTTGACAAACGAGGTGCTGGAGAAGTCGATTTCGGCATGCTTGGTGTATTTGCGGTGTACCGGATGGTCATACAGCAAGGTGTAACCCACCTTGAACCCGTTGAAAGGCTTCAGGTTTACGCGCTTGTCACCTTGGGAGACAGACACTTCCTTGGTAATGCGGATATAGCTTTTTGGCGCATCCTGTTCTTCGATGCCAGCCGACTGGATAAGAAATACGAAGGGACCGGCGCTGCCGTCCATGATGGGCACTTCCGGGGCGCTCACGTCAACATAGGCATTATCAATGCCAAGTCCGGACAAGGCAGACATCAGGTGTTCAACGGTGGAAATACGCACATCCCCCTTTATCAGGGTGGACGAAAGCGTGGTTTCACCTACGTTTTCAGCCAATGCGGGGATACTGACGGGCGGATTGAGATCGACACGCGTGAATATAATGCCGGTATCGACCGGGGCTGGACGCAAAGTCAAATAGACCTTCTTGCCAGTGTGCAAGCCTACGCCGGTGGCCCGGATTACGTTCTTGAGAGTTCGTTGTCTGATCATGTGTTTCGGGTGCCTGTGGCCTGCGGTCCTGATCCAGGGCAGTGCCAGCCCTCAAATCAAGCGCGGAATTTTAACAAAGCTACGCCGGGCCCCCCAAGCACTATTTCACTCCCTTGAGACTCCTTTTGCCGAAATATGTCCTTTTTCAGCATTTCCCCGACAATTGTCGAGGCCGGGTTTGTCCGCAACCGGGGGCACGGTTGCGGACAAGCTCCGCTGTTTCTTAATCAGCCTGTTTGCGCAGGAAGGCCGGGATATCCAAAAACTCCATATCCGCATCCGCTCCTACTGCATTCTGGTAGCGCGGCTGAACCTGCGGTTCAGGACGACTCGCGGATTGCCGACGAATAGCGGTCGGTTTTTCCAGGGTATGATAGTCGACCTTGCGAGGTGCCTGTCTTGGCGTGTTGTCCACTACCTTGGTCGGTTTCTCAACCATGGTCATGGCAGAGGCCAGACCGGTAGCAACCACTGTCACACTGATATCGTCACCCATCTCCGGATCAATTACGGTACCAACAATTACCGTTGCATGCTCCGAGGCGAATTGGGCAATGGTACTGCCGACCTGGGAGTATTCACCCAGTGTCAGGCTTTCATTGGCCGTGATGTTGACCAGGATGCCACGTGCACCTTCCAGGTTTACATCTTCCAGCAGTGGGCTGCGAATAGCCGCTTCCGCTGCTTCGACTGCACGGTTCTCGCCGGATGCGCGGCCAGTTCCCATCATCGCCATGCCCATTTCGGACATGACAGTCCTGACGTCAGCAAAGTCCACGTTGATCAAGCCATCGCGGGTGATCAGATCGGCAATACCCTTCACCGCTCCCAGCAATACATCGTTGGCTTTGCCGAAGGCGTCCAGCAAGGAAGCACCACTGCCCAATACCGACATCAGCTTTTCGTTGGGGATAGTAATCAGCGAGTCGACGTGCTCGGACAACTCACGAATTCCCTGCTCTGCTACTGCCAGGCGCTTGCGACCTTCGAAACCGAAAGGCTTGGTGACAACTGCCACTGTCAGGATACCCATTTCACGGGCGATTTCAGCCACCACTGGTGCTGCACCAGTTCCGGTACCACCGCCCATGCCGGCAGTGATGAATACCATATCGGCACCATCAATCAGTTCGCGGATACGCTCACGATCCTCCATCGCAGCCTGACGACCAACATCCGGATTGGCACCAGCACCCAAACCCTTGGTGACATGGTTGCCAAGCTTGATGGTTGTTCTGGCATTGATCTTGTCCAGAGCCTGGGCGTCTGTGTTGGCACAGATGAATTCCACTCCTTCCACAGCGTTGTGGATCATGTGTTTAACGGCATTGCCACCGCCTCCACCCACACCAATCACTTTGATGACGGCGCTTTGCGGCTTGTCTTCTACGATTTCGAAAAAACTCATGGTTGTGCCCCCTGTTGGTCTGTCGTTATTACATTGAAACTGCGTTGCTGCGTTGCTTTCACTTCCTGTTTCCCGTCAATCATCACGAAACAAAAACTTTTTGACCTTCTCCAGCAAATTGATCCCCGGTTGCTTGGCCGGTTGCTGGCCTTCACGTTCCTGCGCCTGTTTGAGCCCGTACAACAAAAGACCCACTGCAGTTGAATAGGTGGGATTGCGCACGATATCGGACAAACCCGTCACGTCGTGAGGCATGCCGATGCGAACCGGCATATGGAAAATTTCTTCTGCGAGTTCAACGACGCCCTCCATCTTGCTGGTGCCTCCGGTGAGAACCATGCCTGCTGCCAGCAAATCGGCGTACCCGCTCAGACGGATCTCAGCCTGGATCAAATGAAAAAGTTCGTCGTAGCGTGGTTCAACCACATCGGCAAGTGCCTGGCGGGAAAGCTCGCGCGGTGCGCGATCACCAACCCCGGGCACCTTGATCATTTGGTCCGGACTCGCGAGCTGGGAAAGCGCACATGCGTATTTGATCTTGAGCTCTTCGGCATTATCCGTGGGTGTCCGCAGGGCCATGGCGATATCATTTGTGACCTGGTCACCTGCAATAGGAATAACACCGGTGTGCCGAATGGCCCCTTCGGTAAAGATGGCGATATCTGTAGTACCCCCACCAATATCCACCATGCATACACCGAGTTCTTTTTCATCTTCGGTAAGCACGGAATAACTGGAAGCCAGTTGCTCCAGAATGATTTCGTCTGTCTCCAGTCCACAACGACGGATGCATTTCTCGATATTCTGGTAGGCATTGGTGGCACAGGTGACCAGATGCACTTTGGCTTCCAAACGCACGCCGGACATCCCCAGCGGTTCCTTTACGCCTTCCTGCATATCGATGATGTACTCCTGTGGCAGGATGTGCAGGATTTTCTGGTCAGCCGGAATTGCCACGGCCTGAGCTGCATCAATTACACGATCTATATCAGCAGGAAACACTTCACGATCACGGATAGCGACGATGCCGTGCGAATTGAGGCTGCGTATGTGGCTCCCGGCTATACCGGCATACACCGAGTGGATGCGACATCCGGCCATCAACTCTGCCTCTTCCACGGCGCGCTGTATCGATTGAACCGTAGATTCGATATTCACCACGGTGCCTTTTTTCAGGCCGCGCGAACGATGGCGACCGATGCCGACGATACTTATTCCACCATCAGAATTGACCTCGCCAACGATGGCCACTACTTTGGATGTTCCGATATCCAGGCCTACGATCATGTTTCCGCCGTTATTGTTAGCCATGGTATTTTCCCTGCATGTTTTCATGGTTCTTTGTTGTCTTCATCGTGCCACCACTTCATCGGTGCCGGATTTTCCACCTGAGTTCCGCGGCAATGATTCCGGACTCCGATGGGATATCGCCAAACCATTGGCGTAACGCAAATCAATGGTCTCAACCAGCAACAACTCTTCTGCTGTCTGGGATTCCAGAAAGGTTACAAGCCGCTTCAATCTGTCCAACACTTCTTCCCTGCCGATCTTTACCTTTACACTGACCTGGGATGCCGCCTGTGCCGCATTGGTAAATGTAATGGTCCATGCTCCCCGTTCATTCAGTTCAAGATCCCTGATCCTGATGCCAAGCGGGTACAACAACTGGTTGAATTCCAGATACTGCAACATCACCAGGCTCTCGCTGTTTTCCGGTCCGCTCAGATATGGCAGCTGCATCTGCTCTTCGATATCTTCCGGCGCAAAGACGTGGCCTTGCTGGTTCAGCAGCTGACCGTTGCCCCAGCGTGCGATTGCCACTTCCTCTTCAATCCTGATGATGAGCCGATCCGGCCACTGCCTGCGCACTTCTGCTGAATTCACCCAGGGCTTGCCTTCCAACTCCTGCTTGAGCAAATCCAGATCAAGCGCCACCAGGCTCGTTTCAACGAAACGGTTTACAGTTTCTTCAAGCTCTGTCCTGCTCAGGAAATTGAGACTGCCTTCGATTTGCACGGTATTTATTTTCTGGGTATTAACCCGTACGAATGCTTCCTTCACGCCGAAACCGATTACTACGGTCAACCCCAATCCGAATACCGCCAGCATCACTCTGCCAAACGAGGCAAACCAGTGCTGCTGATCACGCTTGGGCGTGCTCACACTGGCCCCGCGTGCACGGGCACTGCGGTAATTGCCAACGATGCGGTTAGACATGTACCGCTCCCTTTGCCTGCATACTGGTATGCAGCACCCGCATGACCAGAGTGTCAAAATCCAGACCATTGGCGCGCGCTGCCATTGGCACCAGGGAATGACTGGTCATGCCAGGAGCCGTATTCACTTCGAGCAACCAGAATTGGCCGTTGGCATCCTGCATGGCATCGACCCGGCCCCAGCCACTGCAACCAAGAGCCCGATACGCTTCCAGTGACATTTGCTGGAGCATCGCGGTATCCGCATGCGAAAGTTCACATGGGCACAGGTATTGGGTCTTGTCTGAGAGATACTTGGCTTCGTAGTCGTAGAAACTATTGGCACTTTTCAACTCGATGACAGGCAGCACCTTGTCGTCGAGCAAGGCCACCGTAAACTCCCTGCCACGTATCCATGATTCCGCCATAACCGCCTTGTCGAACGCGTAAGCTCTTTTGAACGCTTCATGCAATTCGGCAACGGTTTCAGCTCCGCCAATTCCGATACTGGATCCTTCGCTGACAGGTTTGACAAAACATGGGCCCAGATTGCGGAGCACTTGGGGGAAATCCGAATCTTCACGCAGTTCGACAAAGGCAGGGGTGTTGATGCCAAGCCGCTGCCAAATCAACTTGCTGCGGATTTTGTCCATCGCAAGTGCGGACGCCAGCACACCACTGCCGGTATAAGGCAGCCCCATCCATTCCAAAGCACCCTGCAGCTTGCCATCCTCGCCATCACGTCCATGCAACATGATGAAGACTCGATCCACTTGCTCATTGCGCAGCTTCTGCAGCAAAGTCATGTCAGCATCGATACCTACTGCATCAATTCCCGAGCGGAGCAGCGAATCAAGCACTGCACCACCACTGAGCAGCGAGATATCGCGCTCGGCTGAACGTCCGCCCATCACCACGGCAACACGGCCATACTGACCAGCCTTTAGCAACCTAGTCATTACCCAGCCCCTGTTCCGCCAATTGCTTGCACAAAACACCAATATTTCCTGCACCCTGGGTTACCAGGATGTCGCCATCCAGCAGCACCTCATCAAGAATCGCCCTGAGTTCCTCAGGCTTCTTCACGAGTACCGGATCAATCTGCCCGCGTTGGCGAATGCTTCGGCACAGATTCTTGCTGTCGGCGCCACGGATCGGTTTTTCCCCGGCTGGATATACTTCCAGCATCAACAGAAAATCAACTTCCGAAAGAACATCGACAAAGTCGTCATAAAGATCATGCGTACGGCTGTAGCGATGCGGTTGGTAAATCATTACCAGACGCTTATCCGGCCAGCCGTCACGCACAGCACGAATATTCGCGGCAACTTCAGTCGGATGATGACCGTAGTCATCAACCAGCATTACCTTTCCATGTTTGCACTTGAGTTCGCCCTGCACCTCGAAGCGACGACCCACTCCCTGGAAATTGGCAATACCCGCCTGAATATCCTCGTCGTTGAGTTTTTCATCAGTTGCCACCACGATGGCGGCGGTCGCGTTCAATACGTTATGCAAGCCAGGAAGCTTTATGGTGATTGGCAATGGCAGTGCATGGCCGGGCCTGCTGACTTCGAATTTCGAGACCATTTCTTTCTGGCTGATCACCTTGATACGGAAATCCGCTTTTTCCGAAAAGCCATAGGTAAGCACCGGACGCGAAACCAGCGGCATTATTTCCTGGATTACAGGATCGTCGATGCAAAGCACGGCCAGTCCGTAGAACGGCAGATTGTGCAGAAAATCCACAAACGTCTTTTTCAGTTTCTCGAAATCACCTTCGTAGGTTGCCATGTGATCGTCATCAATGTTGGTGACCACGGCAACCATGGGCTGGAGATGGAGAAAAGACGCATCACTTTCATCCGCTTCAGCAACCATGTAGTGACTGGCTCCCAATTTTGCGTTGGTACCGGCACTGTTGAGGAGCCCTCCGATGACAAAAGTTGGATCCAGTCCGCCTTGTGCCAGCAGTGAAGTGATCAGGCTTGTGGTAGTCGTTTTGCCATGGGTTCCCGCGATGACGATGGCATGGCGATAACGCATCAGTTCCGCCAGCATTTCCGCTCGACGGATAATGGGTATCCGGCGATTCATCGCTTCCAGAATTTCCTCGTTCTCCTTGTCGATAGCGCTGGATACCACGACAACATCGGCTTTCTCGACGTTATCAGCACGATGACCAATGTGTACCGTCATGCCGAGGTTTTGCAGCCTCCTGGTAGTACCTGATTCAGCTATGTCAGATCCGGAGATGTGATAACCCTGGTTAAGCAATACTTCGGCAATACCACTCATGCCAGCACCGCCAATGCCAATAAAATGGATATTGCGAATCCTGCGCATCTCAGGAATCACGCCGGTACGTGTAAGGTTCAAGTCATCAGCCATGACAGGCCTCCAGGCACAAAGTGGCAGCCCTGCTGGTCGCATCGCGTTTTGCCATTGACGCTGCTGCGCGGGCACGCTGCAATAACCGGGAATGGTTTGCTGCCAGTGAAGCAAGAATTCTGGCGATCTTTTCTGCCGTGAACTCTTTTTGTGGAACCACCCATGCAGCACCAGCCTGTTCCAGTGTGCGCGCGTTTGCCGCTTGATGATCATCGACTGCTGACGGATAGGGCACGAGTATCGACGGAAGCCCTGCTACGGCGAGTTCTGCGATAGTGCTGGCACCGGCCCGGCATATCACGATATCAGCCCACTCGTAGGCTTCGGCCATATCCTGAATGAAAGCCTGCACCTGAATTTTTTTATCCAACTCAAGGCCTGAATCCCTGTATAACTGCAATGTGGCATCAAGATTCCTGTCACCACATTGATGCCGCACCAGCGGCCGGTCAGCTTCATTCATTCCCGCCAGCAACTCCGGCATTACACGATTGATGGCCACTGCACCAAGGCTTCCGCCAAGTACCAGCACATGCAGTGCTCCCTGGCGATGGGCAAGACGGGATTCAGCTGGAGCCAATGCCAGGATTTCAGCACGCACCGGATTGCCTACCACCTGGATTTTCTCTGGCGCCATCATACGGTTCAACAAATTATTGGTATGACTTAGCTGCTGTTTTTTCCTGAACGCACCAGGAAAAGCTTCCATTACTACGTGGGTAAACGGAAACAACAGTTGATTGGTAAGACCGGCAATAGCGTTTTGTTCATGAATGATCAATTTCTTGCCGAGCATTCTTGCAGCGATACCGCCTGGACCCGTCACAAATCCTCCCATGCCAAGTACACATCCCGGCTTTATTTGGCGAATTGCCAGCACCGCCTGGATAACAGCACGCACAATCACGAAAGGTGCCAGCAATTTTTTCACCAGACTCTTCCCGCGCAAGCCTCCGATGCTGATGAAATGCATCGGTATGTCAGTTGCGCCAATGACTCTTGCTTCCAGCCCTTGGCGGGTTCCCAGCCACTCCACTTCCGCACCGCGAGTCATCAGCTCCTGCGCAATCGTCAAGGCTGGAAATACATGGCCACCGGTACCACCTGCCATGATCAACACTTTTTCCCTGACACCGTTGGCCAATGGACTTGTCATGCAGGCCTGGCTCCATTGCGCTGCACTTTCATGCCTTGATGTTCAATGTCTATGCGCAACAACATTGCAAACATCACAAGACACATGATCAAGCTGGAACCGCCATAGCTGAGGAAAGGCAAGGTCAGCCCCTTGGTTGGCAACAAGCCCACATTCACTGCTGAGTTGATCAATACCTGCCCCATGAATTGAAATGAAATGCCATAGCCCAGATAGGCTGCAAACAAACGCCCATCAAGCTCATTGCGGCGCGCAATGACGATAGCCCGACCCACGAAAGCCATGAACAAGCCGAGTAGCAACAACACCGCCAACATACCCAGTTCTTCAGCGATTATTGCCAACACAAAGTCGGTATGCGCTTCCGGCAGGAAGTACATTTTCTGTATGCTGTTGCCCAACCCTACACCGAACCATTCACCACGACCGAAGCCAATCAAGGCTTGTGCCAACTGGTATCCACTGCCATACACCACTTCCTCACTGAATGGATCCTTCAGTGCCTGCAGGAAAGTATTGACGCGCTGCATGCGATATTCAGAGCTCTGGATCAGCAATACGGCACCTGCCCCAAGCAATACACCGGTACCCACAAACTGGATCAGCTGCACTCCTGCCAGGAACAACATCCCAAACACTGCGATAAACAGCACCACGAGTGCGCCAAAATCCGGTTCGAGCAACAACAACAATGCTGGCGGTGCCAGGAAAGCAACCGGATATACAAAACCTTTGACGGAATTCCTGACCAGATCGTGATAACGGCTGAGAAACCAGGCCATGAAAACCAGCACAAACAATTTTGCGGGTTCCGAGGCCTGCAAGGACATGAACCCGAGACGAAACCAGCGCATGCTGCCATTCACTTCTCGTCCGATACCCGGTATCAGCACAAGAATCAGCAAGAGGTACGCGAACAACAAGAGTGCCACGCTACTCCGATACCAAAGTCGCAACGGGATATACAGCACTACACCAGCTGCTCCCAAGCCAATGCACAGGAATACCAACTGTCGCTTGAAATGATAGAAAGCATCGTCGTACTGGCGGCTGGCAATTTCCACAGAAGCCGAGGTCATCATTACCAGTCCGAAAATCACCAGCAATGCGCACATGATAATCAGCCAGGCATCCCCATAATATGAGCGTGAGAATTGGTATGGCAGACCGGTGAATCGCATCAGTGCAATCCCTCCACTGCCTGCACGAACATCTCACCGCGATGCTCATAATTCCTGAACATGTCGAAACTGGCACAGGCAGGTGACAACAATACGATATCTCCGCCCTGGGCTGCTGCCTTGGCCTTGAGCACGGCATCCTGCATCGAATTTGCGCGCACTACAGGCACGTTGTCCTGCAATACCGATTCAATTTTTTTGGCATCTTCGCCAAAGACAATAGCCAGACGACCATACCTTGCCATTACTGGACCAAGTTCGGAGAAATCCGCACCCTTGCCTACACCACCTGCCAGCAGGATTACCTTCCCTTTCACACCCAATCCGTTTACCGCAGCCACAGTGGCTCCCACGTTGGTGCCTTTTGAATCGTTGTACCAGGATACTCCCCCGATCTCGGCAACCCATTGGCAGCGGTGTTTCAAGCCCTTGAATGTCCGCAGTGTCCCAAGCATTGGCTCCCAATCAAGTCCAATGGCATATCCAAGTGCGAGCGCAGCCAATGCATTGGCGACATTGTGCTGACCGGCAATCCTGAGTTCCTGCACAGACAACAAGGCCTGGCCGTTGAAACCAAGATACTGCTCATTGCCTGACTGCAACACAGAGAACGATTCTGGCTGAACATCCGTGCGCAACCCGAAACTCAGCACCTTGAGACCGGCAGCATTGTCAGGACATGTGGCAGCATCATCGCGGTTGATCACAATCTGGCGACAACCCTGGAAAATCCGGTGTTTTGCTTTGCGGTAATCCGCCATCGAATCGTACCGATCCATGTGGTCCTCGCTCAGGTTTAGCACCGTGGCAACCTCAGCCCCCAGGTCAGTGGTGGTTTCAAGCTGAAAACTGGAAAGCTCGAGCACATATAGTTCTGCGGTATTTCTTGCCAACAGATCGAGCACCGGCGTCCCGATGTTGCCAGCCACTTCTACCTGCTTCCCTGCAGCTCGAGCCATTTCACCAACCAGCATCGTTACAGTGCTTTTTGCGTTGGAGCCAGTGATCGCAACAATTGGGGCCTTGATTACCTTGGCGAAAATATCAATATCCCCGGTCACCTTCACGCCCGAACGAATGGCTTGCTGGATTTCCGGCAACCGCAAATCAACACCAGGACTCATTACCAGCACATCTGCTGCAGCCAACTTTTCCGCATCAAGTTTTCCTGCTGTTACTTCCACTTCAGGAAACTCTGCACGAAAAACATCCAAGCCGGGCGGTTTGGTGCGCGTATCCATCACCGAAAATGGAATCTGCTCACGCTCCAGATACCGTGCACAGGACAACCCGGTCATTCCCAGACCGACGATCAAGTGCTTGTTGGTTGCCGAGGCCTGCATTTGATATTTCTACCTGAATTTCAGTGTTGCCAGTCCGAACAGGACCAGAATTACAGTGATTATCCAGAAACGCACTATCACCCTGGGTTCTGGCCAACCTTTCAGTTCAAAATGATGATGCAAGGGTGCCATACGGAATATGCGTTTGCCGGTTAGCTTGAATGAAGCCACCTGCAGAATCACCGACAGTGTTTCCATGACGAACACACCACCCATGATCACGAGTACTATTTCATGGCGCACGATGATGGCAACAATCCCAAGCGCAGCACCCAATGCCAGCGCTCCCACATCACCCATGAATATCTGGGCCGGGTATGTGTTGAACCAGAGGAAGCCGAGACCAGCACCAGCAAGAGCTCCGCAGAACACCACAAGCTCACCAGTGCCGGCGATATACGGAATATTCAAATAGGCAGCAAACTCGATATTACCCACCAGGTACGCAATGATGCCCAACGCGCCCGCTACCATCACTGTAGGCAAAATCGCCAGCCCATCCAGCCCATCGGTCAGATTCACAGCATTACTGAATCCCACCACGATGAAGTAACCGAAGATCACATAGAAAACTCCCATGTTCAGCGCGATATTCTTGAAGAAGGGTACGAACAACTGTGTCTCGGCTGGCGTTGCAGCATTTAGATACAGGTAAATGACTGCTGCACCGCCAAACAGGGATTGCCAAAAATATTTCCAGCGTGCCGGCAGTCCCTTCGGATTGCGCTCAAAAACCTTGCGGTAGTCATCCACCCAGCCGATGGCGCCGAATGCTGCAGTTACCAGCAACACCACCCAAACATAGATATTGGTCAGATCCGACCAGAGCAAACTGCTGAACAGGATACTGATCAGGATCAGGGCTCCCCCCATTGTTGGAGTGCCTGCCTTGCTCAAGTGCGATTTGGGACCATCGTCACGCACCACTTGTCCGATCTGGTGATAGTTGAGCTTCCTGATGACATAGGGACCAATAAGCAATGACAAGGTCAGCGCTGTCAGAATCCCCAGAATGCCGCGCACCGTCAGGTACTGGAATACCAGGAAGACGTCGTTGATTTTGGCCAGATAATTTGTCAACCAGAGCAGCATTCCACCTAATCCTCTTGTTCTGCCAATTGTTTGACTACCCGCTCCATGCCTGCACTTCTTGATCCTTTCACCAGCACGCTCACACCAGCTGCCAGTTTAGGCCGCAGCAGAGAGGCCAGTTGCGCACAATCTGCTGCATGTGTGGCAGTCTGGCCAAAGGCTTGTACTGCCAGAGCCGAAAGCACACCGGTGCCAAAGAAATAGTCGATGCCCTTGCTTGCTGCATACTCACCGAGGGCGATGTGTGCAGCCTCCTTGTCGGTGCCAAGCTCGCCCATGTCTCCGGCAACGACAATACGAATTCCCGGCAGTTCTGCCAGCACATCGATCGCTGCCATAAACGAAGCAGGACTGGCGTTATAGCTGTCATCAATAATTACAGATCCAGCCAGGCCTTTTTTGACATTAAGCCGTCCTTTGATTGCATGCATTTCCTGCAGCCCCTTGGCGACTTGCACCAGGTCGGCGCCTGACTCCATGGCAAGTGCGGCTGAAGCAAGCGCATTGGCGATGTTGTGCCTGCCTGGTATTTTGATATTGATGCCGATATTCCCCTGTGGCGTATGCAACATGAAGCTTGAGCCTTCCAGATTCTGCATGCTGATGCCGCTTACACTGTAGTCAGCTACGGTTTTCCCGGCAGCACTGATTGTTACCGCACGAATATCCCTTGTCCGCTTGAAATTCCTGACCACATTTTCGTCATCCAGATTGACCACGGCAGTTCCACCATGTGTTAGTCCCTGCCAAATCTCTGCCTTGCCTTCAGCCACACCCTGAAGTGAGCCGAAACCTTCAAGATGGGTTGGGGCAACATTGTTGATAAGTGCAACGTCGGGGTTTGTCAGCCTGGTGGTATAGGCAATTTCTCCCCGGGCATTGGCACCCATTTCAATAACCGCAAATTGGTGCCAATTGGCAAGACGCAACAAGGTTAGCGGCACGCCATAGTCGTTGTTAAGATTGCCTTTCGTGTACAGCACTTCGCCACACTGCGCGAGAATGCTTGCGGTCATCTCCTTCACCGTGGTTTTGCCCTGGCTACCGGTGAGAGCCACAATTTTTGCGCGTGAGCGCAACCTGTTGTGCGCCCCCATCACGCCCAGGGCGATACGGGTATCCTCTACCTTCAATGTAGGCAATGCAGTTTCCATGTCCTGACTTACCAGCGCAGCACAGGCCTGCGCCGTTTCTGCTTGCGCTACGAAATTATTGCCATTGAAGTTTGGCCCCTGCAGTGCAATGAAGAGTTCATTGGGAAGCAAGGTGCGCGTGTCAGTGCTCACGGCGTTGAACACTGCATTGCCCTTCAACTCACCGCCTACCAATCCCTGTAGCTGCACGAGACTCATGGCTTCAATCACCCGATACTCCCTCTTTGTCAGCAACTCCTTTAACTGCTCCAAATCTCTGGCTTAAGGCATTTTGAGCCTGCTTCACATCATTGAACGGCAGGCGTTTGCCAGCGTACTCCTGATATGTCTCATGACCTTTGCCCGCAACCAGCACGACATCGCCAGCATTGGCCTGATTGATTGCAGCGCTGATGGCAGCCGATCTATCGGGAAAAACCTGGACACGATTCTTGTTTTCTATCCCTTCCAGAATATCGGCAATGATCTGGCCGGCAGATTCGTTGCGTGGATTGTCATCGGTAAGGATCATGACATCGGACAATCGCTCGGCCATTGCCCCCATAAGAGGACGCTTGCCTTTGTCACGATCGCCACCACAACCGAACACGCAGATAACCTTGCCACTGCGGTGCTCATGTACTGCCTGCAGTGCTTTCTCCAGTCCATCCGGGGTGTGGGCGTAATCAACCACCACAGCCACCGGTGTGGCGCCCACCAACTGCATGCGACCATTGACGGCAGTCAGGGTTTGCAGTGCAGTAACGATTTTCTCAGGCAAAAAATCTGCCTGATCGCTCTGGCACGCCAGGGCTGCACACAAAACGGCAAGCAAGTTGCTGGCATTGAAGGAACCCAGCAAAGGACTATGCACCCGGTATTCCCCCCAGGGAGTCACTACCAGCAAGTGGATTCCATTTGGTGCAAACAACAGCTCTTTTGCATACACATCTGCAGCCGTATTTTCCAGGCTCCAGGTCAGGCAGGATACAGAGCTATCCAGTTCCGCACGCGTACCGGCACTATAGTCATCATCCAGATTCAATATCGCTATCTGCAGCTTCCTGCCGTGAAACAACCTGCGCTTGGTACTTCCGTAATCGTCAAGATCGCTGTGGAAATCCAGATGGTCGCGGGTCAGGTTGGTGAATAACGCCAAGGTGAATGCATCCATGTCAACGCGCGCCTGCTGAATACCGTGCGACGAAACTTCCATCACCACGGTACTTGCACCGTTTTCGTGTAGTTGCGCCAGTATGCCCTGCAACCTGACGGCATCCGGCGTTGTTCCAGGACCGCTGTTGTCAATCTCAAGAGTCTCGCTTGCCAAACCATAGCCAAGCGTGCCTATGACACCACAGCGGCAACCCAGCTTGTTCAGCAACTGCCCCAGCAAAAGACAGCAAGTGGTCTTTCCGTTCGTTCCGGTAATGCCCAGCAGACGCAGCTTGTTGGCGGGTTCACCATAGAATCTGGAGGCCAACTTATGCATCTTTGCCGGCAAGCCAATGACAGGCACAACCGGGACTTTTTGTTGCTCCGAACAATCACGCCACTCGGCGTCGGCTTCAACCAGGACAGCACTGGCGCCCTGCCTGATCGCATCACCTATAAAGCGGCGGCCGTCGAATGACGCTCCCTTGCATGCCAGGAAAACAGCGCCCGGGGCAATCTTGCGCGAATCCAGTTCAATACCGCTGACATCGCGATCCAGTGTTTCGGGAAGCACAAGGACTCCCTGCAACAATGCTGAAAGTCGGGTTGCATGCGGCGCCATCGGTTGCATCATTGCGCTGCTCCGGCTGCAGACCCGGCCATGCTGATAATGTTGTCTGTTTCTTCGACATCAGGCGCTACATT
>JBIIWM010000307.1:0-3030 GCA_044338875.1 Pseudohongiellaceae bacterium | reverse complement strand
CCAAATCTGATCCAGTAGCTTGGCGAGCATTTGCTCACCATAGATGATAAGGGCTTCATTACTGTTTTTTTCATTCAGTTCCATGGATTTCTTGCCTTGTCTGTTTTCCGGTAAGGTACCGGTTGTCTCTTCATTCGGAACAAACGCGTACCTTTGTCACTATAGCTTTAGTGCATGAACCTTCGGTGAAGAATCGCACACTCCGTGCCTTTCGGGAATTATTCCTGTTTTCCATTATGCTGAAAAGGGATTCGGTCAGTATCGCCTCTGTTCCGGGAACTACGCCATGCCGATACCGGCAGCTTCGCAGAACAAAAAAAACGCCCGGAGGGGCGTTTTTTGGTACTGCTTATAGCTGTTTTGTCATGGCTCAGTCGTGCTTGTTTTCCATAACCAGGACACCGGCACCGGTATTCGAGATTGGTGCGTGATAGTGCTTGTGGATGACCTTTGCATCGTCTTGCAAAGCTCCACGCATTACCAGCCACATGATGGTCTCAATACCTTCAGTGCCGGCACGACGCATGATGTCGGCATTGCTGAACTGTGTAAGCCATTCCGGATCGGTAGCAATTTTTTCCATCGTTTCCAGATCAAATTCCACGTCGATCAGGCCAGCGCGTTCGCCTTGCAGCTGGTGCGACATGCCGCCGGTACCGAGGATTACCACTTTCAGGTCTTCCGGGTAGGACTCAACGGCCTTGCGCAGTGCACGGCCCAGTTTGAGGCAGCGCGCCGCAGTAGGAACCGGGTGCTGTACCGTATTCACAGCCAGTGGAATTGCCTTGACCGGCCACTTTTCGTGGGTGCCGAACAGTGCACGAATCGGGTTTACGAAGCCGTGGTCTACCAGCATTTCCTGGCACATTGTGATGTCGAATTCCTGTGCTACCAGCGACTCGGCAATATGCCATGACAGCTGGGCATCCCCTTCGAAAGGAGATACCGGCTTGAGGCCCCAACCTTCGTCTGCATTGGCATAGGTATCCGCACAGCCAATTGCAAAAGTCGGCATCTTGTCGAGGAAGAAGTTCAGGCCGTGATCGTTGTACACGACAATGATGACATCCGGTTTTACTTTCTCCAGCCACTCATGTGCCGGGCCATAGCCATCAAAGAAACGCTTCCAGTACGGCTCTTGCGTCAGGTTGTTGGCAATGGCATTGCCTACCGCAGGGATGTGGGAGCTCGTGACTCCACCCATAATCTTAGCCATTCCAGTAACCTCCACGCTGTTCGAGTTTTGCTTCCAGACCTTCACCCTTCTGCAGGAGTTTGGCTTGAAACTCCTTGGTGGTAATGCCCTGGAACTGCGCGCCACAATCCTGCACGGAGGTGCCACGGGGGATAGCCATTTTGGCCATGAAATAAATGTTGGCGCCGTTGCGCAGCATGCCCAGGAAATCCTTTTTGAGGACGGCTTCCTTGAATTTTCCGGTGACACCGAATTTGTCGCAGTAAGCACCCGGGTCACGGTCGAACTCATCGCGGCACTCTTCAGTATTGAAGGTGAACAGCATTTTGTTCAGCGGATAGGAGTCATGCGCATGCTTGCCGTCGAATACATACGTGCCAGGTATGTCTTCGTAGTCGTGTTTTGTCCACACCATTTGATTTACCTTTCAGACAGAATTAACCCGGCGATTATAGCAGCTTATCCGGGTCAAACTGCTGCACCTTTTTTACTGCGGGAGCGATTGAGGGTCGAACAGGTTTTCGCATATCGAAGGACCTTCCCCGGAGTGTGAAGTATCTTCAAGGATGTTCTGCAGCTTGTTTCGGTGTTCCTCCACAGTTTTCCGTGCCTGCCAGCGGCCGAGATGAAAACTGCGCCAGCCTGGCTCGGTCTCGACCCCATTTTCTGTTCCAGCCGAAGGGGCGGCCTGGGCCGATAACTCGTCGGTGCCAGGCCATTGCGCAAGCAACACTTGTGCGGCCAGGCACTGGGCCTGCCTGGGCAACTCCTCAATCCGTCGGACGAGCAGCGGAACAGCATCTGCACCGAGGCTCAACAAATATTGCATATCCAGTGACTTGTGCTGGCTCAGGCTGCGCTCGATATTTACCCTGGCTACCACTGCTGCCGGGTTGAGGAAGGCACAGAACAAGGCTGCGAATACGCCCGTGGTCACCGCCGCCTGGATAAACCAGCGGGGTTGCGCCCGCAATACGGTAAGGGCAAACGCGATCAGCACGAGGCATAACCAGGCCAGAACGGTGCTGGCAATCACTCGATCCAGGCTGAATCCGAATTCAGAGATATAAAGCAACATGCGTTGCACCGCTGACCCCAGCATGATCAGCACGCATGCCACGAGAACCAGTGCCAGCTGCCTGAACCTTGTTTTATCCACGCTCAGTGCTGCCATGCCGAGCAGCAAGGCCAGGGTGAGTCCGCCGGCCGTCAACAATTCGTAAAAACCGCGGCGGGCATAGGCCGCAATGGTCAAGCCCGTGCTGGCCTCTATCGTGGCCCTGCCTCCAAACAGATAGCCAAGTTGTATCAGCACAAACGCTGTAAAAAGCACAGCTAGCGAGGCCATGACGATGGTTGTTTCGGTTTTGCCGATACAGGGCTTCAATTCTCCAATGGCAGGTCTGCCAGGAAGCGTATGTAGAAGTGAGGCAAGCAAGCCGGATATCAGCCATACAAAAATTCCGATTCTCGCCACGTGTGACAAGAAGTTGTCAGTCAACCAGTCAGTAAGGAAAGAGGTGTACCGGTCAAAGGTGGCATCTGCGGATGAAAACAAGGCCAGGAAAACCAGCAGCAGGGGGGCAGTCAATAACAGCCCACGCACTATTGGCAGGAAGTAGACGTTGGAACGTGTGGATGCCGGCAGGTCCAGCCTGACAAGTAGCAAGGGCAAGCCGGACAACAGTCGAAGCAAGGTGTGTATCAGAGCATTCAGCAAATCAGGAATACGCAGTTCCGGCATTTCGGGCTGCAGGTGTTTGACGCCAATCATCACGACAGCGATCAGCATCAGCAGCCACATGACTGGTATGAATATGGGGGTAGTGCGGATT
>JBIIWM010000306.1:0-3039 GCA_044338875.1 Pseudohongiellaceae bacterium | reverse complement strand
CCCTTTGTAGTGTGATCGCACTATTGCTTGTCGTCATGGAAAGGAACAAGGGCTTGGCGAGCGACACCATCCTGGGCATCCTCGCCCACAGTTCGCTGGCGCTGGGACTGGTGACGCTGAGTTTCACCGGCACGCGTATCGACTTGATGGCGTTTCTGTTTGGCGATCTGTTATCGGTCAGCTATTCCGAATTGCTGTGGATGCTGGGGGGCGGCATTGCAGCCATTGGCATCCTGCTGTGGTACTGGAATCGTTTGCTTGCGATCACGCTGAATCAGGAACTGGCCCAGGTCGAAGGTTTGAATGTCACGCGGCTGCGTTTGCTGCTGATGCTGGTGATGGCGATCGTGGTGGCTGGTTCGATGAAGATCGTCGGCATCCTGCTGATTACTTCTCTTCTTATCATCCCGCCCGCAGCGGCACGCAACTTCGCGAAGTCCCCGGAACAAATGGCGCTTGGTTCCAGCGTCATCGGCGCGCTCGCGGTCATTGGCGGCATGAGTGCTTCGTGGTTCTGGGATACGCCGACCGGCCCCAGTATTGTGGTGGCCGCCGCCTTGCTGTTTGTTTTGAGTACAACCTTGCGACGCGCCTGACGAGACTGCTGCTTATTTGCGCCAAGCCAACTGCACTGACTGGAAAGTGGCCGCCATCTTTGCCGGATCATGCGGCACCTTGAAGAAGCCGTGAAAATCGCCTTCCGGGTTGATCAGGATGATTTCTCCCGAATGACTCACGAGGTAGTCGCCATCATCCTGGGGCTCATAGCCGAAGGCGACATTGAGCTGGCGCGCGAGATTGAATACGTTGATGTATTCTGACGTGGCGCCGATATAGTCTTCCCCAAAGAACGCCATGTACTCGCCGAGTTTTTCCGGCGTATCGCGTTGCGGATCCACTGATACCATCGCGACCTGCAGCTGGGCGGCTGCCTCGACATCTTCTTCCTGCACCAACTGCTCGAACTGGCGAATCGTCGCCAGTGTGATCGGACAAATGTCGGGACAAAACGTGTACCCGAAGAACAGCAGCGTCCACTTGCCCTTCAAATGTTCCTTGGTGAACGCCGCGCCATGCTGGTCGGTCAACTCAAAATCCGTAAAGCGCCGGGGCAGCTCATACACGAACAGCCCCTGCTCGTTGAGCTGTGTCGGCGTCATGATCGCCGGGGACAGGATCCGGTTGGTGGTCAAGCCCAGCACTATTGCCATGAAGGCAACGCAGGCGATGACAGTATTGGCAATGTTTTTGTTCATTACAGGTAATGATCCACGAGCAGTGCAATGAACAGCACGATCAAATACACAATGGAAAAACGGAAGGTTTGCATCGCAGCTTGCGGACGTGTCGTCAGCATAAGATCAATGCTGCGGTACAAGAAACCGACGCCCAGCACCACCGCCGCAATCAGGTATGGCATGCCGCTCATCCCGGTGAGATACGGCAGCAAGGTGATCAACACCATGATGATCGTATAGAGCAGGATGTGCAGTTTGGTCAGCTCGTCACCATGCGTCACCGGCAACATCGGAATGTCGGTCTTGGCATAATCTTTCTTGCGGTGGATCGCCAGCGGCCAGAAATGCGGTGGCGTCCACGCGAAGATAATCAACACCAGCAACAAGCCACCGGCATCAACACTGCCGGTCACCGCAGTCCAGCCGAGCAGTGGCGGCATCGCACCGGACAGCCCGCCAATCACGATGTTCTGGGGGGTGGCGCGCTTCAACCAGCCGGTATAAATGATGGCGTAGCCAACGAAGGACGCGAGCGTGAGCCAGGCGCACAGCGGATTCACCAAAAACAGCAAGATGCCCATGCCCAGCACACAGATAGCCGCGGCAAACACCAGCGCCTGCCTCGGGCTAACCTTGCCCTGGGGAATGGGGCGCTTGAGTGTGCGCTGCATGATGGTATCGACCCGGTAGTCGATCAGATGATTCACCACGGCACCCGCTGCGGCCACCAGTGCAATGCCAATATTGCCCCACAGCAGAATGGGGACAGGCACCATACCGGGCACGGCGAGCAGCATCCCCACCAGCGAGGTGAGCGCCATCATCATGACGACGCGCGGTTTGCACATCTCATAATAGTCGCGCCAGGAAGCTGCTTTCTTCAGTACTGATTCTGTCATGTGTTACCAACTGCAGCCTTTGTGAAGGCGGTAATTAAGGCTGACCATCGACAACAATAGCAAGGCGCCTACCGCGTTATGGGCCACCGCTATGGGCAGGGGCAGCGACCAGATGATATTGCTCATGCCGAGCAGTACTTGCAGGGTCAGCAAGCCAAGTATGACGTGGGCCTGCTTTCTCATTTCGCGGCCGCCAGCATACCGGTAGAGTTTACTCAGTAAGAAGCCCAGATAGAACACCACGATCAATGCGCCCACCCGATGCGTGAAGTGAATGGCCACTCTCGCTGGAGCGTCCATTTGACCGCCAAGATAGTTGGGTCCAATCTCCTGGGTGAAATTAAACCCGCTGGCAAAGTCCATGCCTGGCACCCATTGCCCCTGGCAGGTGGGTAACTCCGGACAGGCCAGCGCAGCATAATTTGAGCTGGTCCAGCCACCGAGCGCAATTTGCATTATCACCAAGAGCAGCCCGAGCAGCGCGAGCGGCTTGAGCTGCACCCAATGATGGACAGGAATATTGGGGCGGGGCCAGGGACTGTTGTGCAAGCGCAAGGCAAGTAGCCATAACAAACTGAGGGTAGTGAAACCGCCCAGCAAATGGGTCGTTACCACTTGTGGCCACAGGCTCAGCGTCACCGTCCACATGCCGAACATTCCCTGCAATATCACCATCCCCAGCAGGAACAGCGGCAATTTCCTGGGCTGGTTTCGTTCCTTGCGATGAGTCCAGGCGACGAGATTGATCAGGATAATCACAAAACCCAGCGTGCCGGCAAAGTAGCGATGCACCACCTCGGGCCAGGCTTTGTGGACTTCGAACGGCGCATTGGGGTAGTTAGCCTCGGCCTGCGCGATTTGCTCCGGGGTTTCCGGCCACAGCACATGGCCATAACAACCCG
>JBIIWM010000305.1:0-3055 GCA_044338875.1 Pseudohongiellaceae bacterium | reverse complement strand
AAGCCGCTGGGATGTCTGGGAGTATCGCGTGATATAACCGAGCGCAAGAAAAACGAAGAGGAGAAAGCTGCATTGGAAGCAGCCTTTCATCAATCCCAAAAAATGGAAGCCATCGGTACGCTGGCCGGCGGCGTGGCCCATGATTTCAACAATCTGCTGACCGGAATCCTGGGGCATGCAGAACTGTTGAAATCGGACGAAAGCCCCCGGGAAGAACGTTCGCACAGCGTGGAGATCATTGAAACCGCCGCGCTGCGCGCCAAGGAATTGACCTCACAATTGCTCGGTTTCGCACGCAAAGGGTATTACCAATCCTTGCCTGTCAATATCAATCAGGCACTCAAAGAATCCCTCGCATTGCTCAAGCATACCTTGCAAAAGAACATCAAAATCCAGGTTGATATCTGTGAGCAGCCGCTCATCGTCACTGGCGACCCTGGACAGATCAGCCAGGTCTTCCTGAACCTCGCCGTCAACGCACGTGATGCGATGTCCAACGGCGGAACCATGGGATTTTCGCTTGCAGAAGAAGTAATCAGTGGAAACAAAAGTACGGAAGCGAGCCCTGCTGACCGTGAACAACTGCCGCCGGGCAAATATTGCCGCATAACGGTGACCGACACGGGTGTCGGTATTCCCAAGGAAAATATCGACCGTATTTTCGAGCCCTTCTTTACTGACAAGCCCAAAGGGAAGGGAACCGGCCTTGGGCTCGCAATGGTCTATGGTGTCACACGTAATCATGGTGGCTTGGTAACAGTAAACAGCGAACCCGGTCTGGGCACCGCGTTCACCGTATTACTGCCACTGGCACTGGATGTTGAATGGCCACTCAAACCGGTCGCCTCCAAACAACCGGTGACCGGCCGCGGGAATATTCTTGTCATTGACGATGAAGACATCGTGCGCGAGCTGGCCGAAATGATGCTGCACAGGCTGGGCTACGCAGTGCATCTGGCCGAAGATGGGAGAAAAGGACTGCTGTACTACCAGACCCATGGGGACATAATTGATCTTGTCATCGTTGACATGAGCATGCCCAACATGGGTGGACTCGAATGTGTGCAGCACCTGACCAGACTCAATCCGGCAGTCAAGGTGATTCTCGCTACAGGCTACAGCCAGGACTCCCTGGGGGATGAACTCAATCGTCCCAACTTTTGTGGTTTCCTGCAAAAGCCGTTCCTGCTGCAGGACTTGTCAGAACTGCTTGCCTCCTGCCTGAACTCATGACGTTGCATTCGGCGTGATCCGGTACACCCCGCCCTTCACCACTGCACAGCTGGAAACTGTTGCCAGCACCATTGCGGACCGCAACGACTGGCTTACCAGGTCTCCGGGAGATTTTCGTCAGCCACTGCCTCTTCCAGGAACGCGCCAAAACAGTCCATTGCAATTGTCTTGATCTCGAAGGACAGTTTCTGGAACTGCTGGCGAGCCGAGGCCTGTTTGCGCCACATCGCCACATGGGTACGCACCAACGGCTCGTCTTCCAAACTGAAACTTTTCAAATGCTCCTCACCTGCCATCACCGTCTGCAGATACAACTCGGGCAGGATGGCGATCCCCATGTTCATCAGCACCATCAGTCGCAACGTGGACACACTGTTGGCTTCGATCTCTTTCAGAGAATGCGCACCATAACGGTCGCACAACGCCTGTATCTGCTTCTGCAAATGCAGTTGCTGGTTCAGGCCGATAATGTCTTGCTGATGCAGGTCACGCCCACGCAAGCGCTGCTTGCGTGCCAGCGGATGTTCCACATGCATGACAATTTTGAGGCGCTCGGAAAACAGCGGCCGCATGCGCAAGCGTCCGGTCTGCATGGGCAGCACTGCCAGGATCAGATCAAAATCACCTGACTCGAGTCCAGTCTCCAGGACACCGGGCAGATGTTCGGTTACATGCAGTTGCAACCCGGGATAGCGTTCATGCAGAACCGGAAATACCGTTGGCAGCAAGCTGGGGCCAATGGTTGGGGATACCCCCATATGGAAGGTACCGGTCAGTTCCGGATCCTTGCCAATCTCCGAAAGATCGGTGAGTTGCTGGAACTGTTCAAGAATTTCCCGTGCCAGTGGCAGCAGATTCCGGCCGGCCGGAGTCAGCAAAGTCCCTGCCCTGGAGCGATCAAACAACTGGACACCCAGCAGGCTTTCCAGCTCCGCGATCTGCAAAGTGAGCGTGGGCTGGCTCAGGCTGAGTTTTTCTGCAGCCTTGCGGAAATTCGAGGCCCGTGCGATTGCCACGAAATATTCAAGCTGCTTGATGGAAGGCCGTTTGCTGTTCATGGACGTAATCGTCTGTATAGGGAGCGCCTGCAGAAAATGCCCGGCGGCAGGAATACTGCCAGTGCGCTAGAATGCCTGTGTTGCATATAAATCCACTTATTTGAGTGCGTAAAACCCAGACTATGAACAATACCGGCCAGGAAACAAGCTCTGCTTCCAGCGACTCTCGTGCCAACGAGGAAAAAATCAATCCCGCTGCCAATGCCGATTCCGCGCACCGCAAATACGAAACGACCGGCTGCTACCCGGATAATGGCAAATCCTTTCGGATGTGGGCCCTGTTTGGCTGGCTTACCGGAGTCATGGTCGCGCTGGCTGCTGCTGCTGCGCTGCTGAACTATATTTTTCTCGGCACCAAATAACGGAACCCTGACTCAAGCTGCACACTGCTGGCCCTGCCATTGATTATGCCCCACGGCGCCGGTCCTTGACCAACAAGCCTCGCCTGCTCACTGATTGATGGAATTGATGTACAGCTCGATCTGTTGCAAGCGGGCAAAGGGATCCGCCAGTTCCAGCAAGGTTTGTTTCTCGCGGTTGGCGATGGGCAGCAGTTCACTCAGGCGCCAGGCGATTTCACGCAGGTTTTCAAAACTCACATCCAGCCGCAATTCCTCGATCGCAGGATGGCGCGCCAAACCGCGCAACAACTCCACATACTCCAGGAACTCCTCACCCACCTCGAGCGGTTCGGCTTCCACGGAATCCTGACGCCTGAAATCAACGACGGCGCGGCACAGGTTGTTGGCTTCGCGCCAGGTTTC
>JBIIWM010000092.1:0-10733 GCA_044338875.1 Pseudohongiellaceae bacterium | reverse complement strand
CCACTGCAGGTTTTCATCGGTGACTTGCACGGACTGAACACCTTCGAACATCAACCCGCCAAGGTCGCGGCGATAGAAGCGGTGTGGGAAACGGAAAAAGGGGCACCCTTCACGCTGTTTGCCCTGCCGGATGAGGAAACCCGCACCAACCGTTTCGCCATTGAAATACCCAAGCTTGCGAGTGTCATTCTCACGCATGACGCCGAAGGGCAAATCCGCGGCCTCAATGAGTTCGAGGGACGTCACCCACCGGTAGCGCCGGTGTTCTTTGCCTTCCGTGTAATGGTGGGCGTAGGCATGTTGATGATTGCCATGGCGTGGTGGCTGGGCTGGAGCATCTTCATCCGTAAACAGCACCCGAACGTGATTCAACTGCGTATTTGCTCGTGGATGACCTTCTCAGGCTGGGTAGCAGTTCTCGCCGGCTGGTATGTCACCGAGATAGGTCGTCAACCCTGGCTGGTTTATAACGTCTTGAGCGTGGAATCGGCAGTAGCGGAACACGGTGGAGGCACCGTATTGAGCACATTGATACTGTGGCTGCTGTTGTATGCGTTTATTTTGTTCTACTACATTTCAACGATGCGACACTTGGCCAAGAAACGCCTGCTTTCTATACTCGCCAGCATCCAGCAGTATCCAAAACTGGAATCAGACACCCTGGACACACACTCAGGGGACGCAAACGCACGAGACCCAAGCAATAAGGAGACCAAGTAATGGAATTCTGGTTGCCTCTCGTGTTCGCAGCAGTCATGGGTTTGGCGCTGCTGTTGTATGTAGTACTCGACGGTTACGATCTGGGTGTGGGTTTGCTGCTGCCGTTTGCAGCCGACGACGAAAAAGGACAGATGATCTCTTCTATCGGACCGTTCTGGGATGCCAATGAGACCTGGATCGTATTGGGTGTTGGAGTCCTTTTGATTGCCTTTCCCCAAGCGCACGGCATCATTCTTACCTCTTTATATTTGCCTGCCACCTTGATGTTGATGGGCCTGGTGCTGCGTGGCATTGCCTTCGACTTCCGCGTCAAAGCGGGTGATGACCAGAAAGCGATGTGGAATGGCATCTTTTCCTTTGGCTCCCTGCTCACTGCATTGTGCCAGGGCTGGATGCTGGGTTCATATATCACAGGATTGGAACCCTCCCTCTATAATTTGCTGTTCTCACTGCTGGCAGCCATCAGTTTGCCTGTGTTGTATGTCATGCTGGGTGCCACCTGGTTGATGTGCCGTACAGCGCTGCCCTTGGCTTCCAAGGCACGCCGTTGGGCCCGTCGGGGCTGGTTGCCGCTGGGCTTTGCCTTGTTGGTGATTTCGATTGCTACGCCGCTGGTCAGTGAAAACATATCTGCCCGCTGGTTTGCGCTGCCTCAATTTTTCTGGCTCTTGCCAGTGCCGCTGCTGACCGTCTGCTGTTATGGTTGGGTCGGTCTGGTGTTGTATGGCAAGGTGAAATGCCGCTCACTGCTGCTGTTCCTGACACTCGCTGCCATCTGTGTACTGGCAGCACTGGGACTGGCCTATAGCGTCTATCCAGACATCATCATTGGCCGTTTGACGATCACTGAAGCTGCGGCAAGTACCGAATCACTGCGTTTCACCTTGTGGGGCGTGCTGATTACGCTACCGCTGATCTTGGGTTACACCGTTTTCGTGTACCGGATTTTCAGCGGCAAGGTTCCCGAACATTCCAGTTATGAATGACAGCCCAGGGAGGAAGTCATGAGTACTCTTGCTCACCCCAGCCAAGGTCTGAAACCAGAAGTTGCTGCATTCTTTGACATGGACACTGCCACGTTTTCCTATGTGGTAAAAGATCCGTCTTCGCCTGCCTGCGCCGTGATCGATAGCGTGATGGATATCAATTACCCTTCCGGCACCCTCGGCTGCCAAGGTGCAGATGCCATCATCAACTATATCAAGCAACACAAGCTGCGCGTGGAATGGCATATCGAAACCCATGTGCACGCAGATCATCTCTCTGCGGCACCGTATATCCAGCAACAACTGGGCGGCAAGATCGGCATCGGCGACAAGATAACGGTGGTGCAGGAAACCTTTGCCAAGGTGTTCAATACAGGTGCTGAATTCAAGCGTGACGGTTCCCAGTTCGATCATTTGTTTCATGACGGTGAAAAATACAGGGTAGGCAACCTGGACGCCGTGGCGCTGCATACCCCGGGTCATACACCTGCCTGCATGACACACGTAATCGGAGATGCGGCTTTTGTCGGCGATACCCTGTTCATGCCAGACCAAGGCACCGCACGCGCGGATTTTCCGGGCGGTTCCGCGCGCACCTTGTTCAAGTCCATCCAGCGCCTGTATCAACTGCCAGATGAGACTCGTTTGTTTATGTGCCACGATTACCCTGAACAACGTGAGGTGGCCTGTGAGACCACCGTAGCGGCGGAGAAAGTGGGTAACATTCATGCGAACCAGCAGGTGAGTGAAGCGGATTACATCAGGCGCCGCGAAGCGCGCGATGCGACGCTGGAAATGCCACGCCTGATCCTGCCATCGTTGCAGGTGAACATGCGCGCAGGCCATTTGCCGCCTGCGGAAAGCAACGGCATGACATATCTCAAGATACCGGTTAACGCATTCAAAAAATAAAGGTCACTCCCAGGCCAAATAGCCTGGCTCAAAAACAGGAGAGTCCCATGGATATCAAGCAACTAGCGACCAACTTTACGATTTCGGACCAGGTCACCGTGAATGACCTGCCAACCCTGCAGTCGCGCGGAGTGAAGCTCCTGATCTGCAATCGTCCTGATGGCGAAGGCCCAGGCCAACCTGCGTGGCAAGAACTGGCAACTGCAGCTGAAGCTGCGGGCATGCAGATGCATTATGTGCCAGTTGTGCAGGACACGATCAACAGTGCTGATGTGCGCAGTTTTGCTGCCTTGCTGCAGGAAGGCCAACCAATCCATGCATTCTGCCGGAGTGGTGCCCGCACTACCGTATTGTGGGCACTGGCCTTGATTGCCAAAGGCAACGCGGTGGCGGATGTAGTAGCTGCCGCCAAGGCCCAGGGCGTGGATCTGGATGCGTTGCCCATGCGTTATGCCAGCGTAATCGCCGAGCTCACGGGAGTCCTGAATGGTTTGCCGGTGGCGCGAAATTCACCACTGATGATTATAGGAGGCGGCGCCGCCGGTATTGCATTGGCCGCCAGTCTGCTCAAACGCTCGCCCCGCCTCGACATCACCATTGTGGAACCTGCCACTGAACACTTTTATCAACCAGGCTTTACGCTGGTGGGTGCTGGCGTCTTCAAGATTCCGCAGATCCGCCGCCCGACGGCGAGTTTGATGCCGCCGCAAGTCAAATGGATCAAAGCCGCAGTAACCCATATCCTGCCGGAACAAAACCAGGTCGTGCTTTCCGACAACACCAAACTCTCCTACGAGCGCCTGGCCGTGTGTGCCGGACTCAAACTGAACTGGGGCGCTGTGGCAGGCCTTGAAGAAACCCTCGGCAAGAATGGCGTGACCTCCAATTATCGTTTTGACCTGGCACCCTATACCTGGGAACTCGTCAGCGGCTTGAAGAAAGGCACGGCCCTGTTCACGCAGCCGCCGATGCCCATCAAATGTGCGGGGGCGCCCCAGAAAGCGCTCTATCTTTCTGCCCATCATTGGGAAAGCCAGGGCTTGCTGAAAAACATCGACATCGGATTCTGCAATGCCGGTGCGGTACTCTTCGGCGTAAAGGAATTCGTGCCGGCCCTGCTCGAATACATTGAGCGTTACCGCGTAAACCTGCAGCTTGGCCACAATCTGGTGAGAGTGGATGGCCCGGCCAGACTTGCCACGTTTGCTACCACAACATCCGACGGCCAAGCGGTACTGAAGGAAATTTCCTTCGACATGCTGCATGTGTGCCCGCCGCAATGTGCGCCCGATTTCATTCGCAACAGCGCAGTGGCCGATCGTGCCGGCTGGGTCAGTGTCAACCAGACCACTCTTCAGCATACAAAGTATCGCAACATCTGGAGCATCGGTGACGTTTGTAACGCTCCCAACGCGAAGACTGCCGCGGCGGTGCGCAAACAGGCACCCATCGCAGCCGAAAACATTTTGGCCGACATCAAAAAACAAAAAGCCGTATATGGTTACAACGGTTATGGTGCCTGTCCGCTCACAGTAGAGCGCGGCAAGATCGTGCTTGCCGAATTCGGTTACGGTGGCAAATTGCTGCCCTCGCTACCCCTGTGGCTGGTGCAGGGAACCAGACCCACCCGTATTGCGTGGTGGCTGAAAAAGACGCTGATGCCCATTCTGTATTGGGACTACATGTTGAAGGGCAAAGAGCCACTGGTAAAACCCGACACCAAACTTGACTGAAACCGGACTGGGAACGTATCAAGTGCCAAACCGTTATTTACCCTGCCTGCAGTGGTTACAGGGCTACAACAAGCAAACCTTCACCAGTGATTTCGTGGCTGCTGTGATCGTGACCATCATGCTGATCCCGCAATCGCTGGCCTATGCCCTGCTTGCCGGCTTGCCACCAGAGACAGGACTGTATGCCAGTATCCTGCCGTTGGTGGCGTATGCTGTTTTCGGCACCAGTAGAACCATGTCGGTAGGGCCTGTAGCAGTAGTGTCACTGATGACGGCTGCAGCAATCCACGATATAGCCAGCTCCAGCAGCATGACTGCACTGGAAGCGGCAATGTTGTTGGCGTGGCTGTCGGGCGCGTTCCTGTTGTTGCTCGGTGTATTTCGTGCCGGCTTTCTCGCCAATTTTCTATCACATCCGGTTGTCGCAGGCTTCATTACTGCGTCAGGGATCATCATTGCGCTAAGCCAGCTCAAGCATCTGCTCGGCATCAAGGGTTCGGGCGATACCTTGCCGGAACTGCTCCACAGTATCGCTGGCAGTATTACCAATATCAGCATGATCACCGCTGCAGTTGGCTTGGGTACGCTACTGTTCTTGTACTGGGCCAGAAGCGGTTTGAAAAGCCTGCTCCAGCGTACGCGACTTACAGCTTTTATGGTGAATACCATCACACGCGTGGCTCCGGTATTTGCCGTCATCGTCACGAGCGTACTGGCATGGCGCTTTCACCTGGCTGATCAGGGATTGGCCCTGATGGGAGTAATCCCGTCCGGCTTGCCAGGTTTGCAACTGCCACCACTTGATCTTGCTACCGCCAAAATGTTGCTGCTGCCTGCAATCATGATTTCCATCATCGGCTATGTGGAATCCGTGTCGGTCGGCAAGACGCTGGCGGCCAGGCGCCGCCAGAAAATCGATCCGGATCAGGAATTGATTGGCCTGGGCACCGCCAATATTGCTGCTGCCATGAGCGGTGGCTTTCCCGTTACCGGCGGATTTTCGCGCTCAGTGGTGAACTACGATGCCGGTGCCCAGACTCCTGCAGCCAGCTTCCTGACCGCACTGGGCATCGCCTTCACCACTTTACTGTTGACCGATTATCTGGTGTGGCTACCCAACGCGACTCTCGCCGCCACCATCATTATTGCCGTACTCAGTCTTGTGGATTTCTCCATCCTCAAAAAAACCTGGGTTTATGCAAAATCAGATTTCATTGCAGTGGCGACCACCATGCTGGTTACCTTGTTGTTCGGAGTGGAAATTGGTGTGAGCTGTGGTGTGGGTGCTTCCCTCTTCCTGCACCTGTACAAGACTTCCAAGCCCCATATCGCAGAAGTAGGTGAAATCCCGGGTACTGAACATTTCCGCAACATAAACCGGCACGATGTAGTCACCTACCCCGAAATACTGCAATTGCGTGTGGATGCAAGCCTGTATTTTGTCAACGCTTCGTTTATTGAAGACGAGATTCTGCGCAACATGCAGGAACGCACTGAATTGAAGCATGTGATCCTGCTGTGCTCGGCAGTGAACGAAATCGACATCAGTGCACTGGAAGTGCTGGAAGGCCTGAATGAGCTGTTGCGCGAGCAGAAAATCGGTTTCCATCTCTCGGAAGTAAAAGGTCCAGTCATGGACGCGCTTAACAAAACCCGTTTCCTCGAGCGCCTCAACGGCGAGGTATTTCTCTCGCAGCACCAGGCAGTGCAGAACCTGCTGGCACGGATAGCCCGGGAAGGCGCTTGAAATTCTGTATTCCCTCACCCCGCTTTTTGTAATAGCTTCCACAATTGACAACCACATGTTTTATCACTGTAGCCTGTGCAGTTTTACCAATGTCAGCAACGATACTGCCTTTTGAAAGACCCCTGCAGGACGCCATGTTTGGTGTTCACGCCCGCGTGCCCGATTCTGCCATCACTGCTGACCTGCTCGGTACCGAGCGGCACAGTCATGCCGTACAGGTTACCCCTGATGGCTTGCTGCTGACCGTAGGTTATTCCGTAGTGGAGGCCAATGAAGTATGGCTTACCAACCGCAAAGGGCAGACTGCAGAAGCGATCATTCTGGCGCAAGATCATGATTCGGGGCTGGCGCTGCTGAAACCGACAGTGCCACTTGGTACCCATTATCTGGAAACCACTACCGTAGACTTACTCTCCGAAGGCGAGCGGCTGCAAATCATAGTCTCCGACGATAAACTGCCACACCCGGTGGAACTGTTCGCAATTCGTGAATTTGCCGGTCGCTGGGAATATCTGCTGGAAAAGGCGCTCTACACCCTACCCTTGTTTGAACGCTGGTCTGGAGCGGCGCTGGTGACAGAGTCCGGGAAACTGTGTGGCATTGGTTCCCTGGCGCTGGGTATTCGCGACTCTGCAGATGAGATCACGGCAGGTAATTTGTTTGTTCCAGTGGATCTGGTGATACCACATCTGGAACATTTGAAGTTGCACGGGAAAAAACCGGGAAAGCTGCGCCCCTGGCTGGGCGCTCTGGTGGAAGACGACGATTCCGAGGTTTATGTGGTGGGTATTTACCATGGCGCACCTGCAGCGCGCGCAGGTCTGCAACCGGGCGATATCATACTTTCCGTGGGAAACCAACCTGTCACTACCATGGCAGGTTTCTTCCGCACCATCTGGCACTATGGCCCGGCAGGAAGTTCAATCCCGCTCACCGTCAGTGATGGCAAGAGCACACGAGCGGTTCTGCTCGACACCACTGATCGCGACAGTTTTTTCCTGCGCCACACTGCAAACATGGTCAACTGAGTTTTCTGCCGGATTTTACCGTGCTCGATCTTTATCCTTGTTTATCCAACCCATTTAACATTATTGCCTACAACAGGCTGCAGCAAACGAGTGATTAGCATGCGAATGATTTCGTGGAACGTGAACGGCCTGCGCGCCGTGGTAAAAAAAGATTTCCTGAAGGACATGATGGCCGAAGATGCTGATGTCATTTGCCTGCAGGAAACCAAAGCGCAGGACGATCAGGTGCGTGAAGCGCTGGCAGAGCTGAATGGATATCATATCTACTCCAACTCCGCAGTGAAGAAAGGTTATTCCGGCACCGCCATCCTGACCCGCAACCAACCGATCTCGGTACGCTACGACATGGGTATTGACGAGCATGATCAGGAAGGACGCATCATCGCAGCTGAATACAGCAACTATATTGTGGTAACCGTCTATACACCCAACTCCGGCAGTGAACTGAAACGCCTGGACTACCGCCAGCAGTGGGACCGTGATTTCCTGCTGTACCTGAAGGAACTGGAAGCGCACAAACCGGTGGTAGTCTGTGGCGATCTGAATGTGGCAAACGCTGCCATCGACCTCGCCCGTCCGAAGGAAAACTATAACAAGGCAGCCGGCTATATGCAGGCCGAAATCGACGGAATCAACAATCTGCTGGCTGCTGATTTTACCGATACCTTCCGCTACATGTATCCGGAACAGAAGAAATACACGTGGTGGAGTTACCGTGCTGGCGCACGCGAAAAAAACGTAGGCTGGAGAATCGATTATTTCCTTACATCAAATGCATTGCAGGGAAACATTAAACAGGCAGATTGCATGAATCACGTTCATGGCTCGGATCATTGCCCTGTATTACTGGAACTGGGTTGAAGTGCCTGAGGCAGGTTCTGGCAGTAGTTCTGAGGGAAGCAGCCCGGTGATTCAGGCCCTTATCTTCGATATGGACGGTCTTCTGATCGATTCAGAACCGCTCTGGCATCGGGCAGAAATCGAAATCTTTGGTACCGTGGGACTTACGCTTACCCCGCAGCAATGCATGGAAACCACTGGCGTGCGCATCGATGCCGTCGTGGAACGTCGCTATCGCGAACACCGTTGGACCGAACTTACGGTGCAACAAGTGGAAGCCAGGATAATTGAGCGGGTGCAACAGCTTGCCATCACGGAAGGCAAGGCACTGCCAGGTGTATATGACTTGCTGGATTTTGCCAGCGGGCTTGGGCTGCCAATGGCGGTTGCCTCTTCTTCACCGCCAGGCATGATCGATGCGATCGTCAGGCATCTGGGCCTGCAGGATAAATTCAAGGTGCTCTGCAGTGCGGCAACGGAGGTGCATGGCAAACCGCATCCCGCGGTGTATTTGCGGACGGCGCAATTGTTGGGCACTGTACCCAGGCACTGCCTTGCCTTCGAAGATAGTGTGCCTGGTGTACAGTCAGCGCTTGCAGCGGGTATGCAGGTGGTGGCAGTCCCTGTAGCAGAACAGTTTGAGCGCCATGAGTTTGCGCTAGCCACTTTGAAAGTGCGCAGCTTGGCCGGGTTCCTGGCCAACCACGCAGCAACCCTGCTTACTCGACCAGGCTGAAGCGTGGCAGCTCAATGCCCTCGTATTGCACCAGTTCAGTAAACATACTCAGCGGGCGTACCCAATACCCCCCTTCACCATATAAAGGCACATAAAGCACCATGGTTTCCAGTGTCTCGGAATGGCGGGCAAAGCCAACTACCGAGTAAAACTTGCCTTTGTAATGGCGGTAACGGCCGAGTGGTATGGTCTGCATAAGGTCTACCCCCTGTTTGAGTCGATTGTGTGGATTGCGTAAAGAGCAGAGCAGTTCTTTACCAATAATTAAACTACTGTTTATAGCGGTTTAACTATCGTGCGCCACAATTGCTTCGTGAATCAGAAACAGCTGAACCTGCAAAAGAGTTCTGGACTGATGGCAAGCCTTCAGGGCTTCGATATCCGCACTTTACTTGCCGTATTGCAACATCCCCAACGCGATTTGCTGACGAAGGCGGCCCTGATCATCTCCTTCACCGCCGATGGCTGGCTTTATTTCTTGTTGCTGCCAGCCATTATAGTGATAAAACCGGAACAAACTCGCGAGTACTTCCATCTGGCATTAGCTGCGTATGCCATTGAACGTGCACTCTACTACATTTTCAAAAATACGTTCCGGCGCCGCAGGCCACCCGCTGCCATCCAGGGATTCAATTCCGTTATCACGGCATCCGATCGTTTCAGCCTGCCCTCAGGACATACCTCAGCCGCATTCCTGTTTGTGACCTTCCTGTGCTGCGGACTCAGCTGGATTTTCTTGCCGCTCTACGCATGGGCATTCGCAGTGGGGGGCTCGCGCGTAATACTGGGCGTACATTTCCCTACAGATATCGTGCTGGGCGCCCTGCTGGGCAGCAGCATTGGCATCCTGCTTCTCTAGGTTCAAGGAGTTATTCATGCACATACTCTATGGAGTTCAAGGTACCGGAAACGGGCATATCAGTCGTGCCAGTGCCATGCATGCCGCATTCAAGCGCCACTATCCGGATATCAAGGTGACCTGGCTCCTGAGTGGCCGCGAACAACGCAAGGGATGCGGAGCCATCGACCATTTCCTGTGGCGTGAAGGCATCACATTTGTCACTGGTGAAGGCCGGGTAAAGATGCTGCCCACCTTGATGAAGAACAACATATTCCGCTTCTTCCGGGACGTTCGTGAATTGGACCTTCGACCCTATGACCTCGTAATTTCTGATTTCGAACCGGTAATTTCCCATGCTGCACGCAAACGCGGCATTCCTGTCACCGGTATTGGTCACCAGTATGCCTTTGACTATGCGATTCCGAAAGAAGGCAACAATCCGGTGGTGGACACCATCATGAAAAACTTTGCCCCCGTCCAAACCGGAATCGGTTTGCATTGGCATCATTTCAACTTTCCAATACTTCCCCCGATCATAGATCTGGTTCTGCCGGAAACAATGCCCCGGGTACAAGCCCGCAAGGTCATTGTGTACTTGCCGTTCGATAATTTGGCAACGGTTACCCGGTTGCTGCAACATTTTCCCGAATTCGATTTCTTCATCTATCACCCCGATGCAACGAAGGCAGATACTGGAAACCTTCATCAGCGCCCGATCTCGCGCGACTTCAAACAGGATTTGCTGGATGCTGAACTGGTGATCACAAATTCAGGGTTCGAATTGATCAGTGAATGCCTGCACCTTGGCAAACGTATCCTCTGCAAGCCCTTGCTGGGACAAATGGAACAACTATCCAATGCCGCAGCACTGAAGCAATTGGGCTATGCATGTGTACTCAAGCAACTCGATGTTGCCGGTGTAGGAGCCTGGTTAAACGATGGCGCCAAGCCTGTTCAGATCATATATCCTGACGTACCAGCGGAATTGGTACGCTGGATTGCTGAAGGGCAGAAGGAAACTTGTGCCGAGCTGGCAAAGAAACTGTGGTCTGCTACTACGCCAACAGTTTGAAATTGCGCACACGCCGCTTTAGCGCCTGCAGTTGCTCCGGGTGCTGTTCGTTGCTGACATAAGCCAGGTACACATAGATTAGGGTGATTTCTTCGATATCAAGCTTCCATTGCGGATT
>JBIIWM010000013.1:0-22670 GCA_044338875.1 Pseudohongiellaceae bacterium | reverse complement strand
ACTTGCCAAGGCGGAAGAACTCGGTATTGAAGTCCTGGATGAAGCAGGCTTTCTTGAGCTGCTTGGAACGCATGGAATTAATTCATGACAAACATCTCTGTCCAATACACCCAATCCCGCATTTTCCTTGTCCAAATACTACTTCGGTGATCAGGTCCTCGTTGAGGACAGACCAAATGAAAAACGCTAAAATGACCATATGCAAAATGTTTTGAAGTTATTGTCGATCTCCCTGGTGCTGTTTCTGACAGCTTGTGCTTCCGCTCCTCCCAAAAACATCAGCAACGTATGCGCCATATTTGAAGATCGTGGCAGTTGGTACAAGTCTGCACGCAAATCCCGCGATCGTTGGGATGTACCCATTGCAGTGAACATGGCCATCCTCTATCAGGAGTCTGCGTTCAGGGGCAGGGCAAAACCAGCCCGCAAATTCTATTTCGGCTTTATTCCAGGTCCACGCCCCTCAGATGCCTTTGGCTATGCCCAAGCCCTGGACAGCACCTGGAACGATTACCAGAATTCAGCTGGCAACTGGGGCGCACGTCGTTCCAGTTTCAAGGATGCGGTGGACTTTGTCGGGTGGTACAACCACAGCTCGAACCAGATAAACGACATCCCCAAGGATGACGCCTACAATCTTTATCTGGCCTACCACGAAGGCAATGGGGGATTTCGCAACCGGACCTACGAGAACAAGGACTGGTTATTGACGACAGCCCGTAACGTACAGGAAAACGCGACCCGCTACGGAACCCAGTTGCAGACGTGCGAGCCTGATCTCAATCGCAGCTGGTTCATGAGGATGTTCTTTTGAGTTGGTGGGGAAAACTGATCGGCGGTACTTTCGGATTCATGCTGGGTGGCCCATTGGGTGCCATGCTGGGTGCTTCTATTGGTCACAACTTTGATCGCGGTGTGAATCGCTTCCAGGCCTCCAGTTCCAGTGGCGGTTTTGGGGCGGAAGCTGAAGTCGAAAAAATCCAGTCTGCATTCTTCACCACTACCTTCTCGATGATGGGCTATCTGGCCAAGGCCGATGGCCAGGTCACACACGAGGAAATCGCGCTGGCTCAATCCGTCATGCGGCAGATGAACCTTAATCCGCAACAGCAGAAAGTTGCCATCAACCTGTTCAACAAAGGCAAGGAAGCGGATTTTCCGGTCGATCAGGTATTGGCCCAGTTCAGGGTCGAGTGCCATCGCCGCAGTAATTTGTTGCAGATGTTTCTCGAAATCCTTATCGCGACTGCGATGGCGGATGGAACCTTGCATGCCAGTGAACAGCGCCTTCTGCAGCGCACTGCGCAAAGTATCGGCTTCAGTGCAGAACAGTTTGCGTTCATTCTGCAGCGGCAAAAAGCCGGACAGCACATGCACCAACAACGCCCTGATTCAGCCAGTGCGCTCAAGGATGCTTACAAGCTATTGGGCGTGCAACCAGATAGCAGCGATGCCGACGTCAAAAAAGCCTATCGCCGCCTGATGAACCAGCATCATCCGGACAAACTGGTCGCCAAGGGCTTGCCTGAGGAAATGATGGAGCTGGCCAACAAGAAAACCATGGAAATCAAGGAAGCCTACGAACTGGTCAGCAAATCCAGGGCTGGCTGAGGCGGTCCGTTGTCGCAAGCTGGTCGCAAGCTCGGCAGTTTGGGTTGCCTGGCGGGCGCAAGGGGGGAAATCCGGGGCAAAAAAAAGCCCGACGAGGACGGGCTTTTCAGTATTTCAGTAATGGCTTACAGATGGAGAGCAAGCCATTGATTGAGAGAATTATTGGCCACAATCCTCTCAACTACAGAATCAGAGTGCCAATGTCCAAAAAAGTTCCTGCTTCCGGGAAAAGTCGCCAATATTTTCTGGACCATCACGAACGGCCTGCGACTGCATCAAAGGACGCGGATATCCAGCCCCAGTTTTTCCAGCTGGGCCTGCTGCGTTTTGTTACTGACAATACCCATGCTGGGTTCGGTAGCAGTCAGGTAGCGTTCCGTTACCGTTTTCAATTCCTCAATGCTTACATTAAGTACCTGTTGCCGGAAATGGGCACGTTCGCCCTTGTCGCGGCCAAATAATTCGTTATGGAAAGCCTGTTTCGCGGTGCCGGCAGGTGAGGCCGGTTTGTCAAGGCTGGAGATTACCCCGAGGATGGACTCTTCCAGTTGTGCGTATTCATGTTCAGAGGCCAGCATCCAGTCAACGGCACGGCGGAAGTCATCAAGCGTGTCTGTCAGGCGTGGATCTCGATAGGAATAGAAGCGGAACGAGGCCGAACCGGATTCCTGGCTGGCACCACCGCCATAGGCACCGCCTTGCTCGCGGATGGCACGATGGAGATACCCGTTACGCAGGAAGCCGGCCAGTACCGTCAAGGCAGCTGCGTCTTCATGGCCTGAGGCTACTGTCGGGAAGGCTGTGGCGCAAAAATTGACCTGGGTACTGGTGATCCATGCTTCGCGTACGGTTTCACGCACGTGTGGCAAGGAGAAACTGGTACTGATGGCAGAGGCGGCAGCCAAGCCTGGTTGTGACCATACACTTGCCAGCGCCTCTTTAAGGCTGTTTTCTTCACTGCCTTCGGCCACCAACAATACCTGGCGTTCACCCTTCATCACGGCATTGTGAACTGCCTGCAATGACTGTGCGAAGGCGGTGAGATTGTCCTTGTTCTTCAGGTCCTTAACCAGTTGCTTCAATTTCAGGATGCCTTCCAGACCGCCAGACTGATAGCTGAGCAAGGCAAGTGGACTCATGCGAGCACAGGCTGCACCCATCGCAAGACTGTGGCCCTGACTGGTGATGCTCTGTTCCTTGCGCCCCAGGATCTGTTCCATCAATTCAAGGATTCGATCGTGTTCATCGAAACGGCACCCGTGCAAGGTATCAGCCAACAAGTGCGCCAGCTCATTCTGTTTGCGGTACAAAGCCTTGCTCGACACCACCATGTAGGCGAGCACCGATTGCTCGTCGCGCACCTTGCTGCGCATTGATGTATAGGCAGAAATTCCCCCACTGATACCGGCCTGGAGTGATTGCACATCCAGGTAGCTGCGTTCTCCGATACCAACTTCCGGCAGGAAGCTGGTGTAGTAGGGCAACAGATCGATATGTTGTGGAGATAGTTCAGGCAAGGTAATGACCAACTGTTGATAACTCAGGCCATTGGTGCCCTGGTCATAGAACGTAACCGGGAGTTGAGTATTGCCGCTGGCAAGTGTGGACTTGATGCCAAGTGGCCAGGAGATGTCGGCCGGGACATCCGTCAATTCAACCTTGGGCAAGAGGGACGCATCTGGCTTCTGGTTCTGGCGTTCCTGCAGGGCCTGGGCCTGTTCAATGATGTGGCGAATTTCATCCTGGCTGAGTCCTTCCTTGATAGTGGCCAGCCGTTCGGCTTCCTGCGCTTTGTGCAGTTCACTCAAGCTGGCATCCGGATGCACCGTGAGTGTGATCCGGTGTGGATTGTCCAGCAGGTACTCCTGTATCAGGTTTGGTATGTAGCGTGGATCCTTGATGGCCTGGGTAAGCCGTTCCAGGACTGGATCAATGTCCAGCAGATCAAGCGGGTCACCGCGATGGGTTGCCGTGGACAATGCCGACAGAATCAATTGCAGGCCATATGGATAGCTGTCACCACTGATTTCACGCTGATGCAATTCTAGTGAGTGCAGAGCCGCTTCCACCATGTCCTGAGGTACGCCTTCCGCGGCTATTTTTTCGAGCGTCGTCAAAATCAATGCTTCGATCCCGGCTGTGGACTGTGTACCACAGCCTTCGAGGCCACAAATGAAACTCATCTCGCGCAGCGAATCTTCCAGTCCGCACAGCGGGGAAGGGGAACGGCCCAGATTGGTCGTTTCCAATACATGCATCAAGGGACTCGCGCTGTTGTCGAGCAACACTGAGCTCAGCAATTGTGCCTTGTAAAGATCTTCCAGGTTGGTGCTCTTGCCGAGCAGCCACGCCAACATCACATGGGACTTGTCGGTAATATCATCTTCATCAAGCGGATAACGGGTAGTGATGTGCTTGGGTGCTGTAAAACGCACTTCATCCTTGACCTCGATATGCACATCCAGTTTTTTGAATTCATGCAAGGCGAGTGCTTCGAAGCGCGCCTGGTGTTCAATTGCAGGAATGTCGCCAAAGGTCATGAATATGGCATTGGTTGGATGGTAATGCGTGCGGTAGAACTTGCAGAGTTGTTCATAGCTGAGATCGGGAATGCAGGCAGGATCGCCTCCACTGTTGAAATGGTAAGTGGTGGTCGGGAACAGATGCTCGCTTAGTTCCTGCCAGATATAGGAGTTGGGCGAGCTCATTGCTCCTTTCATTTCGTTGAACACCACACCCTTGTATTCCAGCGGAGTAGCAGGATTGGCGGGTTCCTGGAATTCGAGTCGATGGCCTTCCTGCGCAAAATCCAGCTCATGGAGATTGGAGAAGAACACCGCATCCATATAGACCTCCAACAGGTTGTTGAAGTCCTTGCGATTCTGGCTGGCGAAGGGATAGGCGGTCCAGTCACTGCTTGTGAAAGCGTTCATGAAGGTGTTCATCGAACGGCGAATCATCATGAAGAAAGGATCACGCACCGGGAAGCGGCGGCTGCCGCACAATGCGGTATGCTCCAGAATATGGGCCACTCCGGTGGAATCCATCGGCACCGTGCGCAAGGCGACCAGGAACACGTTTTCCGGATTGTCGCTCGCCAGATGGAAATGCGCAGCACCGGTCGCCCGATGCTCATACTCTTCAACCGTGAGGTTCAGCGTGGGCAAGAAGCGGCTGCGCTTCAGCATGAAGGAAGCAGAGTCGCCGGTGGAAACGGATTGACTGGGGCCTGGAGTTCCGGACAACTGCATTGAATTTATTGCCTTTTATCAACTGAAATTGAAGCTTGCATGCTAAAGCAAATGCCCTGGTCACACCAATATTTTTGCAGCAGGCGCTTCCTGATTATGCTGGGCAGACGCCAGGCCTGGTGCCAGGTCATCGAAGAGGTCAGGCTACGGCCACGTTGCTCCGTTTGCGGTTGGCGCGCCATTCTCCCCACACTTCTCCCAGTACCAGCATGCAAGGCGTAAGTACCAGCGTGAGGGCGGTAGCGAACGTGAGGCCGCCGGCAATCGCGATCGACAACTGCGACCACCATTGCGTCGAGGGGCCGCCGATTTCCACTGTGCGATTGACCAGATCTATGTTCATGCTGAAAGCCATTGGCAACAAGCCGAGGATCGTAGTGACTGCAGTCAACATCACCGGACGTACCCGCTGTGCGCAGGTCAGCAGGATTGCTTCGGAAGCGGAGATGCCCTTGCGGTGCAGGATGTTGTAGGTATCGATCAGCACGATGTTGTTGCTGACCACAACTCCGGCCAGCGAAATCACGCCAATGCCGCACATGACGATACCGAAGGGCTGGTTGGTCATCAGCAACGCCAGAAATACGCCGATAGTGGAGAAGATGATGGCGGTCAGGATCAGCAAGGTCTGGTAGAAGCTGTTGAACTGCACCACCAGGATGATCGCGATCAGGAAGATCGCCACCCCGAAGGCCTGGGTCAGGAATTCCTCGGACTCTGCCTGATCTTCGTTCTCACCACGGAACAACACTTTCACGCCCGGATTGATGTTGCCAGGTGTGGAAACCCAGGCCTGTAGCGCCTGTACCTGATCGTCGACCAGTACGTCCTCCGCCACATCGGCGGCCACTTTCATTACGCGTATGCCATCGGTGCGTTCGATGCTGCCAACGCGTTGCGCAGGTACGCGTGTCATGAAATTGGCGAGTGGGACGTTACCCTGCAGGGTGTTTACCGTGAGGTGGTCGAGTTGGTCCAGGTTGCGCAGGTTGTCAGGAAACCGTACACGGATGTCGACTTCATCGTCGGCGTTGTCCGGACGGTAATCTCCCAGCATGATCCCGTTGGTCAGCAACTGGATGGCACTGCCGATACTGCTGATATCGGTACCGAAACGTGCAGCTTCCTCGCGATTCACTTCGATGCGCCAGTCGATGCCAGGCAAGGGCCGGTTATCTGTGATGTCGATGAAATCGCCAAGTTCTTCCATGCCGGCGCGCAAGTCATCGACGGCCTGATCCAGAAGGTCTGGATCAGTCGCCGAGATTTCCAGCTGGACAGGCTTGCCAGATGTGATGCCGGATTCCTGCACTTCGGGTTCAACCATGATGCCGGCCAGATCCGCAGTACGCTGGCGCACTTCTTCCATGATGTCAGCGGCAGGCCGACGCTGGTTCCACTCAACGAATTGCAGCTGGATGCGCCCGATGATGTCTTCCGCAGTATCGTTGCCCATGCGGATGCCGCTGCGGGCATAGATGGATTCATATTCGGGCATGTTCATGATGCGCTGTTCCACTTCGCGCACCAATGCATCACGTTCCAGTACCGATAAATCGCCACGCGCATGGACGTTGAGCTGGGCCACTTCCGGTTCTATCGATGGGAAAAACTCCACGCCCTTGCCAAAAAGGTTCCACAACACCATCACTGCAGTGAGGAACAAAATCGCAAAACCGAGCACGGAGAATGGACGTTTGAGGGTCTTGCCAAGGAAATCCAGATAGACCCGGTAGCTCCCCTTGGCCGTACGAAAACTGTCGCGTGCTTCTTCCAGCACATCCGTGTCTGAAGCCACGCTGCGGGTCTGTGTCAGCGCATCGTTCTTGCCTTTGAGCAAGGCACCGAAAGCCGGCACGAACAACAGTGCCATGATCAGAGAGGCTCCAAGCGTCACGATCAGCGTGATCGGCAGATATTTCATGAATTCGCCAATGATGCCTGGCCAGAACAGCAAGGGCAGGAACGCGGCCAGCGTTGTGGCCACCGAAGCCGTGACCGGCCACGCCATGCGCTTGGCCGCCTCGGTGTAGGCAAGTTTGGGTGAGTAACCGTTTTCCAGGTTACGTTCGGCCATTTCCACGACGACAGTCGCACCGTCGACCAGCATCCCCACCGCCATGATCAGCGAGAACAGTACCACGATGTTCATGCTGTAACCCATCAGGTGGATAATCCAGATGCCGGACAGGAAGGAGCCAGGCACCGACAAACCGACCAGTCCTGCAGAACGCAGTCCCAACACCGACAGTGTCACGATCATCACCAGCAGTACCGCAAAGGCCACGTTGTTGACGAGATCCACGAGCATGATGCGCACCTGCTCGGAGTTGTCCTGCGTGATGGTGACTTTCAGGCTGGCTGGCCACTGCAGTTGTTCCGCTTTCACCAGGGCGTTCACGGCATCCACCACTTCGATGATGTTGGAGCCAGCACGCTTGCTGATTTCCAGCGCGACGGCCGGATTGCCGTTGAGGCGCGCGTAGCTGTCCGGATCCTTGTAGGTACGTTTGACGGTAGCAATATCCCCGAAAGTGACCGTGCGTTGGCCATCCATCTTCACCGGCATTGTCAGCAGATCGTCGAGATCCTCGATAATGCCGGGTACCTTTACCGAAAACCTGCCTTGTCCGGTATCCATTGCGCCTGCTGTCACCAGCCGGTTATTGCGGGACACGTAGTTGATCAGGTCGCTGTAATTCAGGTTGTAGCTTTCGAGTGAGACTGGATCGACGATGATTTCGAGCAGCTCTTCGCGGTCGCCACCGATTTCGGCATCGAGCACACCGGGCAACCCTTCAACTTTGTCGCGCAGATTGCGCGCGATACTGACCAGGGTGCGTTCCGGGACATCCCCGTGCAGCATTACCACCAGAATGGGGAATTGCGACAGGTTGATTTCCTGCACGAAGGGTTCCTCGGTATCCGCAGGCAGTTCCGGTCGTGCCAGGTCTACCTTGGCGCGTACATCGGCAAGCGCCTGGTCGGAATCGAATCCAGCCTCGAATTCCAGAATTATTACACCGCTGCCCTCAGAGGCGGTGGCGCGGATTTCCTTGAGGCCATCGAGCGTGCGCAGTTGGGTCTCCATGGGCCGGATCAGCATGCGCTCGGCATCCTCGGGCGAAATTCCCTCATGCATGATGTTGATGTACATCTGGGGAATCGTAATGTCCGGTTCCGCTTCCTTGGGAATGTCGAAATAGCTGACGCTTCCCGCAACCAGCAGCAGGAGCATGAAGCTGATAACCGGACGTGGCCGGTTGGCAAATGCATCAATTAGCGCGTTCATACGCAGCGGCACTCTCTGATGATGTTACGGTGACGGGATCAACTTGCTGGCCTACATTAACAAAGCCCTGGCCCACGGTAATCAGGCGAATCGTATCGGGCAGGCCGGTAACCAGCATGCCTTCCGGCGCGTTACCTGCGATTTCGACAGGGTAGAAACGGACGCGATCTTCATTGTCCAGAACCTTGACACCGACCGTGCCGTCGTCAGCGAGGCTCAATAATGCGGCGCTGAGGGTATGAACCTTGATATTGTCGGCGAACAGCCGTATTTCAGCGGTCTGGCCAGCACGTACCTTGTAGTCCGGATTCTCGACTGCAAGCTCTATCGCAAACGAACGCGTGCCGGAATCGGCGACTGGAGACAGGTAGCGGATGGTGCCAGTGAGCTGTGAACCGTCAACCAGCGCAGCCGTGCCTTTGGATCCAACGGCGAGCTCGGAGATCTCACGTTCGTTGACTTCGCCGACCACAATCAGTGGGTCGAGATCAACCAGTTCTACAATGGAATCGCCGGTCCGTACAAAATCACCGATCTCGACGCTGCGCTCCTGCAAGAGGGCATTGATCGGGGCAAGTATCGAGGTGTTGGCAATCTCCAGCTTGATACGTGCATGACTGGCACGTGCGCTTTCCAGTTTGGCCCTGGCATCGGCTACCTGGACATCAGTCGTGAATTCGCGAGTCCGAAGATTTTCAACCGCCTGGTACTCAAGCTCACGTTGGGCAACCAGTGCGGCAGCTTCGGTCAAACGTGCATGCCTGTCACGCTGATCGAGCTTCAATAACACTGCACCGGCGCTGACGGCTTCGCCACGTCCTGCACCGATGCTGGTCACGACACCATCGGTCTCGGCGCGGACTTCAATGCTGCGATTGGGCTCAGTGCGGCCACTGATGAGGATTTCGCGGACAATGCTGCGTGCCTCGAATTCCTGAACCCGGACTTGCAGCTCGGCAGCAGCGGTGTCAGTAGCTTCAGATGCAGGCACGGCGCTGGTTTTGGGATCAGAAGTCAAACCAGACAGCATCCACAGAGCCACGACAATGACGATAGCCCAAGACAGGAGAACAGGATAATTACGAGGTTTTTTATACATAGTATGGGCGTCAGGAAAGTGAAAACCAGCCCCTGTGCAAACTTGCTGGCGATGCAACATTGTAATGGGAGCCCTGCAACAGGTACAGGCATGGTCTACAAGGTTTTTGAATGCGATTTGAGCTGGCTCCAGGAGCCCGCCAGGCAAAATTGACTGCAACATCCTGGCAGGTGATATCAAGCCACCATTAGCAGGCGCAAAGCGGCCACTTGCAGGGATGCCTTGCTGATAGCGTCAGTAAGCAGGGTTTTTTGCTTTGTCAGGTAATCGATTTCGTCCTGTTTTACCTGAGGATTCACTTGTTGCAAGGCGAGCAGTCGGGTGATTTCCTGATCCAGACTGGTTTGCATCCGGCTGGTCTTGTCCTGAACCAGCCCGGGTAATTGCTTGTTGGCCACTTGCAAGGCGAGGCGATGCAACATGTCGATGGTGTTCCTGCGTTCACCTGTCAGCGTTCGTATTTTGGTTTTATCGAGCTCTTCACTCTGGTTGTCGATGAAGTCCGCACTCAGGCTCCCGCCAAGACTGCGTTTTTGCGAGTCCACTACTGCACGCAGGGTGGTAATCGGGAACCAGCGTTTTGGTTGCAGAACCGCAGGGGCTGATACAGTTACGTGAAAGAACGCTTCCATGACCAGGGTGCCCGCCGGAAGGCGTTTGTCCTTGAGGATACCCACAAAAGCCTTGCCCTGATGATCCTGCAGAATCAAATCCAGGCTTTGCAGGACCAGCGGGTGCAGCCAGTTCACGAATGGCAGATCATCGCGTCCCAGCGCTATTTTTCGTGACAGAGTGAAGGTGAGTCCATCATCTGGAACTTGCGGAAAATGACTTAGCAACATGTCATCGCTGGGGCGAACTGTCCATGTGCCGTTGCTGTTGATGTCGAAATCGAGCCCATAGGAATCAAACACGTCTTGCAGGAATGACGAAGGCGTTGCAAAACTTTCCTGCTCCGTAATGCCGGCAAGCAGTGCACGTGCTTTGGCCGGGCGACAGGAATTGAGTTCGAGCAGTCTGTCACGACCGCGTACATGGCGTTGTTGCTCAAGTTCATTGAGACTGCCTGCTTGTTGCAGCAGGGCTTCCAGGCCGGCAAGGTCGTCCGGTATTGCCAGTGCCTGGGTCAACTGCGGAACCAGTTCGGCACATACATGGGCTGCCACTGGATTGGGCTGTTCAAATATCCGGAACACCTTGTCGAACAACTGCAACAGTACTGCTTGCGCGGTATCTGCCAGATAGGGCACATGAATACTTACTGCATGCTGTTGGCCGATACGGTCGAGACGTCCGATACGTTGTTCCAGCAGATCGGGATTGGCCGGCAGATCAAACAGGATCAAATGACTGCTGAACTGGAAATTACGGCCCTCACTGCCTATTTCGGAGCACACCAGCAATTGGGCGCCAGCTTCGGTTTCTGCAAACCAGGCTGCGGCGCGGTCACGTTCGATCAGCGTCAGGCCTTCATGGAACACGGCACTGCGAATGCCGCGTTGTACACGCAGGAAAACCTCAAGTGCTTCGGCGGTTCGGCGTTCATGGCAGATAAGAAGGAATTTGGACTGCTTGTTTTTATGCAACAGCTGCAGCACAAACTCCACGCGCGGATCGGTTTTCAACCAGTCACCGGATTTCACATGTGCCAGCTCAGGATACAAGCTGTCGTGTTGCGCTGCATACAATGCAGGGCAGGGCAGGGAAGCCGCAAACAAAAGCCGCTCAGGAAAACCACTGACCTGTTTGCGTGTGTTGCGGAAAACGATCCGGCCAGTGCCGTGGCGATCCAGCAGTGCCTGCAGCAACTGGTCTTGCAGCAGTCGCAAGTCGGTTGGATTCGTGACGTTGGCAAGCGTGGCCAGCAGCTGTTGCAGTTCAGGATCAGATGCGAATGCCTGGAGGTGTTGCAGCAAGATGCTGCGTTCCCGGGGATCCAGCGTGCTGAATTGCAGCAGTGGGTCGAGTAGGCCGGCAAGTTCCTGAAACCGCGATTGTTCCTTTACGAAGTTGGCGAAATCATGGAAACGGTTGGAATCGAGCAACTGCAATAAAGCGAAATGGCTGCTGAGGCCTTCCTGATCAGGTGTGGCCGTGAGTAACAACAGGCCAGGCGCCACTGCAGCAAATCTGGCCACCATTTGGAACAGTGGGGTGTCGTGCTGCTGTTCATGTTGGGTCGCCAGCAGATGATGCGCTTCGTCGATAATCAACAAATCCCAGGGCGCTGATAATGCTTGTGCCTGCCAGCGTTCACTCGACAGCAGGAAATCCCGGCTGCATAGAATCAATTGATCGGATTCAAAGGGGTTTTGTTCATTCACTTCCGTGATTGCAACACAACGCTCTCCATCCAGGATGGTGAAACGCAAATTGAAGCGGCGCAACAACTCCACCAGCCACTGGTGCAGCAAACTGTCCGGTACCATGATCAGTACACGTGAGGCCAGGCCGGAAAACAATTGTTGCTGCATGATCAGGCAGGCTTCAATGGTTTTGCCAAGACCGACCTCGTCGCACAACAGTACGCGTGGTGCAGGGCGTTGGGCCACTTCATGCGCGATGTATAACTGGTGCGGCAACAGATCGGTGCGACCGCTGCAAAGTCCGAGCAGGGAGGAGCTTTCGATATTGCCGAGCACTTCCAATGCCGAGCGGCGTAACTGCTGCCATCCCATGCTTTCGCATTGAGCGGCGAGGAGACGCTTCAGGGGTTGGCTCAGACTGAGGCGTGGGGACAGCCGGGCTTCCGGCAAGTGGCTGGTGTTGCCATCCTTGTCCTGTACCTCGTAGTGCAGCAGTCCATTACGCTCCTCGGTCGCCAACACAGTGAAATCCTGGCCTTTTTCATCCTGGACGTGATCACCCTTGTCATGGCGCACACGGGAAAGAGGCGCGTTAGCCTGGGCGTATTCGCGGACGAGATCCGCCACAGGGAACCAGATGGTCAGTGTGCGCTGGCTCAGCTCGGTAACAAGACCGAGTCCGAGGTCAGGTTCAGCGTCACAAATATAGCGCTGACCCTTGGCGATAGGGAGTTCCATGGGTATTCCGCGAAAAGCGCGCATGGTACGGATTAATGGCCCCGCTGTCCAAGTGACACCCATTGGGTTCTCTGATAGATTCTGGCACCAAACTATAAATATAAGCTGCATTGATGCAGCCATAAGGGGAGTTCCATGAACGTACTGCAAAGGGCGAGACTTGCCGGATTCCTTGCGTTTTCCTGCTTGAACCTGGCCGGCACGGCCATGGCCCAACCGGCCTTCGTCCAGGTAACGGATGACATCCTGCAAAATCCTGCCGATGGCGACTGGATGATGTGGCGTCGCACGCTCAATGGCTGGGGCTACAGTCCACTCGATCAAGTCAACCGCGAAACGGTCAGTGACCTGAAACTGGCCTGGAGCCTGCCGCTGAACGAGGGCAATATCCAGGAAGGTACGCCGCTGGTGTACCAGGGCATTCTCTATATGCCGCACCCATCTGATGTGATCACCGCACACGATGCTGCCACCGGCGCGCAGCTGTGGGAATACCGTCGCAAAATGCCGGAAGATCTCGGCGACTATATCTCTGCCAACGATACCAACCGCGCGTTAGCTATTTATGGAGACAGCATTATCTATACCAGCAATGACGACTTCATCGTCAGTCTCGACGTGAACACTGGCGAGAAAAATTGGGAGACGATGATCCTCAACTATCGTACGCATCCGGCACAGCAGAGTTCAGGTCCAATCATCATCAAGGGCAAGGCCATTTCCGGTCGTACCTGTATGCCCATAGCCGGCCCGGATGCCTGTGTCATCACTGCGCATGATGCCGAAACCGGCGAGGAACTTTGGCGCCTGAACACAATCCAGAAGCCCGGGGAAGGGGGGGTGGATACCTGGAACGGGATCCCCTGGGAAGAACGCTGGCATGTGGGTGCCTGGATGATGCCGACTTACGATCCGGAACTCGACCTGCTCTATATGGGCACCTCCGTTAGCGCGCCAGCTCCCAAATTCCTGCTTGGCAGCAACGACAGCACCTACCTTTATCACAACTCTACCCTCGCGATAGACCCGGATGATGGCCATATCGTCTGGCACTATCAGCATCTGGTGGACCACTGGGATCTCGATCATCCCTTCGAGCGCCTTATTGTTGACACCGAAGTGACACCTGACCCCTCTGAAGTGAGCTGGATCAGCCCGGATATTGAACCCGGGAAAGTCTACAAGGTGCTGACTGGCATCCCGGGCAAAACGGGTGTGGTCTATACCCTGGATCGTGAAACCGGAAAATTCCTTTGGGCGCGTCCAACCATGTTCCAGAATGCAGTGGCTTCCATTGATGGGGCCACCGGGGTAGCTACGGTAAATCCGGAAGTGCTGTTCCATGAAACCGGCGATGAAGTTGACGTATGTCCCTCTACCGGTGGTGGCAAGAACTGGTGGGCCGGTGCCTACAGTCCGCTCAACAAAACGATGTACTACGGCCTGCAGAACACCTGCATGCATCTGACTGTCATTCTGGACGAACCCGATCCTGAAGCCCTCTATGGCTTCACCAGCAAGGAATCACTGGCACCTGGCCGTACCAATATTGGCACCGTGTATGCGATTTCTGCAGTGACCGGCAAGACCGCCTGGACCTATGACATGCCAGGCACTGCACTGTCGATGGTAACTACAGGAGGTGGACTGGTATTTGGCGGCGATCTCGAGGGGAATTTCCGGGCCTTTGACCAGGATACTGGCAAGATATTGTGGGAAGTAAATCTAGGCTCCACGGTTACAGGCTATCCCATCAGCTTTGCGGTGGATGGCAAGCAATACATAGCGGTAGGTACAGGTTCTTCGGTAACAACCTCGAGCCATCGTCGTTTCTTGCCCGATTTGAAGGCTGGCTCGGAGAACCGGCTCTATGTATTTGCGTTGCCGGAATAATTGCATATCATCCTGATACCTTGGTCAACTATCCAAACAAGCCATCAAAAACAGACACGACAAACGAACGGGAGGAACCATATGAGTTTCGTTACCAAAGTAGCATCGCTGGCGTCATACGACAAAGGCACCATTGAGCTCAACGATGATCTCAAGCATTACGCGTTTTCCAACATTTTCGAAGTTGCAAGCAAGGCCAAACCCTTTGAGAGAGTGATGGTAGCCTCCAATCTTGAATACTGTGCTGAAGCGGTGCGCGCCGAAGGCACTTCCGATTGGTACACCGCACCCCATGATGAATTTGCCATAGTCATGGATGGCGAAATCGAGTTTACTTTTTTCCAGCTGACCGATACCGAACAGCCGAAGCACAAACAAGGCGCTGCCAAACTGGGCGGCCAGCCCCAGGGCAAGCGCATGGGCAGGGTCATCGCCCGTCGTGGCCATGAGGTGTTGCTGCCCAAGGGTTCCGCCTATCAATTCAAGGCGGCCAAACCTTCGGTAGCGATCATTCAGACTTCAGCCGGTCCGGAAAGCGTGGAGAGGTGGTCGGAAATCTGCGTGCTCAACTGAACTGAACCTTTCCTGACATAAACATCAAACAGAATATTCGAAAGCGAGATTTCATCATGAACGCAGCGATTGAGAATGTAAAAGTCATAGCGTCCGCACCCGATCCGGTGCTGGGCTACCGCAAATTCCAGTTCGGCAGTTTTTCCTTTACGCGCGATATGTATTTCGTGCACGTGACTTGGCCAAAGGGCACCCACACTGTCGAAGTAGACCGGTTCCTGCGCGCCATGGTGCGCGACATCGGTTGGGGCTTCTTCTACGGCTGGATCTTCTTCGACGATGTGTTCGGCACACAGAACCATTACGGCACCGTCGATATCTTTGCTGGTACCTACAGCAAGGGTCATCGCGATACCGGCGTCGATTTCCTCGAAACCTTCAACACCGATGATGTCCGCGTAGCCTTTGAAACCATTTCGAAGAACTGGATCAACGAAGGTTATGACCCCCTGCGTGCCCCAATGGAAACGGGTTCACCACTGGGGCCCAAAACCAAAGATGCCTCAGGTCCGCTGATTCGCGGTTTTGAACCTGCGCGCCGCATGATGGGCCTGCCCGGTGATGTGGCTCCGCGTTCCGATGCGTCCGGTCATCCGATCAACCGGGCCTTTGCCGATCTCACCTTCGATAAGCCTACTATTGAAGCGGAGCCTGGTTTCGAAGGCCAGATCCATGCCTTCAACCTGTATGACCATATTGCACGTGCTGATGTGACCTGGAATCCGTCCTTTACCTCCATCACCCGTGCTTGCATCTGCTGCGTCACCAGCGAAGAGCACATGCTGCCTGTAATTCACGGCAATGACCGCAACGAGTGGTTCATCCAGTTGACTGATGAAATTCACTGGAACATCCAGGACAAGAACACTGGCAATCCGCGTGGTCGCATTGTCATGAAGTCCGGCGACGTTTGTGCAATGCCCGCTGACATCCGCCACCAGGGCTTCTCGCCCAAGCGTTCGATGCTGATGGTGCTGGAAAACGGCACGCCAGGCCTTGAAGAGAAATATGCCAAGGGTGAGTTGGAACCGTTCCCGATCACCGCGTCACGTTGGTAAGCAGTTAGTTTGGTGAAAGCCCGGCAGCTGGTCTGTCGGGCTTTTTTCATGAATATTTTCCAGTGCCAAAGCGCACTTTTTGCATGGTTCCGGGGTCCTTGTCCTGGATACCACAGGTGCTTCAGGGAGCCATTGATATGTCCTTACCCAAGTTTCAAACCCAGTTGTTTATCAACAACGAGTTCGTGGATGCACTGGATGGTGCCACCTTCGATGTGTTCAATCCTTTCGACAATTCACTGTTGTGTAAAGTCAGCGAAGCCAAACCTGCCGATGTGGATCGTGCAGTTGCCGCAGCACGCGCTGCATTCCCGAAATGGTCAGCAATGTCGCCATCGGATCGCGGTGTGTTGATTGGCAAACTTGCTGATGCCATCGAAAAAGACCGCGACAATCTGTCGCTTATCGAATCCCTGGATACCGGACATCCGATTCGCGATACACGCAATCTTGATGTCGCGCGTACCGTAGCCACCTTTCGTTATTTTGCTGGCATGGCTGACAAGAACGAAGGTGTAGTGATTCCGGTAGATACCGGTTTTCTTAACTATGTAACGCGGGTACCGGTCGGTGTAGTAGGGCAAGTCGTGCCCTGGAACTTTCCCCTGATGTTCACCAGCTGGAAGCTCGGCCCTGCGTTGGCTGCAGGCAACTGTGTTGTGATGAAGCAGGCAGAGTTGACTCCGCTTTCCACTTTGCGCGTAGCCGAGTTGGCGCGTGAGGTCGGATTCCCACCTGGTGTCATCAACGTTATCCCGGGTTATGGCCATATTGCTGGCCAGTATCTGGCAGAGCACATGGGAGTCGACAAACTGTCATTTACTGGCTCTACCGCGACCGGACGCAAGATCGTGCAGGCCTCTGCCGGCAACCTGAAACGGATACAGCTTGAGTTGGGCGGTAAAGGTGCCAATATCGTGTTTGAAGATGCCAACATCAATGCCGCGGTGAACGGCTCCGCTTTCGCCATTTTCCATAATCAGGGCCAGGCCTGCATTGCAGGTTCACGCCTGATGCTGCATGAAAAAATCGCCGATGAATTCCTTGAAAAATTCCTGAAATTGGCTGCATCGATTCGTTTGGGAAATCCAATGGATCCCAATACCGAGATGGGTCCGTTGACGTCGAAATTGCATCAGGAACGCGTGCTTAACTATTGCAACATCGCTCGCGAAGAAGGCGGCGAGATTCTCCTGGGTGGCAAAGCGCCGTCCAACCCTGAATTGCAAAAAGGCTGTTTTGTAGAGCCAACTGTCGTGCGTGCCAACAAGATTTCAGATCGCATCTGCCAGGAAGAAGTGTTTGGTCCCTTTGTGGCCGTCACTACCTTCAAGACTGATGAAGAGGTACTCGAGCTTACCAACAATACCATCTATGGCCTGGGCGGTGGTTTGTGGACCAACAACCTGAAGCGTGCCCATGTGATGGCGCGCAACATGGAAGCCGGCATGGTATGGATAAATTGCTACAAGCGCTTCCATCCCGGTTCACCCTTTGGTGGCATCAAGGATTCCGGCTACGGGCGCGAGATGGGGCATTTCGCGATGCATGAATACACCGAACCGAAATCGGTCTGGGTAAATGTCGACGCACAGGTACCAGTGTTCTATCAACGGTAAGCTGCCAGTCTTGTTGCTATCCAGGATCAGCGATGATGGATAGCAGCAACCAGCTCCGACAGTTCCTGCAGGCGGAATGGTTTCTGCAGGAAGCCCATGATGTGGGCTTCGTTGATCTTGTCTGCGATCGAATCGCGGCTGAAACCGGACGTCAGGATGACTTTCAAATCCGGATTGAGGCGGTGCATCGCCTCGACACATTCCAGTCCCCCCATGTTGGGCATGATCATGTCGACAATGACTAGATCGATGTCCTGCCATTTGCTGGCGTAAACTTCGAGTCCCTTGGCTCCATCTTCAGCCTCGGTGACGCTATAACCCAGTTGGCACAGCATCTTGGCACCAATCTGCCGCACAATCTCCTGGTCATCCACCAGCAGGATGTTGCCGCTTCCCTGCACCAGTGCAAGGCCTTTTGTTTTTTTGTAAACGGGGAGAGTAACGGTGCTTGCCGGCAGATACACCTTGAAAATACTGCCCTTGCCGATTTCACTGTACACAGAGACTGTGCCGTTGTGATTTTTGGTTACGCCATACACCATCGCCAGCCCCAAACCCGTACCTTTGCCATCGGTCTTGGTAGTGAAAAACGGTTCGAAGATATGTTCGATCTTGTCCGGCGCTATACCAACTCCGGTATCTGATACCGAAATGACACAATACTTGCCCGGGACGGTATCAAGATGTGCGCGGCAGAAGGTGTCGTCGAGTTCTTCCATCCGGGTTTCGAAGGCCAGCTTGCCGCCCTTGGGCATCGCATCACGGGCATTAACGGCAAGGTTCAGGAAAATCTGGCTGATCTGGGCCGGATCTCCCAGCACAACCGGGTTGCTGTCATTGTCGATTTTGATGATCTCGATATTTTTGTTCATGGTGCGTTCCATCAGCGAGATCACTTCAGAGAGCACTTGTTCAATTTCGACCGGTACTGACTGGAACTGGCCCTTGCGCGCAAACCCCAGTAACTGACTGGTGAGATCCTTGGCGCGGATGGCGGCCATCTCAATTACATCAAGACTGTGCAGCGCAGAAGGGTGCTCACTAAACTCCAGCTTGAGCAGGTCGGCATGACCGATGACCCCAGTGAGAAGATTATTGAAATCGTGGGCGATACCACCGGCCAAGGTGCCAATGGCTTCCATCTTTTGCGCCTGACGGTAGGCATTCTGCAACAGTTCCTTTTCCTTTTCGGCTTTTTTGCGAGCGGTAATGTCGCGCATTACGCCCATGAAGCCAATGAGTTCACCGTTCTCGTGGTACATGCCGGAAATGGTGGTTTCCAGATGCTTGATGGTTCCATCCTTGCTGAATGTTTCAAGCACATGCGGATGTGATCCAAGCAGGAGCTGCCTGCCACTGCGATGGGCTCTCACCGTGTTTCCGATCGCCGCTTTGGTTCGGGCGGCAGACTCTGGTACCAGATGGCTGTAGATGGGCCTGCCGATATAGTCGCCCACCTCGAAACCGTTCTGTTGCTTGATTGAGGGGCTTATATAAGTACAAAGACCCTCCATGTCATGCGTATAAATGACATCACTGATGTTGTTGGCGAGCATGCGGTAACGTGATTCGCTTTCACTGAGTGCAGAGTTCACTTCGCTCAGTTTGTGGGTTTGTGCGGCCAGGTCACGTGTGCGTTCCTCCACCACCTTGATGATCTTTTGTTTTTGCATTGCCGACCACACCACGATGGAACTCATCCATGCCGTCATCAACAGGCCAATACTGAGCACCCACCAGCGGTTATTGCTTGTCATGACCTGCTGCATATTGGCAGAGACGCGGGTGGCAAGATGGAACGGGGCACCATTCACAAGGTAAGTGGCGTGCATAATGTCGCCATTTGCATAAGCTTGCTGAAATTCCGGGCTGATGGCAGCAGGAGAAAAATCACCTGCAGTAGTAAAGAAGGCCGTTTCAATACCCTGATAACTTTCCGGCAGAAACGCAATCATGGTTTCAGCAGGGATATAGGTGACCGCAGAAATGAAACCGATGTGCCTGGCTCTGCGCGCTACTATTGAATCCAGCGGCTCGTTGCCCTCATAAAGCGGCACAAAATAGCGGGTGATCAGAGTGTCTCCTTTCATCGTTGTTGGAAAATACGAGGAAGAGGTCAGCAGTCCGGTATCACGTGCCTGGTCAAGCGCAAGACGGTGCAAGGTGTCGGCAGCGTAATCAAGACTGATCGTGGCTTGGGGCTTGGCATAGGGTGCCTCAATCAACACCGGAAAATATTCAGCGCGTGCGCGCACTGGCCGCAGGTCTTTTCCGGTTTTTTCCAGCAGCGGGAAGCTGGCATTCTCGTTGTTGCCCAGGCGCTGGGGGTCATTCAGTTCTGCCTGCAAAATACGCGGCAGATATTCCAGACTGGTGGTTTCAAGGCCAGGCGGTGGACGGGTCCAGCGGTATTTTTCGAGCAACTCTGCAGTCACTGGCGCTCCCTGCGCGACTTCGTCCTGAATGCCACCGAGTACAGCATTCAACTCAGCCAGCACTCCATCCATGTAGGTGGCCTGGGAAGAACCCTGGGCCAGAGCAAGAGTGGCCTCTTCCAGGGCTTCCTGGACACGGTTGCGATCAACTTCCACAAAACTGCGAAACAACAGACTTGTGGTGGCAAGGCCAATAACCAGGGTCAGCAGAAGGGCGAACGAAACTCGGGTGGGGCTCTGTGCAACCTTGGCGGTGGCAACAGCCTCGATAGAGCTCGATTTCGCTTCGGTAGACGTCACGGGTATTTAATTCAAGGGGGTAGCTGGCGTTCCACCAGAGACTGGATCGGTTATGGATACTTTCGGCAGTGATGGCACTTTGCTTTAGTGATATATCCATTTGAATGAGAACGGGCCCACAATGGCTAGTGCCAGCGGTGTCAGCTTCAGTAATCGACGCCTTTACGGGCCTTGATGCCGTGGTCAAAGGCGTGTTTGATGTTTTTCACTTCGCTGACAGTATCGGCGAGTTCTCGCAGGGCCGTACCACCCCCGCGTCCAGTTACGATCACGCTCAGTTGCGGGCTGCGCTTGCGCAGGGCTTCCAGTACCTCGGTTTCATCGAGGAACTTGAAGGCCAGCATATAGGTGAGTTCGTCGAGCAGCAGCAGATCCAGTGTGGGGTCTGCCAGCAGGATAAGTGCGTGTGCCCAGGTTCGCAGTGCAGCCTGGCGGTCGGCTGCATGGTTCTGGGTTTCCCAGGTAAAGCCGGTTCCCATCTGGAAAAAAGGTACCTCGGGAAAGCGATTGCGCAGCAGGATTTCCTCGCCGGATGCCTGGGTGCCCTTGATGAACTGGATCACCGCGACTTTTTGGCCATAGCCAAGGGCGCGGAACACCATCCCGAAGCCGGAGGTGGTTTTACCTTTGCCATCGCCGGTCAACAGGATCAGCACACTCTGGTCCTTCTGTGCGCTGGCGATCGCCTCATCTACGGCGGCTTTCTGGCGCTCCATCAGTTTGTCGAACTTGTCGGCTGATGTTCTTGCAGGCTTAGTCGGGGACATTGGCAGTTTCACTTTCTGCGGGTGCGGGTGGCGGAATATCCGCCGGGGTTTCCAGGCTCAAGCGTCCAAGCTTGCCCGTGCGCAAATCATTGAGTACCACCTCGCCGGCCTTGGTGAATTCGACACCACCCCGCACCAGGCAGCCACGTTTGATGCCAATCTCCTCCAGCAGACGCGTAGGCTCAACGCCCTCGGTGGCTATCTGATAACGTTTTTGCAGGGCACCGGGATAGCGCTGTTGCAGGAAAGTCACGGCCTGCAGTCCTACATCTGCCAGATCGATGGCGGTATTACGAATGGCACCGCTGATGGCGAGCCGATAAGCCGCGACCTGATCATCCAGTTTGGGCCAAAGCATACCGGGGGTATCCAATAGAACCAGATCTTCACTCAAGCGGATTTCCTGCCTGGCCTTGGTCACAGCAGGTTCATTGCCAACCTTGGCAAGCTTGCGGTCGGCCAGCATATTGATGAGGGTGGATTTACCGACGTTGGGAATTCCGACAATCATGATGCGGGTAGCACGCGAATTCATTCGCGCCACCTGGGAGACCAGAGATGGCAATATCCGGCGCAGGCTGCCGATGTCATCCTTGTGAAATAGCAAGCAGTCCAGATTCTGTTCCTGATAGAAACTGACCCACTGATTAGATACGTGTGGATCGGCCAAGTCGGCTTTGCTGAGCAGGCGCAGCCTCGGCTTGGCTCCGATCAGTTTGTTGAGCAGCGGATTTTCACTTGAGTAGGGCAATCTGGCATCGACAATCTCAATGACAGCGTCGACTTGCTGCAAGGCCAGTGTGATATCCTTGCGCGCCTTGTTCATGTGGCCTGGGTACCAGCCTATTGTCATTATGTGCTCCGCATCAATTTAAGCGCCCATTGTAACGTTGGCTGACAGGAATGCAGGAACTATTCCAATGAATACCGGTGAACGTATCCATCAAAAGCTTACTGCCTTCTTTCAACCTGAGCATCTGGAACTCATCAATGAGAGTCATATGCATGCTGGTCCTGCCACTGAATCCCATTTCAAGGTAGTGCTGGTTTCTGCCCTCTTTGCGAACCTCGGTCGTATCCAGCGGCATCAACAGGTGTACCGTCTGCTCCAAGACGAAATGCAGGCTACCGGCCAAGGCACTGTGCATGCCTTGGCCTTACACTTGTATACCCCGCAAGAATGGGAACTGGCCACAGTGCCACAGTCTCCGCTTTGCGCAGGGAAAAATACCTGATATTTATCATGATTATAATTAATTATCTTAATAATCAACTTTAGCTTATAATAAATATTAAGCTTGCTGTAAAAATCTGTGGACTGCCATAATCGCGCCGCCCAGGCTAAGGCAGTCTGTTTTTTTCCTTGAGCAAAGGTCCCTCCACACATGCGAGATGCTACAAAGCCATTCCATGGCACCTCTCCCAAGTTGGTGCTTGCCTTGCTGCTGACAGCAATTTTTGGTGGTGCTTTTTATCTGCAGCTTCCTGAGTCGCCGCTGCAGGTTGCCCATGAGAACAAATACAAATCACCCCGCAGGTTCTCCTCCTTGGGCAGGATGGAGGTTCCGGATTTTGAGGCCATTGCCAATGTGGAGATGAAGAAGCGTGCCTTCTTCGACTTCCTGCAGCCCTATGTGGATGCCCAGAACGAAAAGGTCCAGGACCAGCGTGAACGGCTGCTGGACGTGATCGGGAAAATCAAAAGCAACGTCGAACCGAGCCGGGATG
>JBIIWM010000114.1:0-8980 GCA_044338875.1 Pseudohongiellaceae bacterium | reverse complement strand
ACCGTGTGTTCATCAAGACCCTGGGGGACGAGTATGAAATGGATGGCGAGGATTACCATGACCTCGACTACCTGGATCGCTTGTTGCGCCGCGTAGATGTATTGCCACCGTCACTGGTGTTGGCCCAGGCTGCGAACGAATCCGGCTGGGGTACTTCCCGCTTTGCCCAGGAGGCCTACAACTTTTTCGGCCAATGGTGCTATGTAGAAGGCTGTGGCCTGGTACCCGGCCGGCGCCGCGACAGCTCCAGCCACGAGGTGAAAACCTTCAACAGCATCGAAGAGGCGGTAAACGCCTATTTCATGAATATCAATACCTTCCCTAGCTATCTTGATCTGCGGATGATCCGGGAGTCGCTACGGAATGATGCCAAACCTATCGATGGTATCTCGCTGACCGAAGGCCTCAGCTCTTACTCGGAGCGGGGTGCAGACTACATTGATGAGTTGCAGGCGATGATTTACTACAACGAATTGCTGGAACGCGACAAAATCATCACTCAGCCACGGCAGGATTGAGCCAGGGAATCGAGTACCAGTAAAAGCGCCCCTCGTGCCCCGGGGCGGTACAGTTGTATCGAAAGCGGCGACTGTGGTTTTCCACAGTGGTTTCCACTCGATAGCGTTGGGCTGCTGCATCCAGTACGACCACCTTCATGGGCTGGTCATTGTTGAAACAATTCAAACTGTCCAGACGGTAAGAACCGTCGAAATCAAGCTCGGCTGAAGGTGATCTTTCATCCGTGATATCAGAGTCTGGATTGGTGACAGCAACGTTGAACGCCAGACTCTGCACCTTTACCTTGTAGGTATTCATCGACGCATAAATGCCAGAAAACGGGAACCGCGGCAACGCGGTAAAATCGGATGCAGCATTGATCGGACCTGAATGCTGGCCGATACCAACATAACCCAGATCTCTTATCAGCTGCTGCAGCTGCGGATCATATTCACCGTAGGGATAGGCAAAGAGTTGATGACTTTGCCCTGTTTCCTGCTTGATTCTGGCTTCAGCCCCGACGATTTCACTGCGTATCCGCGCCAGCCAGTCTGCGTCATTTTCTGCTTCCAGCCGATCCATCAGGTAAGGATGTGTCATCGTATGATTGGCGAGGGTGGCACCCGCTGCTGCCATGGTGCGTAATTGCTCCCAGCTGGAATATAGCCCGGGATTACTCCCGATCAAGTCTGCAGCAATGAAAATGGTAAAGGGAAAGTCCAACTCACGGAGTATTGGGAAAGCGGTTTCATATACTGAGAAATAACCATCATCGAAGCTGATGACCGCTGTACGGTCTGGCAATTCACTGCCGGTACGCAGGGCCGACACCACCTGTTCCAGTGGCAATACCGTGAAACCGTTGTCTTTCAGATAGTTTATCTGTGCACGGAAGGCATCCGGGCTGATGCTGGTGGAAGCCGGAGTCTGGGTACTTACATGGTGGTATTGCAGAATTACGGCCTGTGGCGCTGTTTGGGCTTGCAGGGCAGGACTGGCCAACAGCAGCAACAGGGCAAGGGCCGGGGCGCAACGCTGGAAACTGCATGTAAACATAGGGATCGGTCTTTCAGGTGGCATCAGGGTTTTGGCAAATAGTGCTCTCGGCTATTATACTTGCGTCCCCCGACCGCATGCGACTTCTTCCGGAAGCTTTCCTGACCTCTTAATTTATGCAGCCAGTTATTTTTTCACCTGATATGGACTCGATAGAGACCAGTGCCACGAGCACCACCGCTTCCGGCAAGGCTCTTTCCGATCCGCGTAAAGCCGAATTCCAGCTGAACCGCCTGCAGAAGACGTTACGTGGCGATGTGGGGCGTGCGATAGCCGACTACAACATGATCCAGGACGGCGATCTGGTGATGGTCTGCCTGTCCGGTGGCAAGGATTCCTATGCGATGCTGGATATCCTGCTCAACCTGCAAAAACATGCGCCGATCTCATTCCGTATCAAGGCCGTGAATCTGGACCAGAAGCAGCCTGACTTTCCGGAACATGTCCTGCCGCAGTACCTGCAGTCAATCGGGGTCGATTACCACATTATCGAGGCAGACACGTATTCCATCGTCAAGGATAAAACTGAACCGGGCAAGACCTATTGTGGCCTGTGCTCACGCCTGCGCCGTGGCAACCTGTATGCCTATGCCGAAAGCATCGGTGCCACCAAGATTGCACTGGGACATCATCGCCATGACCTTATGGAAACGCTGTTCCTCAACATGTTTTTCGGCGGCAAGCTGAAGTCGATGCCACCCAAGCTGCTGAGCGATGACGGCAAGCATGTCGTCATCCGCCCGATGGCCTACTGCAAGGAAAAGGACCTTGAGACGTATGCCAGGCTCAAACAGTTCCCGATCATTCCCTGCAATCTGTGCGGCACACAGGAAAACATGCAGCGCAAGGAGGTCAAGAAGATGCTGAACGACTGGGAAAAACAGTACCCCGGCCGGCTTGATGTGCTGTTCAAGAGCCTCCTCAATGTAGCGCCGTCACACCTGGGCGATACCGACTTGTTCGACTTCAGGAATCTTGAATCGCGCCGTGTTACTCCAACTGAAGACAAACCACTCTTCGATCGTATCGATGTCGTGAATCTCTAATGAGCCCTGCACATGCAGATACCACACTCGGCGTTGGCAGACGAGACGCTGCAAAATCTTGTTGAAGAATTCGTTACCCGCGAAGGTACCGATTATGGTTCGACCACCTACAGCCTGGCGGACAAGGTAAAACATGTCCTCAGACAGCTGGAAAAGGGCAGTGCAGTCATCGTGTATGATCCGCACAGTGCTACCTGCCATATCATGACCAAAGACGACCTTCCGCCCGAAAGCAGTACAGATGTGGAGCAGTACGCTGATGAGTGATGTTCAAGGCGACGCCGCCAACAAGGTTCAGCATCTGCTGGATGCCACGGGTTTGTCCTGCCCTGAACCTGTGATGCTGTTGCATAAAAAGATCCGCGAATTGCACGCCGGTGAGCTTTTGCAAGTGATTGCCACGGATCCGTCCACGAAACGCGATATTCCGAAATTCTGTCTCTTCCTCGGTCATGAACTGGTCAGCACTACCGAAGACGGCACCACTTTTCGCTACTGCATTCGTAAACAGCAGTAATTGCCATATGAAAATCCTGGCAGATGAAAATATTGCCCTTGTTCACGAGGCCTTCGGGCATTTTGGCGAATTGCGCACTGTCCCTGGGCGCAGCATTACTGCGGCGATGCTGGCAGATATCGATGCCTTGTTGGTGAGATCGGTTACTCGCGTTGATGCCTCCCTGCTGAGCGCGTCACCTTGTCGCTTTGTTGGCACCGCTACCAGTGGTATTGATCATGTTGATACTGCCTGGCTGCGCCAACACGACATCGTGTTTGCCGATGCACACGGTTGCAATGCGAATTCCGTGGTGGATTATGTATTGGCCGCACTTGCTGCCTTGTCCGGGCGTGACGGCTTCGATTGGCAGTCTAGTTCCGTTGGCATCATCGGGTGCGGTGCGGTGGGCAGCAGATTGGCGCAGCGGCTGAACGCCCTGGATGTGCAACTGAAAATCCACGATCCTTTTCTGCCAGAATCCCATCCGCTAGGCTTGTATTTCAGGCCACTTGCCGAGGTAATGCAGCAGCAAATTGTCACTTTGCACACGCCGCTTACACTGGTGGGTGAGTGGCCGACTTTTCACATGCTCGACCAGGCCACGTTAGCCTGGCTGCGGTCTGATGCGATTCTCGTCAACGCGGCCAGAGGCGAAATCATCGACACTGCGGCCTTGCTGGCAAGAATGAACCAGTGTCCTGGCTTGCGCGTGGTGCTTGATGCATGGGAAGGGGAGCCTGAAGTAAATCAGCAGTTGTTGCAGCGCGTAGACATCGGGACTCCTCATATCGCAGGCTACAGTGAACCTGGAAAAATCGATGGAACTGCACAGGTGCAACAAGCCTTTTGCAAGACCTTCGGCCTGAAAAGCACCCCGGCCTTGTTCCAATTGCAGCACGAGCTGGTTGCTGTTCCTGTACCGGGAGCAAGCGGACACCAGCAGTGGTTAAACCAGTGTGTGCTCAGCGCCTACGATATCTGGCGTGATCATCAGGCAATGCAACAACTCAGCGGCAAGGAGACTGCCGCGCATGGGTTTGATGCCTTGCGCAAAGGGTATCCCCTGCGCAGGGAGTTTGGACAGTTGAAAGTTAAAAGCGGGGAAGGGGTTATACCGGACACTCTGCTGCTGCAGCTGGCTGCCTTGGGCTTTGCCTGAGTGTCCGGATTGCCCGATTCGTTACTGCTTGTAATGTGACAAGAAACGTTCCAGGCGCTGCATCGCATCTGCAATCATGTTGGAATGTGGCAGGAATACGACGCGGAAATGATTCATGTCGCTGATGTTGAATCCACTGCCTTTCACCAACAATACTTTTTCCTGCAGCAGGAAATCCAGCACGAATTTGTCGTCGCTCTGGATGTTGTATACATTGGGGTCGAGGCGCGGGAACAGGTAGATAGCCCCTTTTGGTTTCACGCAGCTTACACCGGGGATCGCAGTGAGCATTTCCCACGCGACATCACGTTGGTCCCGCAGACGGCCACCAGGAACGATCAGTTCATTTATGCTCTGGTAGCCTCCCAGAGCGGTTTGTACTGCCTGTTGTGCAGGCACGTTGGCACACAAACGCATGTTCGACAGTATCTCCAGGCCTTCGATGTAGTCAGTCGCCCTGGATTTGTCGCCGCTCAATACCATCCAGCCAGAACGAAAACCCGCAAGCCGATAATTTTTCGAAAGGCCATTGAAGGAAATGGTGAGAACGTCGGTGGACAGGCTTGCCAAGGGTATGTGCACGGCACCGTCATACAGGATCTTGTCGTAGATCTCGTCGGCGTAAATGATCAGGTTGTGCTGTCTGGCCACTTCGACGATTTGTTGCAGCAATTCCCTGCTGTACACCGCGCCAGTTGGATTGTTGGGATTGATCACGACAATCGCTTTGGTATTGCGGGTGATTTTGCTCTTGATATCGTCGATGTCGGGGAACCAGTCTGCCTGTTCATCGCACAGGTAATGCACAGCCTTGCCACCGGCGAGGGTGACTGCAGCCGTCCACAAGGGATAATCAGGTGCTGGTACCAGCACTTCATCACCATTGTTCAACAGGGCCTGCATGGCCATGACGATCAACTCGCTGACACCATTGCCCAGGTAAATGTCATTAATGGTCACACCCTGGACTTTGAGGCGCTGGCTTTCCTGCATAATGGCCTTGCGCGCAGTGAACAAACCCTTCGAATCGGAGTAGGCCTGGGATTCGGGCAAATTGATGAGAACATCACGGAGGATTTCTTCAGGGGCATCGAAACCGAAAGCACCGGGATTACCGATATTCAGCTTGATTATCTTGTAGCCTTCTTCTTCCAGCTTCTTGGCTTGCTGCAAGGCAGGACCACGGATTTCGTAGCAGACGTGACGAAGTTTTTCGGATTGCTTGATGATCATATAATCTGGCCCAGATAAATACAGCCGGCCGGCAGAACTCTACGTATATACGAAACTGCATATACGTACAAAGCACTGAAGTGGCGTGTCTGAAGGCTGCGCATTGTACAGAAAGCAGACATTTATCACTACCGGGTCGTGAGGGGAGGACAAGCCGCAATGAACAAAGTTGTAAAGACAGACGCAGAATGGAAAGCCGAGCTGAGTGCAGAGGAGTATCGGATCGCACGTCAAAAAGGCACCGAACGAGCATTCACCGGTGAATATTGGTCAGTAACGGACAAGCACGGGGTTTATAACTGCCGTTGTTGTGGTGCGCCGCTGTTTGATGCCAGAACCAAATTCGATTCAGGTTCGGGTTGGCCCAGCTTTTATGCGCCGCTGGATGAAAGCCGCGTAGCCGAGCTTGATGACTCGTCCCTGTTCATGCGCAGGACCGAAGTGGTGTGCGCGAACTGTGATGCCCACCTGGGACATCTGTTTCCGGATGGCCCCATGCCTACAGGCATGCGCTATTGCATCAACTCAGCTTCATTGAAATTCAGGGAAAACCCGAAGTAGAAAGCAAGAACGAGTCGCCTGTTGGCAGGCGACTGTGACAAAACCCGGAACTGTCAGAACTGGTAGCGCAGGCCAGTCTGGAGTTTCAATCTGTCATATTCATACAGATCAAGATTGCTCTCATTGTCTGTGTAAGTGAGATCAGTGGTTATGTTCATGTTGCGGCGTGCGCGCCAGATCCAGCCCATGGATGTCGAAAAAGTGTTGTCGTCACGCACCTTGCCGAAAAACACATGCGGAGCCTTGTTCTCGGTGTAATGGAGGGACACGCGCAGATAGGGGATGTGCTCGGGCCGGAACTGGAACTGCTCTGAAAAGGCGACGCCATAAAAGTCCTGGGCATTGTCCTTGCCAGTACTTTTAACTTCATCTTCAGTACCGTAATACACGCTTACGGTGTGATTGAAATTGCCCATCGCTTTGCCCAGGATTCCGGAAAACAGCCACTGGTCTACATCACGCAGGCTTGCATTGGCGTTAATGCCATCATCATAACGCACGGCACTATAGGCGGCAGTCACGGCTTGGGACCAGCCATTGCCTGGGCTTCGCTGCAACGTGGTAATAAGGCTGGCACTGTTCTGGAATTCTTCGCCGTCCAGCTCAACGAGCTGTCCCCTGAGGCCATAACTAAGCCGCAGGTCATTTACCAAGTGCGCATAACCAGCCTCACCCGACAGCACTCCGATATCGAAGGCATCAGTATCGATGTTGTTGTGCAGGTTGTAATTGACACTGAAGTTAAGGGCACTGGTTTTGGTAAGAGGATTCACAAAGTTGAATCCTGTGCCCAAATCCATGAAGCTGTCATCAAGGCTTTGTCCACTCGGACTCAGTTCAACGTCGCCGATGGGGGTGCTTATTATCCCCAATTCGGTCGCACTGTTGATGTTGCTGTCGTGGCCCATGTTGGTATTCACATACCAGCTCAGGCTGCCGGCGATGGTTTGCTCTCTCTCGTCAATCTGTTCGAGGAAAGCCTGCACATTAACGCGAACATTTTCCTCGGGATTGCTGTCCAGTACTTCGGTGAACAACTGCCTGGACGCCGCCAGGTTGTTGGTCTGGAAAAATGCGCGTGCCAATTCGAGTTTTACCCGTTGTTGATCGGGGTACTGAAACGCCAGGCGTTCGAAGGCAAATACCGCTTCATTGGGTCGACCCGCTTCCAGCGCAGCCAGGCCAAACAGGAAATCGAATTCCGGATCACCCTCGAATTCAGCCAGCATCTGCCTGGACAAGGTATACGCTTCTTCGTAGCGATTCTCAGTGATCAGTTGGTTAAGATTTTCCACTGCGGGATCGAGTGCGGCCTGTATGGATGGAGCCAGGGTCAAGGAGGAAGCAAGTAGCAGTACGGGCAGTAGTTTCCCAATTGCCCCTGATAGCAGAGACCTGCCATTGGGGCGGGGCACGCATCCTTTACTTGTATACAGGGCAGGGTGTTTCATTATTGGAACCAGGTAGCATTACCGTCAATAGACGGATACTAATGGGGAAACATCGTAAAATCAAAAGTTTGTAGAGGCTGGCCGGTTGATTCCAGCCAGGAGATTCAAGGCACCAGTAGGCTGGCCCGGGTGATATACTGGATCTTTTGTCAGATTCCTCAGGTATGCATCTGTTTTCCCAATACACCAATCTGGTGCTCAAACGCCCTTTTATCGTTATTACTGGTATCGCCTTCCTGGTCTTGCTGGCCCTGTTTTTTGCCAGAAATTTCCGTCTTGATGCCTCTGCAGACTCACTGGTCGTGGAAGGTGATCCTGACCTTGCCTACGCACGTGAGGTGAGTGCCAAATTTGGCACCAGCGACTTTGTATTCGTGGTGTACACCCCGGGAACAGAATTGTTCAGCCCTGTAGTGCTGGACGATTTACGTCTCTTGCGCGATGAATTGCAGGCTCTGGGGCGTGTCAAATCGGTAGACAGCATCTTCAATGTGCCATTATTCAAGTTGGCTGGTGCCACCTTGAGCGATGTCGCTGACAAGATCATCACCCTCGAGGATCCCGAGCTCGATCTGGAAGCCGCCCAAGCTGACCTGTTGGCAAACACTGCCTATAGGGATGTGCTGTTGAGTGCAGACGGCAAAACGACAGCATTGATCGTGAATTTTTCCACGGATCCCGAGTTTCCGGTGGTGACTGCAAGCCGTGAAGAATACAGCCTGAAAGAAAAGGCTGGCGAGCTGGACCAGCAAGGCAAGGAGACATTGCGGGCGCTGGAGGGTCAATATCAGGAGTTGCATAATGCCGCTGCAGCCAATCTGCACAGTGACATCGAAAGCATAAGGGCAATCCTGCAGCGGCATGAAACCCATGCCGCCATCCACATGGGGGGTGTGCCCATGATTGCTGACGACCTGATTACTTATGTCAAAAAGGATCTTGAGTCGTTTAGTGGTGCCATTCTTTTGTTCATCATCGCGGCCTTGTGGATCTTTTTTCGTGACTGGCGTCTCGTCGCGATCCCCCTGGTCTGTGGTGCTGTCATTACGCTGATCAATGTAGGATTTCTCGGCCTGGTCGATTGGCCAGTTACCGTCATTTCGTCCAATTTCGTTTCCTTGCTGCTGATCATTACCGTGTCGTTGACGGTGCATTTGATCGTGCGCTACCAGGAGCTGCAAACCGAAAGCCCCGGTGAAAGCCATGGCAAACGACTGCAATTGGTATTGAGCAGCATGTTCGTCCCTTGCTTGTATACCAGTTTGACGACGATGGTTGCATTTGGCTCGCTGGCAACCAGCTCCATTCCCCCTGTTGTGGACTTCGGGTGGATGATGATGATCGGGGTTTTTTCAGCGTTTTTGTTCTGTTTCCTGTTGTTCCCTGCGCTGATGGCATTGGTCCCCAAAATTGAACCTCCAGGGCTTGCCCACAGTTTTGATATTACGCCCCTGATAGGCCGTATGACTGAAAAGCA
>JBIIWM010000304.1:0-3078 GCA_044338875.1 Pseudohongiellaceae bacterium | reverse complement strand
CAGGGCATTGATGAATCTGGCACCGGAGTGAGTTCAGCCAATATGAGCTTTCTTGTAAACCTTGCGGGTGGCCTGAATGCAATTTCCGGTGGAAACCTGACCGTTGGCAGTGCTGGACGCCAATGGAATACTACATTCCAGGGTGACTTGTCTGGCCCCATCGCCAGCATGAAAGGTTTCTCGGGTACTTATACTAATGGCACCGATCCTGCAGTGGGTCTTGATGCCGCCAACATCAGGGGCGTCTTCGTGGGCACCGGGTCACAACCTGCATTCCTGTCTGGTTTTACGATGGAAGCAGGACCCAACAAGGTTCAAGGGCTGATGCTGAATACAGTTCAACCTCCTCCAATCTGATTTTGGATTGAGTAGAGGATAGGGGGCTAAGGGCGTTAGCGAGCAATAATTTGGCTATTTGAGAAAAGGCCGACAGTATTGGTATCAAACATGCCGTGGCACGTCTGACGTCTGGCGGCGTATAATGCGCACGCTCCAGACAACCTGGGGTTCAAATATCAAGGAGAAACCTTAATGATTTCAACAAAAACCCTACAGCGCACCGTGTTAAGCCTCAGTGCCAGCCTCCTGTTACTCAACACAGTACAGGCACAGGAAATCGACAACAGGGCCAACGTCTATGGCGGCTTGGGCTATTACAGCTTCGACAAAGCCTGGGATCTGGATGATGACAATGGCTGGATTGTCGGTGCAGAACTGCCCGTTGCAGAAAAATGGGGTGTTACCGTTGAGCACATGGATCTGGAAACTCAGCACGAAACCTTGCCTGTTGATGCAGACATGTTCTACACAAGACTGGGTGGGAACTACCACCTGAGCCCGATGAACAAGTGGCAGCCCTACGTTGGCGTCGGCATCGGCCGTCATCGTCTTGATCTTGTGCCAGGCGCCAATGACACCAACACTGCGGTGGATCTGGGTATCGGCGTCAAGCGCTTTTTCAGCAACAACATGTTCCTCCGTAGCGATGTCAAGCTGATCAAGGTCACCAATGTCAGTAATCTGGACCTGGCCGTGAACGTGGGCATCGGTTACGCATTCGGTGGCAAGAAAGCTGCTCCAGTAGTTGCAGCCCCTGCCCAGCCAGCCGAAGCTGACACTGATGGTGACGGCGTGTTTGATTCACGTGACAAGTGTGCCAACACCCCACGCGAACTGGCTGTTGATGCCGACGGCTGCCCAATTCTGGAAAGCTCAATGAAGAGCCAACAGTTGATGGTCAATTTTGATTTCGACAAAGCCGATGTCAAACCCGAGTACAACGATGAAATCGCTGCTTTCGCCCAGTTCATGACCACCTATGCCAACACTTCCGTTGTCATCGAAGGCCACACTGACAGCGACGGTACCGAAGCCTACAACCAGGGCCTGTCAGAGCGCCGTGCAACTGCGGTAATGAACAGCCTCGTAGAAGCCGGTATTGCTGCTTCCAGACTGTCGGCCAAAGGTCTGGGCGAACAGCGTCCACTGGTTGACAACGACACCGCAGCTAACAAAGCCCAAAACCGCAGAATCATGGCGGAAGTAAGTGTTGAAGTTAAAGAAGAGCGTCGTCGTTAATCTGAAGAGCTTGTGCGGGCGGGTGTGAAAACCTGCCCTTTCAGGCAATTCAGTTCCAACAGATAGCAAGCAGGAAGCAGAAACAAAAAACCCGTCCTAGGACGGGTTTTTTTTGTTTGGTCGGAGTGGCGGGATTTGAACCCACGACCACTTGCCCCCCAGGCAAGTGCGCTACCAAGCTGCGCTACACTCCGAAATTTGACGCGAAATTATATCTTGAATTGCTGCAGGCTTACACCAGGGAAAGGTTACTTCAGGAAAGATAGCCCAGTGCTTCTTCCACTTCTTCAATCAATTCCCTTATCGCCGATGGTTTCACAACAGAAGCAGTCTGTTGTTGAGCCTGTACATTCTCATCAATCTCGATATGTGAACCTGCCATCCTTTGCCTGGCACCACCAATGGTGAAGCCCTGTTCGTACAAAAGCGATCGGATCTGGCGAATAAGGATTACATCCTGACGCTGGTAATAACGACGATTTCCACGACGCTTTACCGGCTTCAGCTGGGTAAATTCCTGCTCCCAATAACGCAATACATGAGGCTTGACCTCACATAGCTCGCTCACCTCACCAATGGTGAAGTAACGTTTGGCTGGGATTTCCGGCAGCTCAGCGTTATGACTTGGTTCCAGCATAGCTCTCTACCTTTGCTTTCAGTTTCTGGCCTGGTCTGAAAGTCACCACGCGACGTGCCTGAATCGGGATTTCCTCACCGGTCTTGGGATTCCGACCAGGGCGTTGACGTTTGTCACGCAAATCGAAATTGCCGAAGCCAGACAACTTGACCTGCTCATTGGACTCAAGCGCTTTGCGAACTTCCTCGAAGAACTGTTCTACCAGTTCTTTGGCTTCGCGCTTATTGAGGCCCATTTCTTCGAACAGACGTTCAGCCATTTCGGCCTTGGTCAGTGCTCCACTTGTCATATCCGGCATTCCCATCTCTCTTTCCGGCTCGGTCTTTGGCGGCTTTTTATCACAACAATCTCTGCTGGATGAAAGCTCGAATTACCTTAACTCAGCATTAAATTTAGCTTGTAGTGCCTTGATACAGTTATCAATTATCGGATTAATATCGGCGTCAGCTAGAGTGCGCGAAGGATGCTGGAAGGTCAAGCCCAAAGCAAGACTTTTTTTGCCGGTTTCGATGTTATGTCCCTGATAAAGGTCAAAAATCCCGATTTCCTGCAAGTCTTCACCCGCCGCTTCACGCAGCGTAACCAGTATGTCTGCAGCCTGGATTGACTCACCCAGCACCAGAGCCAAATCACGCCTTACTGCTGGAAAACGGGACACTTCTTTGACAATCGTAACCCGGGCTGCGGCGATGGTTGCATAATCCAGTTCCGCCAAAAAAACTTTCCCAGGAATATCAATTGCTTGTGTAATTTGTGGATGCAAAGCCCCGATCCAGCCAGCGGGCTGACCCTCCCGGTAGATCCGGGCACAGAGTCCTGGTTGCAACGCAGGATGCTCCTCAGCAACAAAGGTGAATTGCTCG
>JBIIWM010000091.1:0-10812 GCA_044338875.1 Pseudohongiellaceae bacterium | reverse complement strand
GGTCAAAGCCGCAGCAGCTCCGGTGGCAACGATGCCAGCCGTGGCGACCGCTTTGGCATTCGGATGAATGTCACAGGCGTGGATTTCCCCGCCTATGAAGAAAACTATCCGGCTACCCAGCAGTGACAACAGGCAGATTCGATGAAAGCGAATGAGAAAAAGTTGTTGCTGCTGCTGGGCGTGATGTTCGCTCTGGTGCTGATGGTAAGGGTGGTCCCGATGATCGTGGGTTACTACCAGTCTGGCCAGGAAGATATCGCCTTGCTCCAGGAGCGCGTGGAGCGCTACCAGAAACTGGTAACGGATACCGGTGAATGGAAAGAACGAGCGGCGCTTAAACAGGCAGAGATTGCTGAATATGAGAACTGGGTATTTCAAGGCAGCAACCCAAGTCTGGTCGGCTCAAGTGTGCAGCGTTCCTTGCGCCAGGCCGTCAGCCAGGCCCAGGTTGATGTGCGTGAAATGAGTGTGGCGCGCTACAGTTATGTCGGGGATTGGTTGATGGTGTCGCAGGACATGAGTTTTATCATCGGGCAGGAGAATATCTTGCCGTTCCTGCAAGCCTTGAATGAATTGCGACCACGGCTGCACGTGGCTGCGTTCAGCGTCACCCACAACCGTCGCCAGTACACCGGCAGCATCACGGTGGTGGGCTTCAGCCGCACTGCAGCTGCAGACCCGGTAGTGGCGGAGCAGCGCTAACCATGACGATCAATACACAACAACATCTAATGACGCTGCCGGTCTTCAGCCAGTTGCTGGAACCGCTTGGGATGGCGCCAGCGCTTGATTACCGCGATAGCGGCAGCCTGGTATTCAGCCAACTGCCCTCCATTGACCTGCGCGCGAAGGTGCGTTTCGTGGTGGGTCAGGCGGTCAGTTTCAAGGCGGGTCCACCTGAAGAAGTGGCGCGACTGATCAAGCATTGGCGTGCAGAGCTCTCACCCCAGATTTCCGAAGAGGATGACAGCTATGCCCGCTTCAATGAAGACGAGGATTTTGCTGATCTGGATTCAGAAGCGCCGATCATCCGCCTGGTGAATCATTTGTTTGCGCGCGCGCTCGATCTCAATGCCAGCGACATTCACTTCGAACCCAACGAGCAGTATCTTGAAGTCCGTTGTCGCGTCGACGGCATCATGACGCGCATTGAAAGATTGCCAAGCAAGATCCAGTCAGCGGTTGCCTCGCGCCTGAAACTGATGGCACGCATGGACATCGGTGAAAAGCGCTTGCCGCAGGATGGGCGCATTGATTACCGCGTGGGGACGCGCGACCTCGACATGCGCGTTTCCACCCTGCCTGGTGTCCTTGGCGAATCAATCGTGCTGCGTATCCTTGATCGGAGTGACCTGTCGATTGATCTGGCCGAGTTAGGCATGCCTGCCGCAGTGCTGCGCAACTACACCAAAGTCATCACACAACCCCACGGGCTGATCTTGATCACAGGTCCTACTGGCAGCGGTAAAACCACGACGCTCTATGCCACGCTGGAAAAAATCCATAACGAAACCCAAAAGATCGTTACCGTGGAAGACCCGGTCGAATACCAGCTCGACGGCATAACGCAGATCCAGGTGAACTCGCAGATCGGCCTCAGCTTTGCGTCCGGGTTGCGCTCCATCGTGCGCCAGGATCCCGATATCCTGATGATCGGAGAAATCCGCGATCACGAAACGGCAGATATCGCGATTGAATCCGCGCTCACTGGCCATCTGGTGTTTTCCACACTCCATACCAATGATGCGGCAGGGGCGGTCACGCGTCTGCAAGACATGGGCGTGGAAAGCTATCTCATCAGCTCCTCCGTGCTGGCCATCCAGGCCCAGCGTCTGGTGCGTCGTGTCTGCAGCGGTTGTATGCACCAAGTGGCCATGACGGATGACGAGGCGCTGGTGCTTGAAGTGAACAAGGCCGACTATCCTCCGCTGCACCGTGGCAGCGGGTGTGATCGCTGTGGCGGCACCGGCTATCGTGGGCGCGTGGGACTTTATGAACTCTTGATGCTGACCGATGACGTCCGGCACTTGATTACCAGCGGAGCCGATGCCAACGTCATTCGCAAGCAGGCTGTGCAAGAAGGCATGCTCACCTTGCGTGAAGATGCGCTCGACAAATTGCGGCAGGGGCTCACCACGCCGGAAGAAGTGGTGAGGGTAACGCGCGCGTTATGAGTCTCAACTACTATCAGTATCAAGCCTGTGATGACCAGGGCAATCTCTCTACCGGCCAGCTCAGCGCTGAATCGGAGCGGGAAGCCGTGGCGCAATTGCAGGCACGCAAGCTGGTACCCATCCGCATCAGGACGGCATCGAAGCAGTCGATGTCGGCTCAAGGTTCACCCATCAAGAGTGCAGATCTGGTCGATTTCACCAACGGCCTGTGCACGCTGGTGGAAGCGCGCGTTCCCATCGACAAGGCCCTGTCCTTGCTTGATGGCATTACTGAAAAAGAGCACATGAAGCGGCTGGTCCAGTCGATCCGGCGTGATGTGAAAGAAGGCAAGAGTCTGGCCGATGCCATGGAATTGCGGCCCGATGTATTCTCGCGCTTGTACGTCAACATGATCCGTGCCGGTGAAGCTGGCGGTATCCTCGACCAGTTGTTGCCAGACCTGGCCGGGTTCCTGGAAACCGCAGAGGCAACCCGCAAGCAAATCATCTCTGCGCTGATTTATCCGTTGGTACTATTGGCCACGGGAATCCTGTCGGTCACCTTGTTGCTGATTTATGTGGTGCCGCAATTCACTGCCATGTTTGAGCAGGTAGGCTCGGTTGTCCCACCCTCGGCACAATTCCTGTTCAATCTCAGCGCGGGCATCAAGTCTTATGGCTGGTTGCTGTTCCCTTTGTTGCTGGGGCTCTGGTTGTTCTGGCGCTGGCTCAATGCGGATGCAGCGCGCAGGCGCGCCAAGGATGCCTGGCTGTTGAAGCAGCCACTGCTTGGCAACTTGCTGCTGTATAAAGAGGTCGCCATTTTTACCCGGACGCTGGGCGCCTTGCTCGGCGCCGGCATTCCGCTGATCCGGGGTTTGCGCGTGGCTCGCGATGTCATCAGCAACGAAGAACTGGTGCATCAGCTCACACAGGTGGAAGAAGATGTGCGCGGTGGTGCCGGACTCGGCGTTTCGCTGGCCCGCACCCGCAAATTTCCCGTGTTGTTGCATCAGCTGGTGACAGTGGGCGAGGAGTCAGGACGTACCGGATTGATCCTGAAGAAACTTGCACGCACCTTTGATACCTATGTGCGTGATGAGATGACCAAGCTGGTAAATGCCCTGCAACCAGCCCTGATACTGTTTATGGGCATCGCGGTGGGCGGCATTATCATTGTGATGCTGTCGGCGGTGTTCAGCATGAATACCATGGAATTTTAGCGGAGCCTTAGTGTGAACGTGGCAAACAAAATGAAACTGAAACCCGGCCCGGCAAACTTGCTTCTGGCGGCATCCATGAGTCTGTTGCTGGGAGGCTGTGCCGCGCTGTCACCCACTGGCGGCGCTGACACCCGCGCTGGCGCGGCCGCATCCGGCCCTGCAACTCCAGCATCCACTGCGCAAGCGGCGGCTCCGCTGATGCCTGAAGAAAATACCAGCAGCACTCCGGTAGAAGCGGGCATCAATCGTGAAGGGCGCGTGATCCAGTTGGGTCGCTTCAGCGAAACCACGCCAAGCTTCACCACGCCTGCCAACGACAGTGTTGAACTCAATTATGAACAGGAAGATTTGCGCCTGGTCTTTGAACAGCTTGGGACCGCGCTTGGCATCAGTATGCTGATCGATCCTACCATTGACACCAAGGTCAGCCTGCGCACCTCCCCGTCCAGTCCGCTCACCTACGCCGACATCTGGCCGCTGATGCGTCTGTTGGCGCGCAATGCCGGTGTCACCATCGAACAGAATGGTGCTGTGTATGAATTCAAGCGCTCTGCCTCCAACGTGCCTGCAGAGATCGTACTGCCAGCCTGGCTGGGAGAGGCAACCGCATCCACGGTGTTGCAAGTAACACCGCTCACGTATATTTCGCTAGAGGCTGCGGAAGCGGTGATCAAGCCACTGCTGCAACCAGACGGCACCATTATCCGCCTGGGCTCAGCCAATTTGCTGGGGATAAGTGGATCCCCGCAGCAACTTGAGCGGGTGAACGCGCTGTTGGCTATCCTCGACGACGATCCTTTCCAGAATCGTGGCATCCAGTTGTACGAATTGCTGAACTCACGTGCCTCGGATGTGGCCGACGAGCTGGGCTCCGTACTCAATCTCGTCGAAGGCGAACAGCCTTCCTATCAAGTGCTGGGCCTTGATCGCATCAATGCGGTTTTGGTAGTCGCGCCCGCAGAGCGCGGGTTCGACGAAGTGACGCGCTGGATTCGCATACTTGATGCCGAGAGCCAGGAGCAAGTGGAGCAGCTGTTCGTCTATCGCGTGAAAAACCTCAAGGCACTGACACTGGCACAAACGCTGACATCCGTGTTTGAACAGGTAGAAGATGACAGTGCCATCGTTGAACCCAACCCGCTCACTGGCACCCTGTTCCAGGCTGGCCAAGGTGGCGTGCTGGCGGCGCTGGCGGATACGGCAGTCCCACAAGAGTCCTCCGCCGAAGGCACGGTGTCGGCGAACATCACGGTTACCATCGTTGCCGACGAAGAAACCAACAGCTTGCTCATTCGTGCGACGCCACGCGAATTCCGCCAGTTGCTCACCACCATCAACGGCATGGATCGGGTCACCTCCCAAGTGCTGATCCACGCGGTGATTGGACAGGTCACGCTTACCGATGGCACCCGGTTCGGCATTGACTGGACGCGTGTTTCCGGCAATCTCGCTTCCGGACCTGCAAGGCTCTCCGCCAACTTTTTGCCGAGCAGCCCGGTCGACGATGCCGGACAGGCCATCACCGGTTCCGGTCTGGTGCTCACCCGTACGTTCATGGATGGTTCTGCCATGATCGACGCCACCCTCAATGCCATCGCGGAAGACAATGAAGTAACGCTGCTGGCACGTCCGACGATCCTGGCGACCAACAACAAGGAAGGCAGCATTCATGTCGGCCAAAGCGTGCCGGTGAACAATGGCACGACCATTGGCGTGGGTGGAACCAGCACGACCAACATTTCCTACCAGAACGTTGGTATCGATCTGAAGATCACTCCGCAGATTAATGATGATGGCTTCATCAGTCTCGCCATCGAGCAAGCGTTGTCTTCGGTGGAAGAAGGCGCCACCGGCGTGGCGGGCAACCCGACATTCACGGACCAGAAAATTGTGACGTCGGTAGTCGTGGCAGACCAGGCTGCCATTACCTTGGGCGGTTTGATCCAGGAAGAAGAAACCGACCAGCAAGCGGGAGTGCCCGGTTTGCAGAAGGTCCCGGTACTGGGACGCCTGTTTTCCTACACGGACAACAGGCGCGTGCGCCGCGAACTGTTCGTCATCCTGCGTCCCCAGATTATTCATGGCGACCAGCGCGATGAAATCGTACTGCAGGAGTTCAGCGACACGTTTACCAATGTAGGCACGCTGTTGAAGGAATCGGGCTTGTAAGCCAAATACAGATTGATATGAGAGGTTGAGATGCACATACAGCAGGCGACAAACGGACGCATGAAAGGCTTTACGCTGATCGAACTCCTGATCGTGTTGGCGATACTCGGGTTACTGGCGGCACTGGTCGGCCCTGCCTTGTTCGGCAATCTGGAAAAGGGCAAGCGCACGACGGCAGCAGCCCAGATCTCCAATCTTGAGTCGGCACTGGATTCCTATCGCCTCGACATCGGGCGGTATCCGGAATCGCTGGATGGGCTGCTGGAAAACGACACCGGCCGTGATGCCTGGTCCGGTCCCTACATGCGCGAAGTGCCGCTCGATCCATGGACCAATCCGTATCATTACGAAAGGGAAGAGGGTGATTACGTGCTGATGTCCTACGGGGCTGACGGCGCTCCAGGCGGTCAGGAAGATGACGCCGATATTGGCCGCTAGCAATCAACGGGGTTTCACGCTGCTGGAACTCCTGATCGTGATGAGTCTTATCGTGCTCGCGGTCGGGCTCATCGTTCCCAATTTGTCCGTCACCGAAAACAGCGCCTTCAATGCTGAAGTGCGCAACGCAGTGACCGCTCTCAGTTATGCGCGCCGTATTGCCATCGTCCAGGCGACTCCGGCGGTAGCAGAATTCCGCAGCCTGGCCACCGCCATAAACGCCGAACCGCTGCCGGAGGCACAAGCCGGCGAGCGTCACAGTCTCTGGTCCAGCGACAGGATCAGTCTTGGCTTCCAGGATGAATTTGCCCAGGAACCAGAGTCGACCAACCAGGTCGAGCTCACCTTCTTTCCGCAGGGTGGCAGTACAGGCGGAATCCTGCACTTCACGCAAAACCAGCGCAGCGCGCTGATCCGGGTTGATTCCATCACTGGCCGTATCGCCGTGGCCTATCAGGGTGAGGAGCTGGACGATGCCTTCTGATCCGCGCCGCCTTCGGCAAACCGGGTTCACCTTGCTTGAAGTGCTCGTGGCTTTGACGATCACTGGACTTGCACTGGGCGCGCTGCTCGGCGTAATCGCAGGCAATAAACGCCTGGCCTGGCGCAGTGAAGCCACGTTGCTGCAGACCGCACAAATCCGCAGTCGTATCAATCTGGCTCAACTCAATGATGGCCAGGGCGAAGTGCTGGTGGACTTTGCCGAATCACGTTTGCTGCTGCGCGATGCCCTTGAGCTTGAAACCCCGGAGCGCAAAACCCAGGGCAGCATTCATGCCTTGCGCGGTTTTGACGTGGTCGATGCCGATGGTGAAACCAGGGCGAGCGGCACTTACTGGGTGGAGCTCGCCCTGCCCGAATGAAACAGCGAACCCCACCATCGGCAAGCGCGCCAACGTGCCAGCGGCAACAAGGTTTCACCATCCTGGAGCTTGTTATCTCCATGACACTGACGGCATTGCTGCTCGGCATGCTCAGCGCTGGCGTATATTCGGTGGTGAACGACTGGCAGGATGAGACCTCCGTCCTTGATGACTCGATTGACCAGGCTCTGATCCTGCTGCAACTGGAGCGGGCGCTCACAGCGGCTTTTCCGCATTCCTATATTCATCCGGAGAGACTGGCGCGTTACGTGTATTTCACTGGCACGGCAAACGAACTGCGTTTTGTTTCCACCGTATCACCACAGCGCCATATCGGACTGACGGGCTGGAATCTCATCTCCTCAGCGGAGGACGGCCTGCAACTCAAGCTTACTCCTGCCTACAGCGATAACCCCGATGTCCGTTTCGAAGAGCTGGAACCAGTGAGCCTGCTGCCGGATTACACAGCCCGCTTCCGCTATCTGATCCAGCGCGATCTTGATGAGAAGCTCTGGTTGGAAGAGTGGCCGGCAGAAGAAATGCAGAGCCTGCCACTCGCCGTGGAAATAGTGCTGACGCCGCGTGACAGCAAGAATACCGGGGTCCTGCACGTACTGGCACCGATTCGCGCCAACACCCATGAAAACATCGAACCTGTGCAGCCGGTGCTCTGACATGAAACTGATGCAACAAGGTTCTGTCATGATCGTCACGCTGTGGACAATAACACTGCTGATGATCCTGATCGCGGCGCTGGCGAGCCAAACGCGCCTGTCCGCGCAAGTTGCCTGGTTGCATCAGCAGGATTTGCAGGATTGGGCCAACATCACCGCCGCCGTCAACCAGGCGGAAATGGAACTGATGATGGAGCGCATGCCCGAGCCCATCATGGTCGTGGAGAATCCCGAGGAACTCAACGTTACGCCTGCTTACCGCTTTGATGGAGAGGAGCTCACGCTGCAGTATCCGCAGGCGGAGAACATCAAGGTGCGCATTTACGATCATGCCGGCAAGATCAACTTGCGTGAGCTCAATCTGCCGCGCCTGCGCAGTCTGCTGGAAAAGCGCATGGGCGAAGAGGCAGATGAAGAAATTGAAGCCATGCTGGCAGCCTGGACGGATTGGGAGGATCTCAATGACCAGGCTGCTCCCAACGGTGCGGAGCGCGACTATTACGAAAATCTTGATCCGCCCTATCAGCCCCGCAATGGACCACTTGAAACGGTTGAGGAAATTTTGCTGATCCGCGGATTTGCCGACGTCTTTAAGGATGTTGATGTGGATGCCGCCTTCACTATCTTCGGCGAGAATGAACTGGTGAATCTCAATGTGGCGACCGTCGAGGCGATGCGCCTGCTGCCCGGGCTGGATGAAGAAGTGATTCAGGAAATCCTCACCTGGCGCAGCGAGAATGAATTTCGCGGCAATGGCGATGTTGCCCGCATCGTGCCGGCGGAAGGCATGGCAGAATTGCGCGCCTGGCTTAACAGCAGGAAGAGCACGAACCATTTCACCATCATGGTGTACAAGCACACGGAAACTGCTGCCACTGATCCCGCAGCTGTGGCCGGCATCACAGCCACTGCGTGGGCCGAAACGGTTGAACTCAGGGGCATCAATGAAAGACCCGCTGTGCTCAAGGTCAGTCCTTACCAAACCCTGCCCTTGCGGTTTGGGGTTTCAACCTTAGAATGACGCCGTGAATTTGCTGCTCCGCTATTTCCATAACTTGTTTGCCGGGATCTCCATTCCATTGGTGTTATCCCTGCGTCATGCCGCCCTGCTCCAGATGCTGGTGAAGCGCGATCTCATCAATCGCAGTTCCGGCACCATACTTGGGCGTATCTGGCCCATCCTGCAGCCGACCTTGCAGATGGCCGGCTTCTGGTTCTTGTTCGATATCGTCTATGGCATGCGCACCAACCAGGGCCCGTCGTTTCTCACCTATCTGCTCAGTGGCATGTTGCCGTGGTTCTGCGTGTCCGAGGTATTGAGCCGCTCTTCCAACATGTTTCGCGAATTCAGCAATCTTTATCGGCGTTCAGCCTTTCCGGTAGAAATCCTGCCGGTGCTGATGATGCTGGTGCCTGGTCTCATCTACACCTTTGTGTATGCACTGGTCTGTTTCGCGCTGTTCGGCGTTGTGTCGGCCTTGTTGGCGCTGCTGGTCATTCCCTTGCTGTTGCTCTGGCTGCTGCCACTGATCTATCTATGCTCGGTCCTGGGTGTGTTTGTGCGGGATTTCGCCCAGGCCTTGCCGATCTTGCTGATGTTCACGATGTACTGCACGCCCATCCTGTATTTTCCTGACATGCTGCCGGAAACGGTACGCAGCCTGCTCTGGCTGAATCCCTTTGCCGATATCATGTTGTTTGTTCATGCCTTCGTCGGTGATGCGCCAATGTCCTGGCCCGCCATCTACCGACTGCTGGCACTCTGGTTCCTTTTGTTGGGACCTGCCTGGGTCGTTTATCGCCGCAGCTTGCCGCATGTGCGAGAGGTGCTTTGATGAACCAGACCATCATCCATCTGGATGGCGTTTCCAAGGATTACAAAATCTACGCCCACGATTTTGATCGTGTGCGCGAAATCATCAGCGGCAAACCCCGGCACCAGCTGCAATGTGCGCTGCAGGACGTGTCACTGGACGTCAGGGAAGGTGAAGTCGTAGGAGTGGTTGGCAGAAACGGTGCCGGCAAGAGCACACTTCTCAAAGTGTTGGCCAATACCCTGCAGCCCAGCACCGGTGTTGTCGATATCAGGGGACGCATTGCCGCCCTGCTGGAACTTGGCGGCAGTTTCCATCCGGAAATGAGCGGCCACGACAATATCTACCTCTATTGCTCTATCCAGGGCATGAGCAAAAGCGAAACCGATGCGATCTATGAAGAGGTCGTCGAATTCTCCGGCATTCGCGAGTTCATTCATCGGCCAGTGAAAACCTATTCCAGCGGCATGTTTGTGCGGCTGGCCTTTGCCGCAGCGATCAACGTCAATCCCGACATCCTCATCGTTGATGAAGCCTTGTCTGTTGGCGACGGTATTTTTGCGCGTCGCTCCTTCGAGCGCATCATGCGCTTTAAACAGGCCGGCAAAACCATCTTCTTCTGCTCGCATTCCCTCTATCAGGTGGAAGCGTTGTGCGACCGCGTCATCTGGATTGAAGAAGGTCGGGTGATGCAGGATGGTGATCCATCAGCCGTGATTACCCGGTATGGCGAGTTCCTGAACAAGCGCACGCTGCAGCAGCAGGAACAGCAAGACAATACGCCGGCAGCAACCGGCTTCCGCACGGCCCCGGTAGCGCCGACCGGAGAAGTGCCCCGCATCATGAATGTCACCGTGGCGGTGGATGGCGTGGTGGGGCGTTCCCATCATCTGCATACGGATCGCAACTCGCTGGAAATAACGGTGCGTTACTATCCCGGTCGCGATGTGCCCTTGCCCAGCATAGGCGTGGTACTGTCCAGTGGCGACGGTAATTCAGTGACCAGTGCCGGCTCAGTCAACGATGGCGTGAGTTTCAAGCTGGATGCACAAGGGTTGGGCACTGCACGCATTACCTTTCCCCAGCTGGCGCTGCTCAAGGGCTATTACATGGTTGACGTGTACTTGATGTGCGAACAGGGCGTCCACATCTATGAAAAAGTGAAGCAGGCGGCAGAGCTGAATGTGGAGCAGAAAGGACTCGCGCGCGGCTATGTCAATCTGCCCCATCGCTGGGGCTAGCCAATTGCCGGCCTGGAACTTTCCAGGTACAGCTAGTTGCTCGACTCAAGCAGATTGCTGATTCGCAACAAATCCTCGGCAGTTAGCTCGCCTGCTTCCCTGCGCAGTACCAGATCAGCGCGAATGTGATCGTATCGGGCGCGCTGCAATTCACGTTCAGCCTGGAAGCGGTCACGCAAGGCATTGAGCAGGTCAACACTCGTCACTGTCCCCAATTCAAAACCACGCTGCATGGCT
>JBIIWM010000090.1:0-10865 GCA_044338875.1 Pseudohongiellaceae bacterium | reverse complement strand
CGCAGCTTTGCCGAGTCCGATGAATTCCTGCACAGCCTGGAAATGAATCGTGGCATGGAGCGTATTGCGCGCATGCCTGGTGTGCAGATCACCGGTCCGATCACGACCACCGGCCATATCAATACGGCCAGTCGCCAGAAGGTGATGATCTGTGAACCGGCAGCACCGGCACAGGAACTCGACTGTGCACGCCAGATCTTTGCGAACCTGGCGAAGCAAGCGTTCCGTCGTCCGATTACCGATGCCGATCTCGAATCCCCGCTGGAGTTCTTCGCGGTGGGTCGTGAGCAGGGCAACTTCGATGACGGTATCAAGAACGGCGTGCTCGCGATCCTGACCAGTCCGAAATTCCTGTTCCGTGCAGAAATTCCTGACGCGAATGCCACACCGGGAGCCATCGTACCGATCGGCGAACTTGAACTGGCGTCACGCCTGTCCTTCTTCCTGTGGGGCACCGTGCCGGATCAGGAGCTGATTGATTTGGCCGCCCGCGGTGAACTGCGCGCCGATGGCAATCTCGACAAGCAGGTAGCCCGCATGCTGGTTGATCCACGCGCCGAAACGCTGGTCGAAAACTTTGTGTTCCAGTGGCTGCGTCTGCGTGACCTCGAAAAAATTGATCCTGATCCGGAAATTTTCGCCAACTATCGTCCCGCGCTGATGGAAGCCTTCCAGGAGGAAATCCATTTGTTCGCCTCCGACCTGATCAAGAATGATGCGAAGGTGCACGAGCTGCTGACGTCCGAATACACCTGGCTCAATGAAGATCTGGCGCTGCACTACGGTATTACCGATGTAAAAGGCGATCATTTCCGCAAAGTGAAACTGGCACAGGAGGAGCGTCGTGGCCTGATGGGCAAAGGCGGTGTCTTGATGGTGACCTCTTATGCCAATCGCACCACACCGGTTATTCGCGGCGCGTATCTGATGGAAAACTTCCTGGGTGTGCCGCCAGCCAACCCGCCACCGAACGTGGAAGCGTTCCCGGAAACGCCGGAAGGCGTCACCGTGGCCGAGACGGTGCGTTCACGGCTAGAAAGGCATCGCGACAATCCGGCCTGCGCTGGATGTCACGACATCATGGATCCGCTGGGCCTCGCACTGGAAAACTTCAATGCCATCGGCGAATGGCGTGTGCGTGACAGCGATGCCGGTAACCTGTTGATTGATTCCAGCGGACAGCTTGCCGACGGCACGCCGCTCAACGGCATCAATGACCTGCGGGAGGCCCTGGTACAACGTCCCGACCAGTTTGCGATCGTGTTCACCGAAAAGCTGATGATGTATTCGATCGGTCGCGGTGTCGAAGCGCATGACATGCCGGCAGTGCGCAAGATCGTGCGCGAGGCGGCAAAAGATGACTTCCGGATTTCGGCAATCATCAAGGGCATCATCGCCAGTGACCAGTTCCAGCTTATGACAGTCCCCACCGAAGGCGTCCAGGTGGGAAGCCGTTAACACTACCGTTTGGTAGAGGAGAAGCACCATGTTCATTACGAAAAAACATTTGGCCCGCAGAACCTTCTTGCGCAATGCCGCCACGACGATATCGCTGCCTTTGCTGGATGCGATGATTCCGGCCTATACCGCGCTGGCGCAGACGGCAGCGGTAGCGCCGCCGCGTCTCGGCTTCTTTTATTTCCCGCATGGCGCGGTCATGAGCAATTGGACGCCGGACAAAATCGGTTCCGATTTCGAATTGAAGCGGTTGCTGGCACCGCTCGCCAAATACAAGGAGCACATGACCATCGTCTCCAATCTCGAGAACAAGCGTGCCTATGGTCCGGTGCACGCAATCACACCAGGCACCTGGTTGACCGGCGCCTCGCCTCGGGTGAGCCATGAACCATACGGTGGCACGACCATTGACCAGCTGGCAGCCAGGATAATCGGCCAGGATACCCCGATGCCGTCCATTGAAGTGGCAACCCAAACCAGTGGTGCTGCGGGCGCCTGTGACCGTGCCTATGGTTGCAGCTACTCCGGCACCATCTCGTTCCGCACTCCCAGTACGCCACTGCCGATGGAAAACAATCCGCGCAAACTGTTCCAGGCGCTGTTTGGCGTCGGCGACAACGCGCAAGAGCGCGAGCGCTTGGGCAAGCAAACCGCAAGTATTCTCGACCTGATGCTGACGGAAGCCGGCGATCTCAACAAGAAACTAGGCGCATCCGATCGTGTCGTACTGAGTGATTACCTGGAAACGGTGCGTGAAGTGGAGCGTCGGGTACAGAAAACCGCAGAGCACGATCTGTCCCATATGACCTTGCCCGATGCACCCGAAGGCACGCCTGCTGATTTTGATGCCCATCTGAACCTGATGATGGATCTGATCCTGCTTGCGTACCAAGGCAACATCACCCGCATTGCCAACATGATGTTCGCGGCCGAAGTGAGCAACCAGACCTACAATCATGTCGGTATTTCCGACGCCTTCCATCCCTTGTCACATCACCAGAATGATCCGGCCAAGATGGATCGCCTGATGGTGATCCAGGAATACCACACGAAGGTGTTCGCCAACTTCGTCGACAAACTGGCTGCACTGCCGGATGGCGACAACGGCTCCATGCTCGACAACTCCATGCTGTTGTACGGCAGCAACATGAGCAATTCCAACGCCCATGACCACTATCCGCTGCCTTCTGCCATCGTCGGCAAGGCGGGCGGCAGGATCAAGGGCAACCAGCACATCATGGCGCCCGAGCGTACGCCGGTCTCCAACCTGATGATGACGATCCTGGATCGTGTGAGTGTTCCGGTCGATGAAATGGGTGATGCCACCGGCCTTATTGCCGAGGTATAAGCCATCAGGGGTGAGTCATGAGAAGGAATAAGGGAATCAAGATGAGAACAACATTGAAAACTGCCATTGCCGGCGCTGTGCTTGCCTCCATGCTGTCAGCCCCGCTGTTCGCCCAGGATGGCAACGAACAAAAGTTGCTGGAGCTGGTCAGCAGCGGCGACACCCAGGCGGCGGCCGCGCTGCTCACGCGCGAGACTGATGTGAATCAGGCGCAGACTGACGGCACTACTGCGCTGCATTGGGCCATCTACTACAACGATGCCGGGCTCGTCGAGCAACTGCTGAAGCGCAAAGCCAGCGTAACTGCGCGCAACGAATTTGGTGCCACTCCCTTGTCACAGGCTGCCATCATCGGCAATCCGGATGTAATCAAGCAGCTGCTCGATGCCGGCGCTGATGCCAATGAGCGCGGTGCCGACGACCAGACCGCACTGATGATCATTGCCCGTACTCCCACCGTGGCAGCCGCCAAATTGCTGGTAGACGCCGGCGCCGATGTGAATGCCGTCGAAAAATGGCGCGGCCAGACTGCGTTGATGTGGGCTGCTGCACAGCAGCAACCTGCAATGGTGCAGTTCCTGGTCGACAACGGTGCCAACGTGGATGCGCAGTCGCTGCCCAACAACTGGGAACGCCAGGTAACGGCAGAACCGCGGATGAAAATTTTGCCGGCAGGAGGCATGACGCCGCTGTTGTATGCCACCCGTGAAGGTTGTACAGCCTGTGTCGAAGCTCTTATCAAGGCGGGCGCTGATCTGGACAAGCCCGATCCCGAAGGCGTTACCCCGTTGGTGATGGCCGGCCTGAATGCCAAATGGGATTCGATGAAACTGCTGCTGGAAGCCGGGGCCAATCCCGATAAATGGGATGTCTACGGACGCAACCCGCTGTACATGGTGGCTGACTACAGCACGCTGCCACACGGCGGTCGCGCCGATCGTCTCTCCGGAGACCTGACCACGCCGATGGAAATCGCCGAACTGATCCTGGCCAAAGGTGGCAATGTCAATTTGCAGCTGAAACTGTTCCCGCCGTACCGTGCACTGGGTCCTGATCGTGGTGCCGATGGCTTGTTGCGTACCGGATCTACTGCCTTGTTCCGTGCCGCACGCGGTGGTGATGTGCCGATGGTGGAGTTCCTGTTGAAAAATGGCGCATTGGTGGATCTGCCCAATGAAGACGGAGTAACCCCGTTGATTGTTGCTGCAGGTTTCCGTGCCAGCCCGATCGATACGCGTGGCCGTTTCCGTACGGAAAATGAGGCCTTTGAAGTGGCGAAGCGCCTGATTGAAGCCGGTGCCGATGTAAATGCGCAGGAAGCCGGTGGCCAGACTGCATTGTTCGCTGCTGCGTCCCAGGGTTGGAACAACATGGTCCAGCTGTTGGTCGATAAGGGCGCCGATCTGGAACACAAGGATAATTTCGACAAAACCCCACTGGATGCTGCGATGGGCAGGGCCGGTGCTTTCGGGCGCGGCTCGGGGGCGGACCCGCATCTGGAAACTGCAGCATTGATTGAAAAGCTGTTGGCAGAAAAATAGTTCTCCATCAAGAACGGTTATCAGACCTGATTCCCGGAAAAGATGACGATGGAAGGGCGCTATGCAAATAGTGCCCTTTTGTTTTTTGGACCAGAACCCAATCCCCGGCTAGACTAGCCGCATGCCTCATCCCAAAAATCCGTAAATGGCCAACATGACACTGACTCCCTTTGCCACTATCCGCAAACTTGCCGAAGACAGGAAAGGCGGCAAGCAAGCACTTGATGCACTGGTTGAAGACCGTGCATTATCGCCGCGGCAACTCGCTGCCATCGGTGATGACCGTTATCTGGCAATGATGACGCGCTGCGTGTTTCAGGCCGGCTTCAACTGGAAAGTGATCGAGCACAAGTGGCAAGGCTTCGAAGAGGCCTTCCATGGCTTTAACCCGCGCGGCCTTGCGCACCTGCCACCGGAAACGTGGGACGCCTACGCCGAAGATACCCGGATCGTGCGCAACTGGATGAAGATCAAGTCGGTGCTCGCCAACGCTCTCTTCATGATGGATGTCGCCGCCAGCCAGGGCAGTTTTGCCAAGGTTTTTGCCGCGTGGGAGCCTGCAGACCAGATTGGCTTGATGGCTTGGCTAAAACAGGAAGGGGCACGGCTGGGTGGCAACACCGGTATGTATTTCATCCGCTTCATGGGCAAGGATGGCTTTATCCTCGGTGCCGATGTCACCGCGCGTTTGCAGGCAAGCGGACTGAACATCGCCTCTATTCCCACCAGCAAGCGTGATCTCAGGCAAGTTCAGGACGCGTTCAATGAATGGCAGCAGCAAACAGGGTATAACTACACCAGGTTATCCAGGATCGCTGCGATGTCGATTGGTACCAATTACCCCACCCAGCCGTCATGAGTCGGATATCCCTGAAAATGCGACCTTAACCGCGCAGGAGTAAACAATATGAAAACAATCCTTGCCAGAGTACTGCGGTTGCCGCTGCTTTTTATCCTCGTTGCGTGCTCGCAGGAAAGTACGGAGCCGCAAGCAACTGCAGAGCCGCAAGCAACTTTAGAGCCGCAAGCAACTTTAGAGCCGCAAGCAACTTCACAGCCGCAAGCGACTGCAACAGTGGTAGTAGACCAGATCCTCATCAACGGCAAGATTCTTACCGTGGATGACGACAACAGTATCGTCGAAGCGCTGGGACTATTCGGCAAGCACATTGTCGCCACCGGCACCAATGCAGAGATCACGGTACTGGCAACGCCAGCGACAACCATCGTCGATCTCAAGGGCCGCACTGTGGTGCCGGGCCTCATCGACAACCACAACCATTTCGTGCGCGCCACCGAGCAGTGGTATCGCCAGGTGCGCTGGGATGAAGTTACCTCACGTGCCGTTGCGCTGGACATGCTGATAGAAAAAGCACAACAGCTGCCGCCAGGTGAATGGGTGGTGGTGCTGGGTGGCTGGATTCCTGAACAGTTTACCGATAGCCAGGCACCCTTCGAGCGTTATGAGCTTGATCAGCTGCTGCCCAATACCCCGGTTTATATCCAGCAAGGTTACGCACAGGGCGTTACCAATTCGCTCGGACTGAAGCTGGCCGGACTGGTGCCGGGCGCAGTGCTCGCCCCGGGAGTGGAAATAAATGATGGTGAGCTCACCGGCGTATTGACCGGGGCAGAAGCGTTTCTCAGCGTTGCCAGCAAGATCACACCAACACCCGATCCGACCTGGGAAAGCAGTGTCCAGCTCACCATCGATGACTATCTCGCGCAGGGCATGACGACCGTGCTTGATATTGGTGGTAATACTGTCTCGCCGCTCCATTACACGGTGCTCAAGCGCGTCGCGAGCAACATGGGGTTGAAGATGCGCGTATTTTATACCCTCAATGGCACCAATGGCGTGGGCCCCAGTGCCGATGAGATCATCGCGGCCCTTGAAAATACGGCACCGCGCAGTGGTGACGAGCGTTTTGGCCAGTTCACCTATGGCGAGATGACGTATGAAAACATCCGCGATCCTGCCGGGGGACTATGGAACGTCGACCCGCAAGCCTTTGCCGATTACCGACGCATCCTGACAACCGCCGCCGCGCGCGGGTGGCAGATCCACGAGCATTCCACGCGCGAGGACAAGATGCAGTATGTGCTCGATGAAATGGAGGCGGTGAATGCAGAAACGCCAATAGCGCCGCTACGCTGGACCATTGCCCATGCCGAGCAGGCTTCAGATGCCACGATCGCTCGCGCCAGGGAACTGGGGGTCGCGTTTGCGCTGCATAGTTCCGCCGGACTCGGCGCGGTGGCATCGGCCGCACGCGGTATCGATGTCAGTCGCACGCCACCGATGCAGCAGATCAACGAGGCTGGCGTACTCTGGGGCTTGGGGTCGGATGGCACCGTGGTGTCCGGTTACCAGCCTTTCCATAACCTGGGCTGGGCGGTCACCGGGGTGGCGCGCAACGGACAAAAATTGTTGCAGGCCACGGTCAGTCGTGAAGACGCGCTGCGTGCCCACACTCTCAGCAATGCCAAACTACTGTTCATGGAAGCCAGTATCGGCAGCCTGGAAACTGGCAAGTTGGCGGATCTGGTCGTGCTGGACCGCGACTACCTGACGGTACCGGACAGCGAGATAAAGAGCATCAAGCCGGTGATGACGATGGTGGATGGCGTTTTTGTCTGGCAGCAACGCTAATCTGCGCTTTGCGTGATTCAGGTGCTCATGCTCAAATATCATTACTATGTATAGTCACTATCTATAGCCACTATCTATCTACTATCTTTAGCCACTACAGCATCATGAGAAAGACAGTCCAAGCCCATGACCAAACTTGATAGCTGCCCCTGTGGTAGCGGAAAACCCTACGATCTTTGCTGCGGACCGCTGCATGCACTGAAAGACAAAGCCAGGACCGTGAAACAACTGGTCCGGGCACGCTATTGTGCCTATGCGCTGGGGGCCGGCAAGCACCGGGAATTCCTGGTCCGTACCTGGCATCCCGTGTCAGCGAAGACCATCAACATTGTCGATGTCACCAATGACACCTACACCTGGAAGGGGCTGGAACTGATCCGCAATGAACAGAAAGGTGACCGTGGTCTTGTCGAGTTCAAGGCAATCTTCAGTGAAACTGCGGATGGCCCCGATCTGATCCACCATGAACTGGCGCTGTTCCATCGCGTGAAGGGCAGCTGGCTGTATGTAGAAGGCCGGGTAAAAGCAGCTTAATCAGCAAGGAAAAACCGATGAAACTCACTGGTACCGGAATCGCACTGCGCTTCATGTTTGCCTTGTTGCTGGTGTTGCTGACCTACAATCCCACCGGATATTCCTATGTGCATTGGATCAAGGATCATCTTGAGCTGACGCCCTATTTTGTCATTGCAGGCCTGTTGCTGTTGATCGGCTGGGGCGTCTATATCAGTGCTACGCTGAATTCGCTGGGCTTTATTGGCATCGTGGCCTCCGCAGCGGTACTCGGCTGTATTTTGTGGCTGCTGATTTACTGGGGCGTACTCAATGCCAGTAATGTGACGGCGATGCAGTGGGTCATTGAAATCCTGCTCGCTGCCTTGCTCGCCCTTGGCATGTGCTGGTCGCACTTCACTCGCCGCATGAGTGGCCAGATCGATGTCGACGAAATTCCCGAATAAAAGATATCAAGTTCCGCGGGGTTTGGCGCGATGCGTGGCAATCGCGCTCCAGGGGTCGTCCGGCCATGGATGTTTGGGGTAGCGTCCCTTCATTTCCTTTTTCACTTCCGGATAAGTGCGTTCCCAGAAGCTTTTCAGATCCTGAGTAATCTGCAGCGGCTTGCCCCCGGGCGAGAGCAGATGCAGCGTCAGTGGAATACGTCCGCCTGCGATACGCGGTGTTTCGGCCAATCCAAACAACTCCTGCAGCTTTACCGCCAGCACGGGTGAAGCGCCTTCTGCATATTCAATCGTCCGCTCGAGCCCGGAAGGAACCAGTATGCGCGTGGGCGCTTCCTTTTCGATCAACTGCTGGGTGTTCCAATCAAGGAGCGCATTCACTGCGTTGGAAAGCTCTTCTGCATTGAGGGCATCGAGGCGCGTCTTGCCGGAGAACGCCGGTTTGAGCCACTGCTCGCGCGCGGCCAGCAGGGCGCTGTCGCCCAGGTCAGGCAAATTCAATTCCGGCATCCATGCGCGCAGGCAATTTACGCGGATGCGCCACTGCTGCACTTTTTCTGACCAAGGCAAACATGCCAACCCGTACTCGGCGACTGCGGCGGTCAGCGCGCTCGCGGCGCGTTCCGGATCCACCTTGCCGGCGGGTTTCGAGGACAGCACGATCTGGTCAAAGCGGGTTTCGCGCCGCGAAACCAGGGAACGGCTTTTGTCGTCCCAGCGCACGATATCTTCCTCGACAAAGCGCTGAGGAAAGTCTTCGCGCAAGCGATTCTCGTCCAGCGGCGCGGCACGCACCACCAGGCTGTCCTTGTGGTCGAAGCGCAGCTCGCTGACGACCAGCCAGGGTTCTCCGATCAAAGCGCTGTCTTCATACAGGCGCGCTATACGGCCATTGCTTAGTTGGTAACGCAGGCGATTGTCAGGATGCTGGCGCGCGATGCGGTCAGGAAAGGCATGCATCAATACATCACCGAGCTGGCGTGCACTCGCGCTGGCCGCCACGACCTCGCACTGTACCCGCTTGCGCCATTGTGTGGCCGCTTGCGCGATGCTGCTTAACGCGGCGCGTGAAATCAAGTGGGGAAAAATCAAGGGGGTCAGAGTAACTTGATCCTCCGCATCGCCAGGTTTCCTATGTATCTTGGCGATCAAGTTACTCTGACCCCCTTGATTTCCTGGTTCCCGCAACGCGAGCCAGCGGCTTTGCCAGTCATCGCCACGATAGCCTGTGAGTGGATCGCGTGCTTCAATCAATGCGGCAAGATCACAGGCAAGGCTTTTTTCTTCAGAATTGCGGGCGCACAGCAGCATTGCCGCCAGCCGCGGATGGGTTCCCAGCGTTAGCAGTTTTGTACCGAGTGTCGTAATACGGTACTGGCTATCAAGTGCGCCCAGACGTTGCAGCAAATCTTTCGCTGCCGCCAGCGTACCGGGGGGCGGGGCATCGACAAAGCGCAGGTCACTGCTGCCCCAGGCGGCCAGTTCCAGCGCGAGTCCGGCGAGATCGACGTTGTTGATTTCCGGAGTACGCGCGATGTCCAGGCGTTGTTCCTTGTTCCACAGTCGATAACACGCTCCTTCGGCCACGCGACCGGCACGTCCCATGCGCTGGTCGGCCGAGGCTTGTGAAATATAGACTGTCTGCAAGCGCGAAAATCCCGAGTTGGGATCAAAGCGTGGTTCGCGCGCAAGACCGGAGTCGATTACCACGCGCACACCCGGCAAGGTTACCGAGGATTCTGCAATGTTGGTCGCGAGAATGATGCGCCGCTTGCCATCCGGATCCGGTGCCAGCGCAGCACTTTGTGTTTCGATTGGCATTTCGCCGAACAGCTGGACCAGGTTGCACTCCGCAAGCACGGAGCCTCTCAACAGTTTGGACACATCCGAGATTTCACGCTGCCCCGGCAGAAACACCAGGATATCCCCGGCGTGTTGCCGCAGTGCCTGTTCCACGCAGCGCTTCACCTGCAACGCCAGGGCCTCCTCGCGCTTGGGCGGGAAATAATCCAGCGTCACCGGATACGCCCGGCCGGCACTGGTAATGCGTTCGGCCGCAAGGAAGGCGGCAAGTCGCTCCCCGTCGAGAGTGGCTGACATGAGCACGATGCGCAGATCCTCACGCACCCCGCCTTGTACATCAAGCGCCAGTGCCAGGCCCAGGTCGCCGGCCAGATGGCGCTCGTGAAATTCATCGAAGAGGATCGCCGCCACGTTTTCCAGCAGGGGGTCGTCCTGCAGCATGCGTGTCAGGATGCCTTCTGTGACGACTTCCACTCGTGTCGCCGCACTCACCTTGTTCTCAAAGCGAATGCGATAGCCCACGGTCGCCCCCACTTTCTCGCCCAACTGCTGCGCCATGAAGGTAGCCGCCGCGCGCGCGGCCACGCGGCGCGGTTCCAGCATCAGGATTTTCTTGCCGGCACACCAATCTTGTTGCAGCAGGGCTATCGGAACCTGTGTGGTCTTGCCAGCACCCGGCGGGGCTTCCAGCACGAGGCGCGTGTGTGAAGCCAGCGCCTGCCCAATGGCAGGTAAAACCTCATGGATGGGGAAGTGGGTGATACTCAAGGGAAGACTGCTTCCGTGATTGTGCAGTGCGGGACGGGTTTTAAAGTGTAGTCCCTACGTTGGGGCTTTCGCCATAGCTGCCAATCGCTATAGCTACCTATCGTTATAGTTTCTTGCCTTCGCAGGAGAGTTGTCACTGTTTGCGGCACATCACATGCCAGTACCGGCGGTTGATGCTATAAAAAAGCAAAGGTGGATTTCATTGAATGCAAAGTACCTGTGAGTCTTGATTCAAAACAGGCCTGTTACTGCCCGAAACTTGCTACTTGCGCAAAATATTCCTGGGACAGGGCTGCCTGCGGCAGTTAAACGCTGGACAAGGAGGCTGTATGTTC
>JBIIWM010000303.1:0-3125 GCA_044338875.1 Pseudohongiellaceae bacterium | reverse complement strand
CACCATACTCCCGACGCCTACCGCTCGTTTTGCGAACTTGCCCGTATCCTGCGTGCTGACGGGTTGCTGTATCTGGGTGTTTATCGGCGCAGACGTTATTACTACTACCTTTATACCTGCCTGGGACGACCCATGCGCTGGCTGGAGCAGAGCGGCTGGGGCAAAGCCCTGATCTACACAACAGTGCTGCCGCTGTATTACCTTGTGCACCTGATCAAGTCCAGGGGCAAGCGCACGTGGCGCGGCGCGAAGAACTTCTTCTACGACTACATTATTACGCCACAGGCCACGTTCCATACCCGTGAAGAAATCGAGGCATGGGGAGCACTCAACCAGCTCCAATTAATTGACTATGACGAGCACGTTGGGAACGTGCATGCGTTTGTCTTCAGGAAAGCGCAAAAGCAGGCTGGGCAATAATGTCGGCAAAAATCTGCATAGTAAGCTCTTGCGGCGGACATCTTACCGAGGTGCGTTGCCTGTTGCCTGCCTACAGAGATTATGAGCATTTCTACGTGCTGAACGACAAGGCGAAACTGCCAGCGGACATGCTGGGCAAGACATTCCACATCACACACTCGGAACGTGACTGGAAGACCTTGCTCAATTTCTGGGAAGCCTATGTGATCCTGAGACGAGAACGACCAACATTGATCCTGAGTACAGGTGCGGGTCCGGCGGTGCCATTTGCGCTGGTAGGACGTTACCTGTTTGGTACACGTGTGGTGTTTGTTGAAACAATTACCCGAATCGACAAGCCCTCATTGACCGGAAGAATGATGTACCCATTGGCGCATGATTTTTTCTATCAATGGCCTTCACTGGCAAGGTATTTTCCCAAGGGTGTCTGCGTGGGGCCCTTGCTGTGAGTACCTTTGTCTCGGTTGGTAATGCTACCCAGCCCTTTCCGAGGCTGTTGCAGGCGGTTTCTGCATTGGCGCAGTCGCTGCCACAACCAGTGTTGGTGCAGTACGGGGCTACTGATGGTTTTTCCAGCCAGTACTGTCAATCCACGGCGTTTGTCAGCATGGAAGAGTTCGCGCAGCACGTTGCCGATGCAAGCCTGTTGATCCTGCATGCCGGCGCAGGATCAATAATTCACGCAGTCCGTGCCGGCAAAGTACCCGTGGTAGTGCCACGCCAGGCGGTTTTGGGCGAACATGTTGATGACCATCAGGCAGAGTTTGCACGCGAACTGGCCCGCTTGGGCAGGATTGTCCTCTGTGAGGACACCAGCTTGTTGGCTACTGCTGTGGCTGATGCCTTGCGCCTGCAATCTGCCGCAGCAGTACAGGTGCAGGAACTGCCGCTGGTGGGACGGATACGTACTTTGCTGGAAGAGCATCAAGTCAGGTTTGCAGGCAAATGAAACACTTGAACATTCACACCATGTCAGCACAATCTGCTTGATAAACAACCGGCAAGGAATACGGCAGTGACTTACATCCTCGGCATCAACGCCTTCCATGGCGATTCCTCGGCCTGCCTGCTACACGATGGTGTGCTTGTCGCCGCGGCAGAAGAAGAGCGCTTTCGCCGCATCAAACACTGGGCCGGCTTTCCCTCGCAAGCGATAGCGTGGTGCCTGGCAGATGCCGGCATTACGCTGGAGCAAGTCGGGCATGTGGCGATCAACCAGGATCCGCATGCCAGTTTTGGCCGCAAGGTCTGGTACACGCTGACCAAGCGACCGGATGTGGGGCTGGTGCTGGACCGTTTGCGCAACAAGCAACGTCGCAGCGGTATCGACACATTACTGGAGCAAGCGTTCCCGGGACAGAATTTCAATGGCCGCTTGCATGCGGTGGAACATCATCTGGCGCATCTTTCCTCTGCGTTCCATGTTTCGCCGTTCGAGTCTGCAGTAGTGGTGTCGGTTGATGGCTTCGGCGATTTTGCCAGCGCCGCCTGGGGCGTAGGGCGGGGGACGACAATTGACGTTGCCGGCCGTGTGCATTTTCCACATTCACTTGGCATTTTTTACCAGGCACTTACCCAGTTTCTCGGATTTCCGCACTACGGCGATGAATACAAGATCATGGGACTGGCGCCTTATGGCGAGCCGGTATATCTCGAGCAGCTGCGAAAAATTGTCCGCTTGCAGGATGATGGCAGCTTCAAACTCGAGCTGAAATATTTTCGCCACCATCGCGAAAAAATCGACTATGAATGGGAAAACGGCATCCCTGCGGTAGGCATCCTTTACTCTCCCGCATTGCTTGACTTGTTGGGACCCGCTCGCGGCAAGGATGAGCCACTGACACAACAGCACAAGAATATGGCGCGCTCGATACAAGCCATGTATGAAGAAGCGTTCTTTCATCTGCTCAATACCTTGCATGCCAAGTACCCACTTGATGCAATAGCAATAGCAGGAGGTTGTGGCATGAACTCGGTTGCCAACGGCAAGATTGCCCTGAAAACCCCGTTCACGCAGGTCTACGTACAATCAGCTGCCGGTGATGCTGGCGGTGCGATTGGTGCGGCCTTCAGTGTCTGGCATCAGCTGGGTGGCAAACAACGCTGGCATATGGAACATGCCTATTGGGGGCCTCAAGCCAGTGCGGATGAGATTAGCGCCCTGCTGCAGGAACGTGCTGTAGAACTGCACGCAGCAGCTTGCAGTGTCGAGCTTGTGACCGATGAAAATTCGCTGTGCCAACGCACTGCAGCCGCGATTGCTGAAGGGCAGGTGATTGGCTGGTTCCAGGGCCGCATGGAATGGGGTCCCCGCGCCCTCGGCAATCGCTCCATCCTGGGTGATCCGCGTCGCGCTGACATGAAAGATATCCTCAACCTGAAAATTAAACGGCGCGAATCTTTCCGTCCGTTTGCGCCCTCGGTACTTCGTGAAGCTGTCTCACAGTGGTTTGAACAGGATGGTGAGGTCCCCTTCATGATGCAGGTTTTCCAGATCCGTGCAGAACATTGCGCGCGCATTCCTGCGGTTACCCATGTCGACGGTTCCGGGCGCTTGCAGACAGTCAGTGCTGATACTAACCCGCGGTACCATCGCCTGATTTCGGCGTTTCGTGATCTCACTGGTGTACCGATGGTACTCAACACTTCTTTCAATGAGAACGAACCGGTAGTGTGCCGGGCTCAGGAAGCACTGGATTGCTTCC
>JBIIWM010000302.1:0-3134 GCA_044338875.1 Pseudohongiellaceae bacterium | reverse complement strand
CGGGCTGCTGGCGGCAAACAAAGTGACAGTTATTGCCGCTGTCTCTCAGCGCGTCTGCCAGTGTCAGGCAACGCATCAAGTGGCCATTGCCGATGTGCAAGGCTGCGTCGGTGCGAAAAACGACAAACAGGGGTTCAGGCACTTCCGGTGACCTCGATGTCAGGCACTGTGTTTTTCCAGCAAAAACCAGTTGACGTCATCTTGCGGAAAATTCTGGTCACGATGATAGATGAACCCGTAATCCAGCAAGGACAAGGTTGGATACCGATCCAGCAATTCACCGGCGAAATCGCGTTTGAACAACCGCTCATTGTGCCCGCGATAGGAAATGGCGACCGGGACCGGATTGTAATATTCGGCAACCAGCAGATACCGACTTGTGGCTGCTACCAGCTTGTCGTATACCACGGACAATTGTTCCGGATTGACATGGATGAGTACGCCCTTGATCAACACCAGTTCCCAGTTTCGTTCTACTTCGAAATCTGCAATGGCTCCTTGCCAGGCATGCGTTGGCGGAATCACCTTTGACAACTCACTGAACGCTTGCGGATTTATCTCAACGGCATGTTGTTGCTGTCCGGGAAAGAGCAACTGCAAGGCACGCAGGTTCATGCCGATATTGGCACCGAATTCAATGCAAGTCTCCGGTCTTTGCGCACTACGCAGTGCTCTGGAGAACAGGTTCAGGTTCGCCGCCAGCAAAGAGTCGCTCTGGTTACGACACAGATAATCGTCACCGAATGCACCGGCCCAAAACTCTTCCTGTGCAGTGTTGTAGGTCATCTCAAGTGTCCCTTTAGAATAGTTGTGTCCGCTGGCGGAGTTTGCATCTGCAAGACCTTGAACATAAGTTCGGCACGTATCCAGTCCTCTTCCGTATCAATATCCTGCACCCTGTGTGCAGGCAACAGGATTGGACAGGAGCCTTCCGCAAAGAGTGGCTTGCCAGCCTGCCAGGCGTCTGCCCTGCCCCAGTAAAACTGTCCGGCATCATGAAACGCAGGCTCCAGGTCCTGGGAGCGTGTATTGAAGTGTTCCGGCTGAAACATAAGAACCCGGCCGTCAGCAGTCATGCGCAGCGCACGTTGAATCGGAAAAGGATAACGCGCCACGGTGAATGCATAGTCACTGCCACTTTGCAGCAGCAACTGTAGTCCAGCTTGCAAGTCGGCAGCGTTCACAAAGGGTGCTGTCGCATACAAGCAACATACCTCAGTCGGAGCTTCACCTGCTTGCTGAAACCACTCTATTGCATGCTGGATGACCGGAATGGTGCCAGTGTAATCATCCGCGAGCGTAGCCGGCCTGATGAAGGGCACTTCTGCCCCAAGCTGTACCGCAAGCCCGGCGATTTCAGGCGCGTCAGTGGAAACCATGACGCGATCGAAACAATCACTCTGCAAGGCTGCCTCTATCGACCATGCCAGCATGGGTTTGCCGCAAAAGGGGCGGATGTTTTTGTGAGGAATACGCTTGCTGCCACCGCGCGCGGGAATAATTGCCAGCCTCATCTGTCCAGCACCCGGGTCAAGGTGTCAATTACCTGGTTTTGCCCAGCTTGATCCAGTGTCGGAAACAACGGCAAGCTCAGTGCTTCGCTGCCATAGCGCTCGGCTTCCGGAAAGTCGCCATTGACGAAGCCCAGCGCCTGGTAATACGGCTGTGTGTGTACCGGGATGTAATGCAGGTTTACACCGATCCCCGCTGCGCGCAGTTCTTCGAAGATCTGGCGATAGGATTTGCCTGACAACACCGTGTGTAACCGAACCAGATACAGATGTCGTGCAGAGTTGGCATCCGGATGCTGCTCAACTATCGTGAGTGGCAAGCCCTTCAAGGCCGCATCATAGCGCAGGGCCAATTCCTGCCTGCGACCCACAAACTCATCCAGACGCGTCATCTGGCTGAGTCCCAGCGCCGCCTGCACATCGGTCATCCGGTAGTTGTAGCCCAATTCGATCTGCTGGTAGTACCAGGGGCCCTCTGAAGGTTTGGTCATTTCGGCTGGATCACGTGTAATCCCATGGCTGCGCAACAAACCCAGTCGCGCAGCCAATTGTGGATCATTGGTCACAGCCATTCCGCCTTCAGCAGTGGTGATGATCTTGACCGGATGGAAACTGAATACGGTAATGTCGCTGTAGCGGCAAGTTCCCACTGGTTGACCCAGGTAACTCCCGCCAATTGCATGGGAGGCATCCTCGATGACGCGGAAGCCGTAACGTTGTGCAAGGATTTGGATAGCGGCCATTTCGCAGGATTGACCGCCAAGATGTACGGGGATTACCACCTTGGGCAGCTTGCCGCTGCGTTCGCTGGCAATCAGTTTTTGCTCCAACAATGCCACTGACAGATTACAAGTGCGGGGATCAATATCCACGAAATCCACTTCCGCGCCGCAATAAAGCGCGCAATTGGCACTGGCAACAAAAGTAATTGGAGTAGTCCACACGTAATCACCGGGACCTACATCCAAAGCCAGACACGCAAGATGCAAGGCACTGGTAGCACTGTTGACCGCAACGGCATGAGCAACACGGCAGTACGCAGCAAGTGCCTGCTCAAACGCCGGCACCACAGGACCCTGGGTCAACCAATCCGAACGCAGCACATCCACTACCGCCTGGATATCTGCGTCATTGATGTCTTGTCGTCCGTAGGGAATCACAACTTGTCAAAGCTCCCCGGGTTTTTCACGATTCTGGACAATCCATTCCTGCAAACCCGCAACACTCATCCATTCCGTGTTGTTGTCTGAACTGTAAATGAAATCTTCTGCGACCTTGCGTCCACCATTGATGCGTTTTGGGTCGTTGCTCCAGTTGTGGATGGCAGGCAGTATCTTGAAATGCTCCGGGTACTCGTAGGTATAGGGTGCATCTTCGAAGCCGATCATTTGTTCATGCAGTTTTTCACCGGGACGGATGCCAATGATGTCGTGAGGAGCTCCTGGTGCAACCGCCTCGGCAATATCGGTGATCTTCATCGACGGAATCTTCTTGACATAGATTTCACCGCCAATCATGTCTTCAAACGCGTGCCAGACCAGCTCTACGCCCTGCTCCAGGCTGATCATGAAGCGGGTCATGCGGGCATCCGTGACAGGCAAGCGCCCCTTGGACGCCACCGAC
>JBIIWM010000089.1:0-10956 GCA_044338875.1 Pseudohongiellaceae bacterium | reverse complement strand
AACTGCAATGAAAAGTGGATATTCGACGTCTGGCGGGCTTGGATTAGGGCTTTCAGGAGTCAGGGACATGGTGGATGAGTTTGTTATCCGAAGTCATGAAGGCGAAGGAACCAGTGTCGTCGCAACTTTATGGTTGCGGTGAGTAAGACTTGAATTTCTGCTTTTGCTTTAGATATATTTTCCAATGTTCGCTTTCGCACAGAGTAATAGAACAAAGTGGTTAATACTCGACCGCGAAATATACGTTACTTTGTAACGTATTTATGAAGCCAACGGAGGATTTATGCAGTCAGCAGATAATTCAACGAATTGTGCACAAAATATGCACCAGCTTTGTTTTTTGCCAGCCATTAATTCAACGATAGATGGCGGATCTGGAATGGATGCAATGGAACCTGATGGAGGAAAGGCATTGCCAGAAGTAACTGGCATTAAGCACAAATCACTTGCTTCTGGCGTTGGAGTCGGGAACAGGGCACTCCTCAAGTTGTACGATGTCCACGAGGAAGTGGCAAAGCGCATCGCCCACAGGCTTCACGATGAATCCGCTCAAATGCTAGCAGTCATTTATCTTGACCTTGCCGAGATTGCCCGGGATGCACCCGAAAATACTGTAAAAAAAATTGATGGTGTAATAAGAAAACTGGATGAGGTGTGCGAGCAATTGCGAAAGCTCTCACACGAATTAAGACCGCTAATCCTTGATCAGTTTGGTCTTATGCCTGGCTTGCAGGTACTTGCTGATGGTGTCAGGAAACGTTCAGGCCTTGGTGTGGCTGTAACAGGAAGCATAGAAGAATCGCTTCCAAAAGCACTTGAAACTGTTTTGTACCGGGTTGTGCAAGAGGCGCTTTCAAATGTCGTTCGGCATGCCAAAGCGTCATTTGTACATGTAAATCTTTGGAAGGATCAAGGAATTGTCCACTGTACCGTCACGGATAACGGCAACGGGTTCAAGGTCCCTGACTCCAATTCTGCAGTTTTTGACGGACTTGGTTTGGTAGGAATTAAGGAACGTGTCGCCGCGCAAGGAGGAGATTTCCGAATCTACTCCCGGAGCGGCAAGGGTACAGAGCTTCATGTGGAGATACCGTTATGAATATGGAATTGAAGAAAACCGTACTTATAGCAGACGATCATCTGATGTTCAGGCAAGGCATCAAGGCTTTGCTTGAAAGCAATGATTTCAATGTGGTGGCTGAAGCAGACAATGGCCATGATGCCATACGTCTTGCACGGCAACTGAATCCCTCCGTGGCTATTCTTGATTTCGCCATGCCCCTGCTCAATGGCGTAGATGCAGCCCAGGAAATACACAAGCAATCACCCCACACACAGGTAGTGATGCTGACGATGTATGACGATGAAATTTATGCTCTCGAAGCATTGAAATGCGGCATACGCGGTTATGTTCTGAAAACCCAGGCCAGTACGGACCTGATCAACGCGATCATGGAGGTAATGAAAGGGGCGATCTACCTGAGTCCAAAAATCTCGGGAACTGTTGTCAGGTCTCTGATCTCCAAACAGGAACAGCGCACTGAATTGCTGACTTGCCGTGAACGTCAGGTGCTGCAATTGATTGCAGAAGGCAAAACCACCAAGGACATTGCTGCACTGCTGAATCTGAGCGTAAAAACCGCTGAATCACATCGCTCCCATATCATGCAACGGCTGAACATACATAATGTTGCGTCTCTTGTGCGCTATGCGGTACGCCGCGGAATGATCCAGGTTTAAGTATTTTTCTGTATTTGCTCAGGAGGCAAATTGAAAATCATATTGACAGATCCCCAATTCGAATTCCGCAAGGCACTTCGCCATTTGCTGGAAAACGCCGGTCATGAATTGGTTGGAGAGTGTGCAGACGGTATAGAAGCACTGCGTCTAGTTCATGAAAAAGAACCACATGTGCTCGTACTTGATATAAACACCCCGCTTCTGAATGGTTTCAAAATGGCCAAGGCAATTCGCAAGCGTGAGCTTCCCACTGATGTAATGGTCCTGGCGATCTTCAGGGACGATACCGCAGTGCTGGAAGCCTTCCGTAACGGGATCAAGGCTTTCGTTAACAAGGCAAGGGTTGCCAATGAACTTTTGGTGGCCTTGCGTGAGCTCGATTTGGGGAAAACCTACCTGAGTCCTGATGTCGCTGATCTTGTTATCAAATCATCCCAGCCTTTCAAAATGATCGGAAGCCTCCTGACCCCTACAGAGAGGCAAATCCTGCAACATATGGTCGATGATTTTTCGCTTCCCGATATTACCAGGGGCTTGAATCTGACCATTCCGATGGTGGAAGCGCATCGGAGGGACAATATGTCCAGGCTGCAGGTTTCCAGTGCAGGAGGTTTCATCAGGCAAGTGGTTCATGATTCCTGAAGTCATAAATGGCTAGGCTACACAAGTTCAAGACCTGGTGTTTGTACTGTCTTACTGCTACCCGGAACATAGCCTGCCGGAATTTTTCTATTGTTCCAGCCACTCAGGTGCCAGATTGATCCGGTAGCCTATATTGCGCACCGTAACGATATTGTTCGCTGACCGCCCCAGCTTGTTACGCAAGCGACTCATGTGCACATCCACCGTACGGGTTTCCAGGTTGAAGCCCTTCTGGTGCCCCCAGACTCTTTCGAGCAATGATTCCCGTGTCAACACCCTGCCTTTCACCTGCATCAGTTCATGCAGAAGCCGGTATTCCTTTTCCGTCAAATCGACGGGAGTTCCCTCTACATACACTGCCCATTCCTCCGGCACCATTTTGATGGTTCCGGCCTGCAGGATTCGGGTTGCCTGGGTTTTTGATTGATGTCCCTGCAAGGTGGCAAGTTTCGTGAGCATTTCTTCGATGGCAACTGGCCTGGCCACATAATCGTCGGCTCCAGCTTCGAGCGCACGAATCCGTTCAGCCGTATCCCCTGTTTCTCCAATAATGATGATCCGCGTTCCCAGCATCTCTGGACTGGCACGGATAATCTTGCAAAGACGCATGCCGCCGGTTTCCTGGAGCATGCTGTCGAGAATAATGTACGCAGGCCTCTCCATATTGATCAATTGGAGCGCCTCTGCGCTGTTTGCAGCCAGGAAAACTTCAAAGCCTGACTTGCTCAGCGCTGCTTCAAGCGGAGGACAGAGCGTGCTGTCCGTCATGGCGAGCAGTAGTTTGAAAGTCATTTGTCTTTTTGCTTTCCCCTACGGTTTGAAGTTGGTGACTGTTGGCAGCCTTACCTGATATGAAATGTATAGGCTTCGGTATGCTTGGTTACATCAGGCATTACCCTGTAATAACAATTCGATTACCCTGATTTCCATTTATGAACCTGAACTGGGAATAAATTGCACTTGAATCCGATACTGCAAACTTCATCAGTCCGTTGTTTCACACTTGCAGGCATCATTGGCGTGGACCAGAATGACCATGACGGTTTGAACCAGATTCGTACTTTTTAATGAAGGAGAAAATTTATGCGGAATACAAAAGCCCTTAAATCAATCGGTGTGCTCGGCCTCAGCGTGTTGCTGGGTGCCTGCAGCACCATCAATCCCTACACCGGGGAACAACAGACCAGCAAGGCGGTGAAATTTGGCGCCATCGGCAGTGTGGTGTGTGGCTTGATTGGCGCAGCTGAAAGTGGCCAGCGTGCCCGTAATGCTGCGCTTGGTTGCGGTGCGATCGGTGCCGGCGTCGGCGCCTATATGGATGTGCAGGAAGCGGAATTGCGCCAGGAGCTGGAAGGCACTGGTGTGCAGGTGCAGCGCAACGGTGATCAACTGAATCTGATCATGCCCGGCAACGTGACCTTCAATACCAACGAATTTGCGATTCGCGGCGAGTTTTACCCGGTGCTCGATTCTGTGGCGCAGGTGCTTGCAAAGTTCAAGGACACGCGTATGACGATCAATGGCCATACTGATTCCACCGGGTCTGCGGATTACAACTACAATCTTTCCAATCGTCGTGCCCAGAGTGTTACCAACTATCTGGCCTCGCATGGCGTGGACCAGAACCGCCTGATCTCGCAGGGCATGGGCCCAGACCAGCCGATTGCATCCAATGACACGGAAGAAGGACGTGCACAGAACCGTCGTGTCGAACTGCAGATCGTCGCGATCCAGAACTGATCTCATCGTCCTGCATCGTGACATGACTGTCTTGGTGTCAACCTTCGCTGCTGCTGGGCGGATGGCGTTGGAAGAACTCCTTCGCTACCGCAAGTGGCCGCAGCGTATAGCGCTTCTTGTGGCGATGGCTGTCAGTCAGATGCAGGATTTCCTGCAAGGTATCCAGCGTTTCCAGCAGGAACTCACCCTTGTTCAACATCACGCACTCGGCCTTGCAGGCATGTGCGGCATCGGTCACTTCCGAGCGTGTAGCCAGTCCTGTCTTGTTGAGATTCTCCAGTACCTGAGTCGCCCATATCACTGGCACATGGGCGGCTTCGCATAACCACAGGATCTTGTCCTGCACATCGCTCAACTGGCTAAAGCCCAGTTCTACGGCCAGATCGCCACGCGCGATCATCACGCCACAACTCCGATTCTTCATCGCTTCCAGCAGCAATTCAGGCAAATGGAGCATTGCTTCGGGCGTTTCGATTTTCAGGATCAGGTCGGGCTGTTGCGCATAGGCAGCGAGTGCCTCGCGCAAAATTGCCACATCCTCGGCTGAGCGGATAAAACTGCAGCCCATCATGTCTGCGTGGGCGGCAATGAAAGGCAGGATACCCGCATCGGTTTGGGTAATGACCGGCACCCTCAAGCTTGCACAGGGGAAGTTGATGCCCTTGTCTGCTTCCAGGCGTGGCTTCTTGCCTGTTACATGGGTGATCAGCAGCCAGGTTTCTGAACCCCTGCGTTTGATTTCACCACTGTATTTGCCGTCGTCGACCAATACCTTGTTGCCATCCTGAAGCTGAAGCACGATTCCCGGTTCCTGGCAGGCCATGGTCTTGACGTGCTTGTCTGGCTGTTCTCCGGCTTCCAGCAGGCGAATTTCATCGCCGGGCTTGATGCGAATACGTCCTTTCTTGCCAGCGCCTGCAAGGATTTGCATGCGCATCTTGGGTCCGGGCAGGTCCATGTAGATCTTGCAGGTCGTACCGGTTTGCGTCCCGGCAGTACGCACGTTCGCGATCCAGCTTGACCAGGTTTCGGGGTCGTCATGGGCACAGTTTATCCTGGCGATGTCCATGCCTTTCTGCATGGCAGCACACAGCAGCTTGGTGTTGCCTCCAGAGCTGTCGTCCAGGGTAATCATGATGTGATTGACGCCAGACCCCTGGCGGCGACCGAACAAGCGGTTGGTGTGGGCCTCAAGAAAGTCCTTGCCTTGTTGGTAGCTACACACTGGCGCTGTGGCTTTGTCTGGGGCTTGCCAGCACAGCCGCTGCAGCACTTGCTCGACTTGTGCCGCGATATGGCTCTCGGAACTGGCCAGGCTGCTCAGGCCCAGTACATGCAGCTGGTCTTGCAATGTGCGTATATCACGGGCACGAAAGGCCAGGTACTGCAGCAGGTTGATGGCACCCGGTCTCTGTTCGGGATGGACGCTGGCCAATAGTGCACGGTTCATTTCCACGGCTTGCTGCATGTGGTTGCGCAAGGCCAACAATTCAAGCAACAGATTGGCATGAGTAGCAGCATCGCAAATGGGCTGCTGTGGGGTGGTCTTCGTCATTTTTGTGGCCCTCATCTTGCAACTTGCAAGCAGCTTCAAACAAAGCATGAAGCACGGTCATGATGACCTTGCGCACGGGTATTGCCCTCAAATTATGTGCAGGTTGGTATAGTTTGGAAAGGGGGGGTAGCTACAAGGCAGCAGCGAAACTGCAAGGAGGGTGCAGGACAGACCTTGCTTGCATGGTCTGTCCTGCTGTGAAAAAAACGATACCCGGAATGTTGCCTAGTGCTCCGAATCGTTCTTCATTACCACCAAGGGCTGGGTCCAGGCCATTTCCACGTCCTCTGCAGCGTAGGGGTTAGGGTGCAAGCGGTCCGAGATGATCCTGGCACGTACATAGATCTCGTTGCCCTGTATCTCGTAGCTGGCACTGCTGCCCTCAACGGTCTTCAGCACCTGGCCAATCTTGTCGCTGTAACGATAGATGGTCTGGTGCTGATGGTCGGTATTTCCTTCATGCTCATGGGGCTCATCCGTGAAACTGCTACTTGCCAGATCGGTATCCTGCAGCGTCCCGACAAACTCGACCCGGTAGCTGACACCGGGTTCCGCTTCGATTTCGACATCGATACGGGCATCAGTGAAATCCAGGGACTTCAGGGTAATGCCTGTGCTGTTGTAGAAGTCGCCACGCTTGACTGCTTCGGTAATCTTGTCCGGAGTCAGCCAGTCGGCCCGTACCATCATCCATCCACGACCTGGATTGACATTGCCCACGCCCCATTTCTGGTACACATGGGCATCGTCCGTGGCGACACCGTAGATCACGCTGCGTTTGAATTCACCCAGACGTTTCGACAGCACGATGTCCCACATGCGTTCAGTGCTTTCATGCCGCTCGTCCCCATGGTTATTGACACCGGAGTGACCGTTGTACATTTCGAAGAAGCCGTCTCCAGGCTTGTGGTCGAGCAAGAACAAGTCTTCGGCAGTTTGTGAATAATGAAAGTTTGGATGGTTAAGGTGTACCAGTGTGGGCTTGCCATACTGTTCACCCTGCGCCACCACCTGGTCCAGATTGCTCTGGATGATTTCAGGTACGCTGTCACCATGGGCAGGCTCGATGTGTTCAACAAGGTTGATGCCGTTCATGTGCACATGATGCCGATTCAGGCCATCAGTGATTTCTTCGCCCTTGATGAAAATGAAGCGCTCGGGTTCTTCGAACAGGTGGCGGAACTCTTCCAGGGTTTTCAGTTTCACTTCACGCTTGCCGTCCACGGTACGCAGTTCCATCCAGTTGCTGCTGAACTTTTCCACATACTCTGCATAGGCAGCCTGCACCTGGTCCAGTGGACGTGGTGGCTCGTCGATCGGATACCATTTGACGCCCTGCTGGAACGTGTTGTGGTCGCTCAGCACCAGGAACTGGTAGCCTTCATCCTTGTACCACTTCGCGATCAATTCCGGTGGTGTGTCGCCATCGCTCCACCAGGTATGGGCATGGGTGTTGCCTTTCCACCAGCGTGGGCTGCCGTCGAAATCGATGGCAGCCGCTGGAGCTGGTTGCGCCACCTGTTGCTCGGCTGGTGCAGCAGCAGGCGTGGTTTGCGCTTGGGAAATGTCTGTCGTGTCTGAATTCCTGTTACAGCCGGCAATGACCGTGGTCATTACTGCGGCAGCCAGGATCTTTCTGGAAAATCTCATCAGCATGTCCTGTCTCAGAAGTTGTATTCGTACTGCACCCAGAAGGAACGCGGTTTGCCGTTCCAGCCGTAGGGGTAGTAGTACGCGCTGTCGTTCTGGCCGAGTTCGCCACGGGCACCGGCACGCGAATATGCCTGGTTGCCGAAACCGCCGCGCTCGAAGTAGGTTTCATCCAACATATTCACCACACGCAGCATGAAGCGGTGTTCCAGATCCTGGCCCATCAGGTATTGCACGGAACCGTTGATGACCATGTAGTTGCCGAAATCGACATCAGACACGGTACGGTTGCCGCCAGCATCAACCAGACGTGCTGCGCCGGTAGGTGCCCAGTTCCATTCAGGTCCCTGCCATTTGTTGTTCAACGCAAAGACCCAGCGCTCGCTTGGTGTATAGGTCAGCAACATCGACGCGGACCACTCGGCGCGCTCGCCTGACTGTCTCGAGGGCTGGCTGCCGGCATCACCAGGCACGATGAAGCTTTGGGCAGCACCGGTGCCTGCCAGCAGTGCCTTCTGGTTGTAAAGCGGGTTGGGTTCCAGTGATTCCATGTCAGTGAAGCTAAAGTCCATCTGCCACTTGTCGAAGTCGAAGGCGATATCCAGCGTCATGCCGGAAATATCCTGGGCAGTTTTCAGGTTGAACGATGCCGTGGAGCTGTCTGGCAGACCGTTGGCCAGCGCGAATTGGCAGAACTCGGTGGGCACGATGATGTTCGGGTTGATGTCTTGTGGACGTACACCTGGGTAGTTGATACAGACGTTGCGCAGCGCAGAATTGCCGAACTGGTTGTCGATGGTGGTATCGAAATAACCGACCTCGACGTTGAACGTACCGTCCATGAAATCGCCATCCACACCCAGGCCATAGCTGTAGGTTTCGACCTGCTGGGTCTCCAGATTCGGGTTTGTCACACGGTTCAGGATGAAGCCGGCCTCGCTCAACGTAGGCTGGCTGTACGAGGTGCCGCCATTGGAGCGGGCGTAGAAACCACGCGGCAATTGCTGACGTATGCCATATTTCCAGATCGACTGGTCTTCGTAGGCGCTGTTGAGATCGTGGCGGCCTGCCAGTGAAAGGTTGGTCGGCAGCGCGAAGTCGGTCGTCAGGCGCAACTCACCGTAAAAGCCGTTGCTGCGCACAGAGCTGTCACGCATGCCGTAGACGTCATCGGAATTGTCCATATAGGTGATGTTCTGGAAGCCGACGATTGCTTCCACGTTGTCGTTCACCAGATACTTCAGGCGATTGTTGAAGCCCAAGTCGATGTAACCGGCAGTGGCCTGGTCCGGGTCACCGGTGCCTTTGACCGGGGCACGCAAGCCCTGCGAAATGCTTTCTATGGCATAGCCCATCGGTGCGCCGATCGGGAAGGGATTGCCGAGCGTGCCGTAGGGTTTGCCGGTCGCATCGACATAGATGCCCGAAGCAGAATTGATCGTGGAATTGGAGGCACCAACGATCGAATACGGGGAGGTAACGCAACCGGCCGGCAGGCCAGGTACGGTGGCGGCGAAGGCTTCGAACTGGGCAGCTGTCTTGAATGCGGTAATTCCCTTGCTGGTTGCCAGGGTGCGCATATCAGCCGGCAGATCCTGCAAGCGTGGAATCCCGCATACACGCGCCACGAACTCGGTATTTTTCAAGCGCGGATCAGTGAAATAAGCCTCGGCTTCATAGCTGAGAGTGTCGCTGAAAGTCGTCTTGAAAGAGCTTTCCAGCATTGGGAAGTCGGTTTTGTTCGGGGTTAGTACGGTGTAGTTCGGGAAGGAATCCTCGAAATCAATCGTGTTCCACTGGTAGCCTGCGCGAAATTCGGTATCGTCGTCGATGGCCCACAGGTATTTGACGCCAATCGAGTTGTAGCTATACGGGAAATCATGCTTGCCACCCAGAGCCAGCACGTTGTCTACGTAGGCTTCCTTGCTGAAGATTTCATGCGCATCCGTTTCGTAGGAGCGGCCAAAGAACATCAGGTAGTGGTTGCTGGTACCAAACAGCGGCGTCGTGACGTTGCCGTACATTTCACGGGTCTTGAAATCACCAGCATAGACACCAACTTCACCGTGCACTTCATCGCCCATTTCGGGACGCTTGTAGATGGCATTGACCACGCCCAGACCGCCGTTGCCACCAAAGTACAGGCTTTGGCCGCCACGGAAGATTTCGACATTTTCGATCATGCGCGGGTCAAGCGCGGTGGCGCCCCACAGGCTTTCCAGTGGCGTACCGCGGTCGAAGGTGGGCACGCCATCAAGCAGCAACAGGGTGTCCCGGTCGGTCCCGCCGTCGATACGGATGGTAAATTCGCCTTCGTCCGGTGAGTAACCTATGTTGGCACCGCGGATCAGGCCTGCTGCCAGTTCACCAAAGTTGGTAAAGCCGCCAGTGGCGATTTCTTCCGACGAGATCACCTGCACCTGGGTGCCGAAACGGGCGACGTCAATGGCGAGTTCCGATACACCTGCTTGCACTGGCTGGCCTTCTACCAGGATCTCCTCGATGCCGGCGGGCTGGGGTTTTTTGGTGGCGGGTTCATCCTGCTCCTGGGCCAGTGCAGGTCCGGCCAAAATGGCTGCGATGACCATGCTTAGTGTTTTGCTGCGATACCTGTCCATAGGACTCAAGGTGAAAGCTCTCATGGTGATTCTCTCTTTAATGCCGTCGACTTGAGGCCGGCGTGCCTGGATGATGGTTATTGCATTGTTGTATTGCCTTTGCAGGCGGAGGGCACTGTAGCTTTCGAGTTTTAAGAAACAGGCAAATGAACGTTAATTGTGGGAAAAAAATTGAAGGGCTTTTACAGAGAGTTGCAACAAGGCCTGGTAAGGATGCGGAGAAGGAATTAAACAAACCACTCCGGTATACTGGCAGCTGTTTACTGCTGCCGGAGCCGCAACTGCATGGAAAGAATCATTGAAAACCTGATGGTGCGTTCGCGCTGGTTGCTCGCGCCGATCTACCTTGGCCTGAGCCTGGCGCTCATCGCATTGGCCATCACCTTTTTCCGGGAAGCCTGGCACTTGTTCGCCATTATTCTGGACGCGTCGGAAGCCGATGTGGTGTTGATCGTATTGTCACTGGTGGATATTTCGCTGGTCGGGGGCTTGCTGGTAATGGTGATGCTCAGTGGCTACGAGAACTTCGTATCCGAGCTCGACACCAAGGGTGACAGCAGCCAGTTGAAGTGGCTCGGCAAGATGGACGCTTCCTCCCTGAAGATGAAAGTAGCTGCCAGTATCGTGGCGATATCATCGATCCACCTGCTGCGCATGTTCATGAACCTGCAAAATGTCGATCAGGACTACATCATGTGGTACGTGATAATCCATCTGACCTTCGTAGTCTCGGCGTTTGCGATGGGCACGCTGGACCGCATCACCAAGCACTAGGTCACCAGGCACTAGGTCATCAGGCACAATCTGGCTGCTCGACCTGTTCCAGGATTGAAGGCCGCATTGAGGGCTGGATTGACGGCCAGAGTGAACAAGCATTGCGCCGTTTCTTTACAGTGGTACCATCTGTCCCACTTTAAGGTGGGGATAAGCCCGTATGCAGTTGCAGTGGGTCAAACAACTATCTGCCTGGCTGCTGCTCCTGGCTGGTATCACACTCACCCTGATCGCCAG
>JBIIWM010000301.1:0-3151 GCA_044338875.1 Pseudohongiellaceae bacterium | reverse complement strand
TGTCGTGGTTGAGCAGGCTGTCGGTCAGCGGGCGGAACAGCCCGCTGTTGCCACCAGAGAAATGGCCGTTGGCGATCAGGTCCAGCGCGCTGCGCAAAGCACTGTTCAACTCCACCATATCCCTGGGGTGGTACCCTTTGCCCAGCAGCGCGTGAACCTCATCCACATCCATGCCGAACTGGAAAAAATTGTCCTTGCCTACTTCATCCCGTACTTCGAGATTGGCGCCATCGCGCGTGCCGATCGTCAGGGCTCCATTCATCGCCAGCTTCATGATGCCGGTACCGGAAGCTTCCTTGCCGGCCACGGAGATCTGCTCGGACAGGTCTGCTGCCGGATAAATGAACTGGGCCTCCTTGACACAGAAGTTGGGCAGATACGCCACGTGCATGTACTGGTTCACATCGGGGTCGCGATTGATGACCTCTGCGACCGAGTTGATCAGTTTGATGATGAGCTTGGCCTTGTGGTAACCGGGCGCAGCCTTGCCACCGAACAGGAACACGCGCGGCACCGGGTCCGTTACCTTCCCCTGCTTAAGGCTCAGGTAGCGGCTGACGATGTGCAGCACATTCAGGTGCTGGCGCTTGTACTCATGGATGCGTTTCACATGGATATCGAATAGCCAATCCGGATCCAGGATAATGCCGGAATCGCGTCGTACCCGATCGGCCAGACGCGCCTTGTTGTTGCGTTTTACCGCTGCCCATTCCTGCTGGAAGGCGCTGTCGGTTGCCAACGGTTCCAGCTTCCTGAGTTCGTCGAGGTTGCGTGTCCACTCGTCACCCAGGTTGTCCGTGATGAGTTGGCTCAGCGCAGGATTGTCGAGCTGCAGGAAGCGGCGCGGCGTTACGCCATTGGTCTTGTTGCTGAATTTTTCGGGCCACAGATCGTAGAAATCATGCAGCAACGAGCGCTTGAGCAAGTCGGTGTGCAGGGCAGATACCCCATTGATCGCATGGGATCCCACACAGGCGAGATTCGCCATGCGCAGGGATTTTTCCCCGTACTCGTCAATCAATGACAGATGCGAGACCCGATCATGGGCACTGGGATAGCGCAGGCGCACATCGTTCAGAAAGCGGTAATTGATTTCAAATACGAGTTCGGCATGGCGCGGCAGCATTTTGCGGAACAAAGGCAGCGGCCAGAGTTCCTGCGCCTCCGGCAGCAGTGTGTGGTTGGTAAAACTGAACATCTTCGTGGTGATTTCCCACGCATCATCCCAGGGCAACAAATGGTCATCGAGCAGGATGCGCATCAACTCGGGAATCGCCAGTGCCGGATGCGTATCATTCAATTGCACCGCATATTTTTCGTCGAGGTCATGCAGCGTCTTGCCCGGTACCTGCAGGTGGATCCTGATCATGTCGCGGAGCGAACAGGAGACCATCAGGTATTGCTGTGACAAGCGCAGCGCCTTGCCGGCTGCCGGTTCATCATTGGGATACAGCACCTTGGTGATGACTTCCGAACTGATCTTGTCGGCCACCGCACCGTAGTAGTCACCAATGTTGAAAGCAGCCAGATCGAACGACTCAACCGCCTCGGCCACCCACAGGCGCAACAGGTTGGCACTGCCGACCCGGTAGCCCAGTATTGGCGTGTCGTAGGCGACGCCGCGTACCTGTTGCGCAGGCAGCCACCGCACCCGGTAACGGCCGTCGTCGTCGGTATAGTGCTCGGTGTGCCCACCGAAATTGACATCGAAAATGATGGTGGGACGCCGGATTTCCCAGGGATTGCCATTGGCCAGCCAGCGATCCGAACATTCGACCTGCCAACCCTCATGGATTTCCTGCCGGAAAATGCCGAACTCATAGCGAATACCGTAACCAATGGCGGGTATGCGCAATGTTGCCAGGGAGTCCATGAAGCAGGCGGCAAGGCGGCCGAGACCTCCATTGCCGAGTCCCGGCTCCGGTTCGTATTCAAGCAGGGCGTCGTAATCCACGCCCAGTTCCCTCATGGCCTGCCGCACCTGGGCCGTGATGCCCAGGCTCATCAAATTGGCACCCAGCTGCGGACCCAGCATGTACTCGGCGGAGAAATAGCACACGGTGCGCGCGGCCGTATTCTTGAACATGCGTGCACTGCGCACCCAATGTTCGAGCAGGCGGTCACGTACGGTATAGGAAAGGGCCTGATAGAAATCATTGATGTTGGCCACTTCCGGGAAGCGCGCCTGCAGATAGAACAGGTTGTCGAGGAAATCGCGTTTGATCTCCTTGAGTCCCAAACCGGTACGCACATCAGTATGTTCGGCAACCATGGGGCAGGTATTCAGCATTTGGCCAGCAAGAACCCAAGAATACGTGCTCACCTCGTCAAGGGCAACGCAGGTGTGGATTGTTGTTAGCCGGGTTCCCGGTAAAATTGAGCCATGACAACAACTCCCGGATTTCCCCATGAAGTGAAGCGACCCTGCTGCAAGCGCTGCCTGCGCCCGCTGTCGGTGTGCATATGTGCTGCGCTGCCCCTGCAACGCATCGACAATCACTGGCCCGTCCACATCCTGCAGCACCGGCAAGAACAAGCGCATGCCCTCAACACGGCGGGTATCGCCATGCTGGGCCTGCGCCAGTGCCAGCTTCATACGGTCACCGATGCGCCTGTGGAGATCACGCTCCAGGCAGACCTGCTGGCAGAACTCGCTACTGCACTGCTGATTTATCCGGGCTCGCAAAGTAGCGTGGTGGCACAACTCGATCCAGTGCAAGTTGCTGCGCGCCCGCTGTTGTTGCTGGATGCCAGCTGGAGGAAAAGTCGTCGCTTGCTGCTCACCTCACCATGGCTACAATCGCTGCCCCGTATCAGTGTAGCCCTGCAAGCACCCTCCCGTTACCGCATCCGGCGGGAACCAGAAGCGGGTTATTGCAGCAGCCTGGAGGCAGTGTGTGCAGTGCTGGGCAGCCTTGAACGAGACCAGGAAAAATATTCCCCGTTGCTGGCCGCCATGGACGCCATGATTGACCAGCAGGTTGAACAGATGGGCGCAGAAACCTACAACCACAATTATCTGGGTGAGCAAGACGATTGAATCTTCAATTGTTGCCTTTTTTCATCTCGTCGTTTACTGCCTTGGTCCTCATTATTCCTGTTTAGATCGACGCCAGATCCGCAAAAGCAGGAGGCAGAAATAAAACCGGAA
>JBIIWM010000300.1:0-3167 GCA_044338875.1 Pseudohongiellaceae bacterium | reverse complement strand
ACTCCACACTTAAAGGCTCATTAAATCCCGAGGGGGTAATTTGAAAAACAAGAAGGCTTTATTGATGTCTCTGGCATTGACTGCGGTGTTAAGCGGTTGCTACTCCCTCAACCATTAGCCGGGCTTCTATGCACCAGGTGGCGAATTGGCAGACAAGCATGAAGGGCCACTTCTGCTGGCTGACATCACGGATGAAAGCATTAATACAGCCCTTCCCACATCTTCACCAGCTATGAACGTGAAACTGTGGACGTGCAAAGCGTCACGGTTGAATATGACGCAACTGGAGCGGTAGCCAAGCTGACCTTGAGCAGGTCGAACAACTCCTGGTGATAACACACCCGAATCGTCAGGACTGCAACGCCTTGGCCAACATTGGAAGGCTACGATCCATGCGGTAATCGGTGGAAGTGTGGTCATCCCTGAATTCCTCATAGACATGGAAAACCTGCTTTTGCTCCAGCAGCAGATGTAAACGCCGGTTGCCATATAGCAGGTTGTACTGGTCCGAGCTGCCGCAATCAAAGTACAGGGCTTTCAGTTTTTTCATGCCAGAGGCCTGCTCTGCCGCAATATGCAACGGATCCCAACGCAGCCAGGTGTGCCAACGCTCCGGAATCAGCTCACAGGTATAGGCATCCACCGGCAAGCGTATCCCCATGAAGGCAGAAGGATCAGGATCAAAACTGGCGCACATTGCCAGCATCAGCAGGATATGCAGATCACCACCCTTCTGCTTGAGCTTGCCATAAAAGTCGCGCAGCCAGTGTTCGATGCTCATGTCATGGCAGGCGAGTGCGCGCAACACACTTGGAAACTCCGGCAAATACACATTCTCGAAACCCATGTCGCCGGAATGGCAGGCACAAGCGGACCAAAAGTCGGGATAGAGCAAGGCATGCGTGATGGCGCCATAACCGCCAGAGCTTTTGCCGAAAATGCCGCGTTTGCCGTTACCGCCGCAGTGCCAGGTCTGTTCTACCAAGGGCACTACTTCCTGTATCAGGACATCAGCCCAAGGACCCAGCACGGAGCTGTTGATGTATTGGTTACCCCCGAGCTTGGTAAAGCAGTCAGGCATGGCCACTACCACAGGTGGCATGTCACCGGCCGCAATCAGGCGATCGAGTCGTTCGGGCAGGTTCTCACCAAAATTCTTCCAATTGCTGTGGACTGGACCACCCGCGAGAAAGCCGACCACATCCACCAGCAATGGCAGGCCTGCACCGCTATGGGCATACGGTACATAGACATCAATGCGTCGCCGGGCAGGATCGCCGAGAAAGGAATCCTGCAGCAATTTGCTGTCGAGCCACAGGGTATGCAGAGTGCCGGCGGGAGTGTTGTGATCTTTGCGCATAATGCATTCCTGAATTGCGGTAGGCAGCGTCACGCTCAGTCGCGTTTCAGCAAATCACCCAAGCCTTCTCGTACATCTTTATTGATCCCTTCGTCGAGGCCGTCTTCCAGGCTGCCATCAAGGCTTGTCCTCAGTTTGTCTTCGAGGTTCTCTCGTTGCTGGGTTGCTTCTTCCAGTAGCTGCTCGCCCAGTTGCCCCGCATTTTCACGCAGATAGGCCGAAGTGGCAGTAACCAGTGCGGTTGCAGCATTTATAGCCAGTTGCCGGATCAAGGGATCTGCAATTTTCTTTGCGAGATCCTCAGGGGTACCCTGCAGATCCTTCAGCACAATGTCTCCCAGGATCACATCCACGGGTTCCTGCAGCAGGTCGGAATTCAATGCTGCCCGTATCTTTTCAATCTGCAAATTATCGATACTCAGTTGCACAGGGGGTGCGGATGCCTCGCTGCTTGCCTGATACGGGGAGCTGCCCATGCGCTGGTTCACCACATCAAGGTTGCTGGTATTGTCGCGACTTTCATACAGGAGCTGCGGATTACGGGCGATGACAGAAACAATCGCGATGCTTTCCGGACTGGTATTCTGCAGATCGAGCGTGACACTGAGCTCTTCGATAGCAAGCATGCTGGCGTTACTGAAACCCTGGGGATTGGCAACGGCAAACCCATGGATGGAAGCGGTACCCTCAGCAAGCTTGAGCTCGACTGATTCCACACTGACCCTGGTTCCCATGGAAGCGGTACCAGCGGTTTCAATAACCTGCTTCACCAGGGAGTTCAGGTTACTGAAAACATAAAACACGCCTGCTCCAAGCAACAGTACTCCTGCCAGCAAGGCTCCAATAACGGTTCTTTTCATACACGCCTCCAATCCGGGTTGCATGGGTATCGCGGGATTGTAGTACAAGCAATGGGTGGAGCGCTTGCAAACGGTCGAATTGCTGCGATTCAAGGGGTTGGGAACATCGAAAATCTGTGTGCTTATCAAGTGTGGAATGCTGGGGTATTATCCTGCGGACTGTCCAGAAACAGCAGTACGACAAAAAACAGGTATAACCCATGCAGCTCTATCCTCTTTCCTGGTTCGACGATACCGCCAACGGCTACACCCTGATCAAGACGATTCCGCTCGCCAGTTCCATGGGCGCGGAAATTAGAGGCGTTAACCTGGCCAGCATGCCAGACGAGCAGTTAGCCCAGGTAAAATCCGCCCTCTACCATTACAAGATGGTCTATTTTCGAGACCAGAAGATGACGCTGGAAGACCAGGAAAACCTGACGCTGCGCTTTGGCGAGTTCGGTACCGATGCCTATACCAAGGGCAGCCCTGGACATCCCAATGTGCAAAAGCTCGTGAAGGAAGCTGTTACCGTGGTGGACCGGGTATTCGGCGAAGGCTGGCACACCGATTCTCCGTTCCTGGCGCGCCCCCCGTCTGTAAGCATGTTGTATGGCAAGGATGTACCCCCTTACGGCGGTGATACCTGGTGGAGCAATACCGAAGTTGCCTACGATTTCCTGAGCGAAGGCATGAAGCAGTTGCTGGCTGGCATGCGCGTGCACATGTCGGCACGCGAAGCGATCCGACTTACCGTGCGCAAAGACGAAAATGGTGAACCGATCGTGGGCGACATGCAGATCGCGATGAAGGAACAGCAGCAAATCATCAAGGGCAACTTCCATCCGCTGGTACGCACCCATCCAGAAACCGGCCGCAAGAGTCTCTATGTGGACCAAATCTACGCCCAAGGCATTCAGGGACTCAAGGAAGAAGAAGCGCGCCCGATTCTCGACTATCTGGGGCGC
>JBIIWM010000088.1:0-11063 GCA_044338875.1 Pseudohongiellaceae bacterium | reverse complement strand
ATTGCGTTGAATCTGCGTGTGCGGGGCTAATCGATGTTGCGACCGTGGATGCCCGGACTTAAGGCGCAGGGCTTATTTGTCGGTGAAGGTACTGACACCATCCCAGCCTGCGGGCGGCTGGGATGCAAAGTGCTGCAAGCGTTCACGGTAGAGTTTTACCAGTGCCGGTTTGTTCAAGCTGCCAGCCTCAAACTGCTGCAACAAGCTTGCCGCCTGGGTAAAAGCGCCTGAGTAATATGCCGACAGGAATTGCTGAAAGACCGCGCTGGCTTCCTGCACCTGTCCGGTGGTTTCAGCCGCCGGCAGCAGTGGTTCAAAAATGCGTACCGGTGCCTGCTTGCCTTTCACGCGCACCTTGTCGAGTTCGAGGTAAATGAAATCCGGTGCCAGCAAGCAGGTGTGTTCACTGACAATGATGTTGGCACCGTAATATTTGGTCAAGCCTTCCAGGCGCGATGCAAGATTGACGCCGTCGCCAATCGCTGTGTAATTCAGTCGCGTATTCGAGCCCATGTTGCCGACCACGACACGGTCGCTGTTGATGCCGACGCCGATACTGATCGGACTCAGGCCGCGTACAATGAAGGCCTCGTTGAGGGTACCCAGCGCGGAAAACATGTGCAGTGCCGCCCGTACCGCACGTGCTGGTGCATCCCCCTGTTGCAGTGGCGCGCCGAATAGCGCCATCACGGCATCACCGATGAATTTGTCAACGACGCCACCCTGCGCTTCGATCACGGCGGTAATGGCCGAGAAGTACTCATTGAGCAGGCTCAGGATCTGCCGTGGTGACTGGCCTTCGCATAGCGCTGTGAATCCGCGCACATCCGAAAACAGGATAGTGACATCGCGTTCTTCGCCGCCGAGTTCAACCTTCTTGCTCAGCAGTTCGTTGGCAATTTCAGGCGACACTACCTTGCCGAGAAGGGCGCGTACTTTTTCCTTTTCGGCCAGGCCGACGGCCATGCCATTGAAGGCTTCCGCCAGTTCCCCGATTTCGTCATGAGTGGAGAGTTGCACCCTTTGTGTGTAGTCCCCGGTGGCAATACGACGCACGCCCTCTGCGAGAGAGCGTACCGGCCGCGTTACGGTGCGTGAAACCAGTGTTACCGCTGCGAGCGCCAACGCCAATCCAACGGCAAATATTTGCAGCAGCAACATGCGCAATGCTTCAAACGGCTGCAGTTCAGCGAGCAGCGAGCGCTGCAGCAGTACCTCGACGCTGCGGCCGTCACTGCTGATTGGGCTGGCGAGGGTCACGTAGTCTTCGCCTCCCAAGGTCAGGATACTGTTCAGGTTACCTTCCAGCTTGTGGTTGAACTGCGTCAGCAGGTCGGCCTGCATGGGCGCTGGCAGGGTGGAGGCACTGATTTGCCAACCGGTTTTAGCCTGGAACAGCACCGTCACTTCAGCCGAGACTGTTTGCTTGAAGTCATAGGTGAAATCACGTCCGATTTCAAAGCCGAGCGTTACCCAGTTTTCCAGCTCCGGATTGAAATAAGGCAGCACACTGGTATGGAAGGGGCGCCCGTCAATGACCAGGACATCAGCGGCTTCCGGGTATTCCCCTTGCTTGTCCAGCGCAGCGGCAAGGGCGTCCAGCGCAGACCACGGCGCGGGAAATTCGGTCTGTTGTGGGTGCAAGGTCGAGGCGATGACAGTGTCATTGTTGGCATTGGTGAGCGCAATGAAATCGGCGACCAGCAAACGGCCCAGCAGGTTGTCCATCGCCGACAGGATGGTGGCGCGGTCGCCGGTATCGAGTGCTTGCTTGAACGCGAAATCACGAGACAGCGCATCACCGGCGTTGGCGAGGATCTCGTTGCGGTCAGCAATGGCCGTTTCGAAATTGGAGACGCTCTGCTCCAGATCGCGCGTGATCAGGTTGTAGGCATTGTTGGTGTAGGTGTGACTTACCGCGCCATAAACCGCTGTGAGTACCAAAAGTAGCGGCCCCAGCAGGAAGACCAGCAGGCGGGTCTGGAAATGGCGGAAATGCAGGGGCATCGGTTACACCATGGTTTGTCAGCGTCTGGTCTAGTAGCGACTGCCGCTGCGCCGGGGGGCACGCCGCACCATGCGTTCAGGTCTCAGCGTTACTTGCAGCTCCAGGTTCAGTTCAGCGTCTGCTGTTGCCTGCAGCAGTTGCGTGATTACCCCGGCGTCGAGCAGGCGCGGATGCCAGATTTCCACGACAAGCTCACCGGCTGGCAGGGTGGCGATGCTGCCCTTGCCTGCACGAATCTCGCTGAAGTACGGCGTATCAAGGATCAGGATATAACCCAGCATATGGTCATGGATGTTGCAGCCAAGCGTCACCAGTCCCGCCTGGTCGAACAGTGTCGGTGCGGACGGCACGCCGCTGTAAAGCGGTACTTCGAAGGTCTTGGCTTTGGAAAACGAGTACACATGATGGCGCACATGATCCGAATTGGGGAAGTTCACCAGCGAGCCTGCCGTGGCAGCCCTCACATGTGGTACGAAGGCTTCATCGATCTGGTCGACATCGACCTGCATGGGTGAACTGGGTGGAATGCTGCCATCTATACTGCGCACATACATCACGGCATCTTCCACCGGAGTACCGTGTTGATCGGTAAGTGTGAGGTTTAGCGTAGCTGCCAGGCAGCCAGGGCCGATGGTAAGAACGACAAGCAACAAGCCCGCCTTGAAGGTGGACGCAAGCGTGGGGAAGTGTGCAGCGGTGGCGGAAAGTGCAGAGGTGGCGGAAAGTGCAGCGGTGGCGGAAAGTGCAGCGGTGGCGGAAAGTGCAGCGGTGGCGGAAAGTACAGCGGTGGCGGAAAGTACAGCGGTTCTGAAGTTAAAATTCATTGGTATATTCCGCCTCAGAAAGCATGGATGAAGCCGGTACGCAAAATACCCGCCTTGTAGTCGATGCCACTGCTCGTCCTTGATGTTTGGTACTCGGCTCCTGCATACCAGGTGGAGCTGCGCCACAGTGCCCGGTTGTAATCAAGTGTATAGATTTGGGTGCGTGCATCCAGGCGATACGCTACAGCGTGCAGTCCAAATGCCGGATCATAGGTGCTTGCCAGGGAGGCAACATTGCCTGCGTAGACGATTCCGGTAGAGACGACATCACCGTCACGGTATTGGAGGGCTGCATTCAGCCAACTGGCTTCATTGAGGTCGAGCTCTCCTTGCAACGACAGCGTCCAGGCCGAGTAATCCCAGACCTTGCCCGATTTGGCCGGCCACATGCCGAAAGCGGGCAAGCCTTGTTCATGGTCGCCATCACTGCGTTCATGGCTGGCGCCGAGGCTGAGTTGCAGGGCCGGGGTGAAGCGCTTCGACACACTGAGGCCAGCCGTGTAAACGTCAGCATCACGCACCGCGATGTTGTAATGCTGCTGGTCCACGCCCAGCTGCAGATTGAGCACCGGCATGGTTTCCCCGATACCGAACTTGTGGCGCAGTTGTATCCCCAAACCGGCCTTGAGACTATTCATGCCACTCCAGGACTCCCACACGTTCTTTTGAATCGAGCCCAGCACCGAAACGCCGGTATAATCGCCAGTCTGCCAGTGATAGCCCCCACTGGCACGGGCGCTGACTCCGGTATCTTCAGCCCCGTCCCGAGCGGAACGGCTGAGATTGTCATTGACCAGCACTTCGATGCCAGCATCGCTAAACCATTGGGCAAACGACAGCGTTGGCAAGCAGGCCAGCAAGGTGCCACAAGTGAATTTTCGCAAGGTGGAATAAGGCATTTTTGGGTGACCTGGTAACCACTGACTGTTTCGAAAACGTTATTTACTTCAAATATTTGATATTTGAAAGCGCAGAGACACATTTCAGGAGTATTACCTATAATCCTGGCAAGCGCTATTTGATACAAACAATGGAATTCATTCAGTCAGGACACAAGGCAGTACCCATGACCCCCCTCGAAATCATCAAACCTGCAGATGGCAGCAGAGTCGTCCGCGACAGCCAAGAGTCCATTTTGATAGGCCAGCCCCCCGAGGTGCTGAAAGGCCTGTTACTGGAAAAAATCCAGGGCTTTGACACGCTGGTGCTCACTGATACCAGGGAAAAGGACGGTTCACTCCTCAATAATCTGGAATTTCCGCTCTATTACTTTCTATTCATGGGCACTCCCCTGCAGGACGGCAAGCGACTGAATCTGGTGGGTTTTCCGGATGCGATTTCACGCGTGCTGCGCTTGCTGCGCCTTACCTTGCTGGGTCCTTCCGAGCTTGAACTGCAAACGCTGGGCACGCCGGAAAGCTTGCAGAAGGAGTGGTTGTCTGCGGCACGTTATCTTGCATTGAAGGATGGAAGCGGCAACATCCGGCAAATCGAAAGTTTCTTCAACTTGCTGCCATTCCAGGATGGGAAGGTGGATACCGGCCACTTCTGCATCAGGCACTGCGGTCCCGACAAATATGAAATCAGCCATGCTGATTCAACTGTAATGGTGGATCTCAACGAAGATCACACAATCAATCCGCCTTATCCCTTGCAGCACGACTTTGTGCCACGCGAGCTGGTGAAACTGGGGCTGGAGATACTGGGCAGCGCGTCGGGTTTCACCGCCAACGAACCTTGCACAGGACTGGCGCTGTGTTACAACGGCGATTACATCCTGATCGATTCGATACCCTATCTCGACAAGCACCTTTATGCGCGCGGCATCTCCAAGAACCAGATTTCTGCCGTGTTCCTGACCCACTTGCATGACGATCATTGTGCGTTGTTCCCGCTGATCCTGATGCCAAGAAGGGTGGATGTGATCACGACACGCGAGATCTATCACATGGCGATGGAGAAACTCAGTTGCCATCTGGACTGGAAGCGCGAAATCATCGAAGAGTATTTTTCGCTGGTGGAGGTGGTGCCGGGAGCAACCATCAATTATTACGGACTGGAGATTACCCCGCACATTACTGTGCACAGCATTCCCACTATAGGCGCCACTTTTGCCACTCATTACAAAGGCACGCGCAAGTCGATTTGTGTCATTGGTGACAATGCCGCCATGAGTGCCATTCGGCAGATGACGGATGCGGGCGTGGTGAGCGAGGCAACTCATGCCAGGCTGCAGGATATCTATACACAGCGCCACGATTTGTTGGTGGCAGACGGTGGTGCCGGTGCGATTCATGGCGATCCGGCGGATGCACTGCATTCCGATGCCGAACGCGTGGTGTTCGTGCATGTAGAACATCTCGCCAACCGTTTCAATACAACATTCTCAATGGCCAGCTGCGGCAAGCGCTATATCGTGCTGGAAGGCGATGCCGGCATTTACCACTCGCATATGAGCCACTATCTGTCCCAATGGCTGGGGGAGCAGTTCTCCAACCGCTGGGCGCGCAGCATTCTGGCGGAGGAAGAGATCAGGCGATACAACGCGGGTGATGTGATCATTGTGCAGGAGGCGAAAACCCGGGGTCATGTTTTCCTGATCCTGACCGGCTACTGTGAAGTGGTAACCTGCGATGGCCAGGACATCAACATAGTCACCCAGTTGCAGGCTGGCGAAATCATCGGCGAAATGGCGATCATCACGGGTACGCGCAAACGCAATGCCAGTGTAGTAGCGGCCTCAGCCGTCACCGTCTGTGTTTTTTCCGAGGATACCTTCAACGCTTTCATTACCAGCGAAAAGCACCGCAGGAAATTGCTTGCCCGCTGGCAATTGCGGTTGCAATTACGGCAGCTGCCGCAGTTCTGCAAACTGTTGTCCACTGTGCTTGAACGCATCGCGCATTATGCAGAGGTAGAACATCTGGCGCCGGGCAGTGTCATGGATTTATGGGGCGATGCCTGGTATTTGCTGATTGAGGGTACCGCCAGCTTCAATGGCGCAGAGGTGACTGTCGGGCACGAATTTGGTTGCCGGCCTTTTGCTGAAGCGTTGACCGGTTCCTTCAAGCCGGAAAGCGATTGCAGTTTGCTGGTGCTGACGAAAGCCCAGATGCGTCAGTTTGCTGCTGCAGTGCCGCAATTCAGTTATCAGATGCGCAAATACCGCGAGCTGGATCAGTCGACTGAGGTCGATTGGTTGCGGGGAAGTGTTGAGACCTGGTAGGCCAACAGTGAAGGCGGCTGGCAGGAAGGGAAGCAACTCCCCGCAGTTGGAGCAGGGAGTGCTGCCAGTAAAGTGGCGCGGTCAGGCTTCTTTCAACATCCGGTAGAGTTGGTCTTTCAGATTCAGGCGCGTCTTCTTGCGTGTTTCCAGATAAGCGTCGGAGGGGTTCTCGACCCCGTCTTCGATACGATGCACTTCGTGATCAAGATCATGGTACTCGGCGAACAGTTTGGCGAAATGATGGTTGCTGGTTTTGAGCTGATGGATCTTTTCACGCATTTCAGGAAATTCGTGCACCAGGTCGTGTTTTTCGATGGTCATGCATACCTCATTGATTGGTTTGGTTGGCAAATCTTGACCTTCCAAGAATAACCTTGCAACACCTTGTGAGCATTGATGGAAGTCAAGCGACTTTCTACTTGCCTCAATCCACTTGCCTCAATCCACTTGCCTCAACCTTGTTGCAAAAGAGAGCGCAGGTCGATGATCGCGGCATTGGCACGGGAAATGTAAGAAGCCATTACCAGCGAATGATTGGCAATATAGCCAAAGCCGTCACCGTTGAGAATGATAGGGCTGTAGATGAAACTCTGGGTGGCCTCCAGTTCACGAATGATCTGTTCCACACTCACATCTGCATTCTTGTTCACCAGTACATCGTGGAAATCCACCTGGATTGCCCGCAGCAAATGCAGTAGCGCCCAGGCTGCCCCTCTGGCTTCATAAAATATGTCATCGGTCTGGTGCCAGGGTGTCTGCACCATTAATTCCCGCATTACGGGTGTGGCGTTGGCAGTAATATCCTCGGCAAGGCCGCTATCGATGCGCTCGCGCGCTACGCTGGCACTCAGGCGCTGTGACAAACTGCCCAGGCGTGATTCCACGTTGCCTAGCCAGGCGTTGAGGTTGTCGGCGCGGGTGAAGAACTGGGCGTCCGGATCTTCCGGATCACTCAGGCGCAGCAGGTAGGCCTCCATCGCCTCAATGGCTTCACGGTACTGGGATTCCGACGCGGGAAAAATCCAGCTGTCGTTCGGAAAATTGAAGCCGGGTTCGGCAATGATCAGATCCTCGTCTTCCTTCGATTGTGATTGCGAGCGGCTAAGGTTTTCCCGCATCACCTTGCTGATGTCGCGTACCTGCACCAGTACCCCGAATTCCCAGTTGGGCATGTTGTCGACCCAGGCTCCGGGCGACATCAGGTCATTGCTCAGGTAACCGCCGCGCTTGTCCAGCAGTGTGCTTGCGACCTTGATAATTGTATTGGTGGTGATGGCGCCGGGTACGGAAGGGCGGCCCAAGGTCGTCATGCGTGCCTGGTTGTTGGCGCGCACATTGAACAGGTCGGGCTCGTTGCTGATGACGAGGCTGGAAACCGTAATCAATACCAGCAGAGCCAGTACCCCCACGATGATTCCATTGCGCAGCAGGCTGGCACGCCAGTCCAACGTCGGTGCGGCGAAGGTGTCGCGCCGGAAAAAATCCCTGAGTTTCTGCAGCAATGGCATCTCGATACGTCCCTGCCGGCCTTCATGCGTCCGGACATGCATTATTCATGTCTCGTACACTATCACATGGCTCCGGGTTATCAGAAGCCTGCCTTGCAGCCCCGCCAGTCCCTGTGTTGATCAATCACACTATCCACTCGTAGTTGCCGGAGTAGTTATTGGAGTAGTTGCCGGAATAGTCGCCGACACGCTCGTCCTTGCCAGGCATGCTCAGGGTCTGCAGGATACTGAGCGCAAACAGTGAAGCAGCTCTCGACTCCACGGTGTGCAGTTGGGCTATTGGCAGATGAGGCGTTGGCAGATTGTTCATGGGCAGAGAGATCATAGGCAGTGAGATCATGGGCAGTGTAGTCGCAAGGGCAGGCTCAGTCAGCTGGGCGGCATATGTTGCCGCTTCCGTGACAAGGTTTGCCGCTGTTGCGCTTACCTGTGGCTGTGCTACACCTACGCTTTGCAGGGCAGGGTGCTGGTCAAACTTGTTTTCGAAGCGCGCCAGTACTTGTTCGAGGGTCAGCGCCTTGCCGCCCTTGAAGAACACTGCCTCATTGGCACGGGCCGCAGCAGGCACGATGTACTGGGCTTCTATGTCAGGATTGTTGTCGTGCGAGTCCAGGAACCGGGTGGCACCACCGGCACCGAGGAAATGCGCCATGTAGAGTTCTGCATGCGTAACCTCGCGTCCCAGTTTGCTTTCCAGCTGTGCTTCATTGTCTTTCGTGAGTTCTGCTGCCATCAGTGCAGAAATGCGCGGATCGTCACGCAACTGGAGGATTTCGGCGCGTTTTTGCGCATTATTCACGACGGCCTGGCCCTTGCTGTTACGCGTGATGGCAATCGCTGCGGCGTCCAGGCCGTGCTTGCCACCATGCTTGTCGATGACATCAAGCCAGGTACTTTCGACAAACTGGTACAGGCCGCGTGCACTTGAAGTGGCCGCTTGTGCGTTCGGGTCGAGACTGCTTTCCGCTTCGGCCTCATGCAGCAGATAGCTGAAATCGACACCGGTTTTATGACTTGCCTGGCGAATAGCCGCCATCACTTCGGTTCGGGCCGGAGTTGTGCTGAGGGTGCCAAGGTCACGCTGCTGAATCATGCAGATTGGTCAGGTTGGGTTGCAAAAAGACGATTTCATAAACGGAGTTTGCAAGGACCGTGCCTGATGCTGGCGGAGCCTGCAATTTTCAGGAAATAAAGAATTTTCAGAATAAAAAAAGGGAGCCGTCAGGCTCCCTTTCGTGATTGGAGGTTCCAATGGAGCTTCCTAATCATTCGATCAGAAGGTGTTACTGTTGAGAATGAAGATTAATCCATGCCTTGCAGAAACCACCGTTTTCCATTGAAACCCCACACATATCACTAGACATTGGATCACCTCCTTTTCTTCTCAGCCAAACATGATCAAAGATTAATGCTGGGCCCAAGTCCGTGTCAAGACAGTGTGTGGGTCATTGGCGTGAATGAGGTGCTCCATGGGTCGTCAACCGCAACGGCGATATTGTCCGCATGAGCATTCCATTGCTTGAAATTCAATAGAGTTGGCGTTACCAGCCAGCGCCACCCCGTGGTGGACTGTATTCAGGTTCCCATACCGGCGGCAGGTCCTCATCCACATTGAACAGCACGGCATGGATCTCCTGGATCAAGCCGGCTTTCACGGTGAAGAATTCGGCCACGATGCGGCTGTTGGTGGTCGCTGTGCTCTGGCTTTCCATGCCGTCCTTCAAGCCGAAGCGCACCATCGACATTACAATGCCGCGTTCCTCATCCACGACCGGATAACGCCGATCCCACAAATTTCGGCCGAGAAAGGCGCCCTGATGGAAACCGCTGGCCGTATCGCGGTACTGGCCATTGCGCACCAGTCCTGTGGTCTGGAAACCGTTTTCAAAGCGAGTGGAGTCGGGCAGCAGATCGGCAGGGTGATAGGCATCCGTACCGTTGGTCTGGAACGCACGCCAGTAACTTTCAGCCGCCGCGATCAGGCGATAGTAGGAATCGCGCGAGGCTTCCGCAATGCTGAGTTGCAAGAACGGCGACAGCGGTTTGTCCAGCAAATCGTGCGGTCCCCACAAGGCACCGGCATCGCCCTCGTTGGCCTTGATGGTCTCAATTTCGGTAATGGCCCCGTTCTGTACTTTCAGGCGCAGCGCAATCATCGTCATGCTGCCATCGCTGTTCTGGATGATGGCTTCAGTGCCAGTATCACCCAGACGCTGGTTGACAAGATCCCAACGATAAATGGTGCTATCTGCACTGTCCCAGAAGATGTCCTGCAACGTGGCCAGGGTTCCGTTATGGGAAATTCTTGCATCTGCGGCCAGCGGTACCCCGGTCACACTGTTGGCATGCAGGCCGGAGAACCAGGCATCCACAAAACCGGTAAGGCAGGCGCGATCGCAACCGATCTGTGCCTGGGCAGATATTGAACTGAACACAAGCAAGCTTGCGGCCAGTGTCCTGCTGAAGCGCTGTTTCATGTGATCCCCTTGAATAGTGAAGTTGCTTTTATTATTGGTGCTTTTATTCAAACCAGATGGTCGACCAGGGTCTTGATGGACTTGCGGGCAAACTCGTCGAGATAACTGAATTCCACCGAGATGCAGAAAGTACGTTCGTCTTCGGCCGTGCAAGACAGCACCTTCGCGTAGACGTCACTGGAGGATTCTTCGCCGACGGCAAAAGGTACCACGATCTTGATCTCGTCCAGCAAGTGGTGCTCCTGGTTGGTGAAGATGCGCATGCCGCCGTATGAGATGTCGGTGATTTCAGCCTTGATGGGAGCAGGCCTGATGTGTTTGTTTTCGATGAGGTAGTAATTCACCGGCAGAAACGCTTCCACGCGCGGACTCCTGCGATTTTCCCTGGCGGGTATGATCTTTCGGTCCGGATAGAGCAGGCCCTGCAATTCGAAGACCTTGATGATTTTTTTCTTGCCCTTGAGCAGCAGGTTGAAATCCGCGCCGGTTTCCACCTGGTCGGGACATGATTTCAGGACCTCTTCACTGATCAGTACCTGGCCACGCAGGGCGAAGGCTGACATGCGTGATACCACATTGACCGGTTCCCCCAGCACAGTCAGTTCGCTGTAGATTTCAGAACCGAGTTTGCAGGAGACAATGGTGCCGGCATTCAAGCCGATACCCATGAATACTTCGGGCAGGTTCAGGGTGCTGCCATAGATATTGACTTTATCCATCGCCAGTTGCATGTCGATAGCGCAGGACAGCATCTTGTAGGCGGCGTCATCATCTTGCTCCAGATCGAACAGGGCAAGTATCGAATCCCCCATGAACTTGTCGATGTATCCCCCATAAGCATTGATGATGGCGATCATTTGCTGGAAATGGTGGTTCAGCAGGGGCAGGAAGGTAAGGGTGGGGTATTGCTCCGTCAATGCGGTAAAGCCACGCAGGTCGGACATGAGAATTCCGTATCTGCCAGAATGTGGTTCCAGAAGCCAATCGGCTGCTCTCTTATTATTGTTCACTCGGCATTGC
>JBIIWM010000087.1:0-11105 GCA_044338875.1 Pseudohongiellaceae bacterium | reverse complement strand
TGATGATTTCGTCGGTGACCAAACCACCGCTTTCCATCACCGACTTCACCTGCTGACCAAGTGGCGTGCCAGCCTTGACGGCAGCACGCAGCATGTCGCCAGTGGAAATTTGGGGGATGCCAAATTTTTCGCGCAGGTACTCAGCCTGTGTTCCCTTACCTGCACCTGGTGCCCCAAGTAGAATTATTCTCATGTTCTTTCTCCGCTGACGACCACAACCCGCATTCCTTGCAGTGCTGCTTTCGTTACTGTTGTTTTCCTGGATTTCACTAGCGCAAGTGCCTGCCAAAACGACAGCTCCTTGCACCAACATCTCACCTTACACTGTTGATCATGGAGCCTCAAGCGCAGACAGTTTTGTATTCCTGTAGCGCGCTTTCCGCTTTCATTCTCGTTGTTTTACTTGCTGCCAATACCGTTCCATTGCGTCGATATCCAACTCAGGCAGCCCCTTCCCTGATTCCATGACCAGTTTTTCCATTGCCCGGAAGCGGGTCTCGAACTTGCGGTTGGCCTTGCGCAGGGCAGTTTCCGAATCCAGGCGCAGGTGTCTGGCCAGATTGACCATGGTAAACAGGACGTCACCAAACTCAGCGCTGGTTTCCTGATGGCTCCCGCTGGCAATTGCCTGCTCCAGCTCTGCCAGTTCTTCCCGGAGCTTTTCAATTACGCCTTTCGCTTCCGCCCAGTCAAAACCCTGGGAGGCAGCACGCTTTTGGAGTTTGCCAGCCCTCAGCAAGGCGCCGAGCGCCTGAGGCACGTCATCCAGCACGCTGACAGGCACGGATTTGTTCTGCTGACGTTCGGTCTGTTTGATACGTTCCCAGTTGCCAGCCACCTGGGAAGACGAAATTTGGGCGGGCTGACCGGCACTTTCAATCGAGCCATCCGGAAATACGTGAGGGTGACGCTGCAGCAGCTTTCGGGCAATGCTTTCTACAATGGTGGTGAAGTCAAAATCTCCACGCTCCTTTCCCAGGCGTGCGTAAAACACAATCTGAAACAGCAAATCGCCCAACTCGGATTCAAGCTGGGTAGTGCTGCCCTGTTCAATCGCATCAATCACTTCATACACTTCTTCCAGTGTATGGGGGGCGATGGTGGAGTAGTCTTGCTCCAGATCCCAGGGACAACCGTGCTGCGGATCCCGCAAGGCATCCATGATGGCCAACAGTTTCTGAAGAGCGTCGCCTGAGGATTTGTTTGTCAAGGTCATGCTCCCCTGGGAACAAACAGCGCCATGGCTTCGACATGGCTGGTATGGGGAAACATATCCATGGCGCCTGCAGCTTTAAGCACATAGCCTTGTTCCTGCAAGTACTCGGTGTCGCGGGCGAGGGTGGCCGGACTGCAGGACACATAGACAATACGTTTGGGCTTGGCTGCGATGACTGCTGGCAACACTTCAAGGGCGCCTGAGCGCGGCGGATCAAGCAATACCTTGTCGAAGCCTTGTTTCAGCCAGGCATGCTCCGAGGGAGGACGGGTCAGATCGGCACGAAGGAATGTGGCATTCACAATGCCATTGAGCGCGGCATTTTCCTGCCCGCGACTTACCATCGCATCCACACCTTCGACACCAGTCACGTGAGCTGCACGAGTGGCAAGCGGCAACGTGAAGTTACCCAGGCCGCAAAAGAGGTCAAGCACGGTTTCATCCTGCTGAGGCTCCAGCAGTTCGAGGGCTTTCTTGACCATGGCCTTGTTCACTACCGCATTAACCTGCGTGAAATCCAGCGGATGAAACGCAAACACCAGATTGAACTCAGGTTGCTCGTAGTAAAGGCGATCCGGGGTGCCGGCAGGATAGAGTTTATGCACGGAGTCCTGCCCCTTGGGTTGCAGGTAGATATCCATCCCGTGTGCCTGACCGAAGGCTTCCAGACCCAGGCTGTCGCTGGCTGTAAGTGGAATCAGGTGACGGAATACCAGGGCATGGGAAGGACGATTTTCCATCGCATCGCCCACGGCCACTTCGATTTGGGGCAAATGCGCCTTGCACTCCATGCCCAGGACCAGATCAGCCAATGCAGGTAACAAGTCGCTGACCAGAGGGTCCAGCACGGTGCAGCTTTGCATGTCTGCAATGAAGGCGCTTTGCCGCTCCCGGAATCCGACCAGCACTCTTTCTTTCTTGCCAACATGGCGTACGGCGAGACGCGCCTTACGGCGGTAACCACTGGTGCTGCTGCTGATCACGGGCAGCTTTTCGTAAGTTGCCAAACCGGCACTATGGGACAATTTTTCATGCACCATGCGCTCCTTGAAGGCAAGCTGTGCGCTACTCTCCAGGTGTTGCAGGGAACATCCACCACAGGCGCTGTAATGCGGACAGGGTGGCTCCACACGGTCGGGTGAAGCCTGCAGGACGGTTTCGGTTATCGCTTCGGCATAGTTGCTCTTGAATCCGGTGAATCGCGCCATCACCCTTTCGCCGGGCAAGGCCAGTTCAACAAACACTATCTTGCCTTCATGCAAGGCAATGCCACGTCCCTCATGACTCAGTCGATCAATGGACAACTCTACGGGTTCCCGTTGCCGGGCTTTCTTCGACATATGCTTGGACATGGGTTGGGTGCGCCTTAGCGGCTGAATACGCCGGTGGAGAGATAACGGTCACCGCGATCACAGACGATCGCTACGATGACAGCGTTCTCCAGTGTACGGGACAATTCGAGGGCGGCAAAAACCGATCCGCCGGATGAGACGCCAGAGCAGATACCTTCTTCACGGGCGAGCGCCTTCATGGTGCGCTCTGCATCCTGCTGGGATATATCGATGATGCGATCGACGCGCTTACGCTCAAAGATCTTGGGCAAATAGGCTTCAGGCCAACGACGAATGCCAGGAATTTTGGCACCATCGGATGGCTGCAGGCCGATGATCTGGACTGCCGGGTTCTTTTCCTTGAGATACCGCGACACCCCCATGATGGTGCCGGTGGTTCCCATGGAACTGATGAAATGAGTCACAGTACCGCGGGTATCACGCCAGATTTCCGGACCAGTGGATTCGTAGTGGGCGGCGTAGTTGTCAGGATTGGCGAACTGGTCCAGTACGCGTCCCTTGCCTTCAGCTTCCATTTTTTTGGCCAGGTCACGTGCTCCTTCCATGCCCTCGGCATCGCTGACTTCCAGCAAGACTGCGCCATAAGCAGTCATGGCATCCTTGCGCTCCTGCGTGGCGTTGGCAGGCATGATCAGAATCATCCGATAACCCTTGATGGCAGCTGCCATCGCGAGCGCGATGCCGGTATTGCCACTGGTCGCTTCAATCAGGGTATCGCCAGGTCTGATCTCGCCCCTGGCTTCAGCCTTGCTGACCATGCTCATGGCGGGCCGATCCTTGACGGAACCGGCAGGATTGTTGCCTTCCAGCTTTACCAGAATGGTATTGGAGGTGACGCCTGGCAAACGCTGCAGACGTACGAGCGGGGTTGATCCCACTGTGGTTTCGATTGTCGGGTATTCCATCAGGGTTACCGTTTACTGGAAGTGTAAAATTCTACCGTGCTGCAAGGATCAGTGGAAAGTTCTTTCCTGTCTTCTGCCGTCAGGCTTCGGCAGACCGCTGTCGGAACAGGGCTCTGCTGCTGATTTCACGGCCACCCAGATGTCGTTGCAGCAAATCGCGCAGCAAGCGCTTGGCGACGCGGCGCGTAGCCGCCGCCGTAAAATTCCTGTCATTGATATTCTGCAATTCCTTTCCTGCAAACAGCCCCGCACGTTCTCGGCTGCCATCATTCGGGGGCAATTGCAGCTGCTTCACAAAACCACTCTCTGCCTGCAGGAAATACCAATATTCAGGCTCTATCTCTGCACCGCTTTCAGAATCATGATCAAAAGGAATGCCGTAGCCCAGGGTTTCAAGCAATTGCAGCTCGAAACAGCGCAACAACGGTTCAAGATCGAGTCCCTGCGCGAGTCCCTGGATGGTCTGTTCATACATATGGAACAAATCAGGCTCAGCATCATGGGCTGACAGGAGTTTTACCAGCAATTCATTCAGGTAGAACCCGGCGAATAATCTTTCTCCGGCAAGCAGATGGATACTGGATGCGGCCGGTTCAAACGAGCGCAGGGTTTGCAGGTCATGTTTGCCCATCACGGTAATCTGCAGCGGGATAAACGGCTGCAGGATCGAGCGTCCACGGCTTTTGCTGTTGCGCACCCCGCGTGCGATGGCGCTGACGCGTCCGTTTTCCAGAGTAAGGAAATCCAGCAAAAGGCTGGTATCGCGAAACGGCCGGCTATGCAGCAACCATGCGCGCAATGATTCGGAATTGCCTGTCATTCAGGGCGTCCTGACAAGGTTTCACTCGTAACCGAGACTGCGCAAGGCGCGTTCATCATCAGACCAGCCACTTTTCACCTTGACCCATAGCTTGAGCATGACCTTGGTATCAAACATGCGCTCCATGTCCTTGCGTGCCTCGGTTCCAATCAGTTTCAGGCGCGAGCCATTCTCACCGATGAGCATGCGTTTCTGGCCTTCCTTCTCCACCAGGATCAGGGCACTGATGTGGTAGATGCCCTTCTCTTCCTTGAACTCCTCGATCTCGACGGCGGTTTCGTAAGGCACTTCATCACCCATTTGGCGGGTAATTTTCTCCCGCACAAATTCCGCTGCCAGATAACGCGCGTTACGGTCGGTAAGCTGGTCCTCATCGAACAACCAGGGATTGACGGGAAGTTTGGCGATGGTGGCGCGTATAAGCGCATCTGTATTGTGATTCTTGAGCGCCGAAATCGGGACCACTTCGGCAAAGTTGAAGCGCTTGCTGAGTTCATCGATAAAAGGCAACAGGTCTTTCTGGTCAGCGAGCTCGTCGGTTTTGTTGATCACGAGGAATACCGGGCAGCCGATGCGGAAACTGTTTTCCAACAACATCTCATCCTCGGGCAGCAGGTGCAGACGGTCGGTGATGAAGATAATCACATCAACATCGCCCAATACGTTACTAATGGTTTTGTTCATGTAGCGATTTATGGCTTTTTGCTGGCCCTGATGGAATCCTGGCGTATCAACAAAGACTATTTGTGCGTTATCGACGGTATGGATGCCGAGCAGGCGCTGACGAGTCGTCTGGGGCTTGCGTGAAGTGATGCTGACCTTCTGGCCTACCAGATGGTTCAGCAACGTGGATTTGCCCACATTTGGCCTGCCTACCAGCGCAACGAGTCCGCAGCGAGTTTCATTCATGATTGAAGCCTTATTTTGCGCAACACTTCAGTTGCTGCTTGTTGTTCCGCTTCCTTGCGACTACTACCACTGCCCACGACGGGCTCCTGCAGCATAACGACGGAGCACTGCACACTAAATTCCTGCTCGTGGTCCTTGCCCTGAATTTTGACAATTGCATAAGCAGGCAGCGCCAGTTTTCGCGCCTGCAAATATTCCTGCAGGGTAGTCTTTGGATCCTTGGGAGGTTCTTGTTGGTGAAGCAAATTCAGCAGCGGGCTGAACCAAAGCCCGATACGCTCTTCACACACCTGCATGCCGCCATCAAGATAGAGTGCGCTCAGCAGGGCTTCCATCGCATCCGCCAGGATGGAATCGCGATTGGCGCCACCGGTTTTCAGTTCGCCGGAACCCAGAATGAGGTGTTCACCGAGCCGGAGTGTGCGTGCGATATCCGCAAGCGTGGATTGTTGGACGAGACCAGCCCGAACCCGGCTGAGCTCGCCTTCGCTGGCTGCAGGAAATTTGTGGTAAAGCAGATCGGAAATGATCAGGCCAAGCACTGCGTCGCCGAGGAATTCAAGCCGCTCATTGTTGACCTTTCCAGCGCTGCAGTGGGTCAGCGCCTGCTTGAGCAAGCCCGGGTTCTTGAAGCTGTAGCCTAATCTGGCTGCCAGTGATTCCACATTAATCAAAGCCGGATCAGTTTTTGTCAAAACGGTTTTGGAAACTCACAATGGCAGAAATGTTGTAGAACAACGGAACCTTGGCTTCATAATTGATATCGATGTACTCCTTGCCACTCACGGTCACGACCTGGACGTTGTTGGCATCGAGGGTAACGCTATTGGTGTTCAAGGTTCGCATCAGGTTGCTTCTGATATCGGCAAGGGACATTTGAGCCATGTCATTGTTGGCCGCAATCCCTTCCATGGCATTCTGGATGACATTGTTATCCATGTAGGTAGGTGCAATTTTGAGACTGGCCGTCAGGAATATGCCGAACATGACCATGATGATGACGGTGCTGTAGAAAGAACCCTGCTGCTTGCGGGGCAAATGTGTATGCATTGTAATCATGGTAGCTCCTTGGTCCTGTAAAGGGGATCATTCCGGATTCTTGATGAACCTGTTCTCACTGAAGGAAGGCAGGTGCAACCCCGGCGCTTTTTGCATCCAGACTGCCACCGCCTTGCCGACGATATTGTCCTCGGACACCGGACCCCAGTAACGACTGTCACTGCTGTTATCCCGGTTGTCACCCATCATGAAGTAATGTCCGGCCGGCACGATGATTCCTTCCGGCGGCATAAAGTCGTAGATACGGTTGAATTGTTGTGAAGCAGCAGTATAGATATCGTGCTTCACGCCGCCAATAGTCTCCATACTGTGCAGGATACCCTGCTCTTCCAGCAATTCCGGTGCATCTTGCGGGATGGCTTCCCCGTTGATGTAAATTACCTTGTCGACATACCGTACATGGTCGCCTGGCAAACCAATCACGCGCTTGATGAAATAGTTGGGATCATGCGGCGGAATGAATACCATGATGTCGCCGCGCTTGGGTTCGTCAACCTCAATGATCCTGGTACCAAGTACGGGCAACCTGACTCCATAGGAATATTTGCTTACCACGATGAAATCACCGACATTCAATGTTGGGATCATCGAACCGGTCGGAATCTGGAAGGGTTCAAACAGGAACGAGCGCAGCACCAGCACGCCGAACAGGATCGGAAAAAAGGATTTGGCATATTCCACCGGCAATGGTTCACGATACAGCCGGAAGGCCTGCTGCAACACCTTGTGTTTTGCCTCATCCCGATCAGCCGCACCAGGCGCTGCAGGAGTTCCGTTCTCATCAAGCGAGGCATAGTAGCTTTGGAACTCATCAATGCTGGTTTTGCTTGCCTGCAGGAACGTTTCAACCCGGTTTGAACGGGTACGGAACAGAAACAGCCTGTCAAATAGCCAGACCAGGCCTGTTACGGCAGACAAGACAAGCAGAACCAGGGAAAAATCAATATTCATCTTTTTTAATCTGACTAAAGTTTGAAAAACCGGACTGTGATTTACTTGTCAACCTTGAGAATCGCCAGGAATGCTTCCTGTGGCACTTCTACGGAGCCTACTTGTTTCATGCGTTTCTTGCCGGCTTTCTGTTTTTCCAGCAGTTTGCGCTTCCTGCTCACGTCACCACCATAGCATTTCGCGATAACGTTCTTGCGTAGCGCCTTCACAGTTGAGCGTGCAACGATTTGGCCACCGATAGCCGCTTGAATGGCGACATCAAACATCTGGCGCGGGATCAGTTCCTGCATCTTTTCTACCAAGCCCCTGCCCTTGCTCTGGGCCAGGTCACGATGCACGATGAGGGCCAGCGCATCGACCGGATCACCGTTGATCAGCACATCCAACCTCACAAGATTGGCAGGCTGGAACCGGATGAAATGATAATCAAGAGAAGCATAACCACGGCTGACCGACTTCAGTCGATCGAAGAAGTCGAGCACGACTTCGTTCATCGGTAATTCGTAGCTGATGGCAACCTGGTTGCCGACAAATTGCATGTCTTTCTGCACACCGCGTTTTTCAACGCAAAGCGTCAACACGCTGCCGACATATTCCTGTGGCACCAGTATGTTGGCGATGACGATAGGCTCGCGCATTTCCTCGATATTGCCCATCGGCGGCAAACGGGAGGGGCTGTCCACCTTCAATACTTCGCCACCGCGGGTGACGATTTCATAGACCACGGTGGGAGCCGAGGTAATCAGGTCGAGGTTGTATTCGCGTTCGAGACGCTCCTGCACGATCTCCATGTGCAGCATGCCGAGAAAGCCGCAACGGAAACCGATACCCAGTGCATCGGAATTTTCAGGTTCGTAAATCAGTGCGGCATCGTTGAGTGTGAGTTTTTCCAACGCATCACGGAAGGCTTCGTAGTCATCCGCCGACACCGGGAACAAGCCGGCGTAGACCTGGGCCTGCACTTTCTTGAAGCCTGGCAGTGCCGCCACATCAGGCGTTTTGGCATGCGTGATCGTGTCACCTACCGGCGCACCCTGGATTTCCTTGATGCCCGCTTCAATGAAACCTACTTCACCGGCTTTCAGTTCATTCTGGGTAACGCGCTTCGGAGTGAAAATGCCCACGTTGTCGACCGTATGCACCTTGCCGGTAGAAAGCGCGATGATCTTGTCGCCCTTGCGGATGGTGCCCTGGCGCACACGGACCAGCGAAACCACACCAAGGTAATTGTCGAACCAGGAATCGATGATCAATGCCTGCAACTTGGCATCCACATCACCGGCAGGCGCAGGAATATCGCGGATCAGCCGCTCGAGTACATCCGGCACGCCCATGCCGCTCTTGGCACTGGTCTGCACTGCATTGGTAGCATCAATGCCGATGATCTCTTCGATTTCCTTTTTGACGCGATCAGGCTCGGCCTGGGGCAGATCCATCTTGTTAAGGATGGGAATCACTTCCAGTCCCTGTTCAATGGCGGTGTAGCAGTTGGCCACTGACTGAGCTTCCACACCCTGTGCGGCATCGACAATCAAGAGTGCACCTTCACAAGCCGCCAGCGAGCGCGACACTTCATAGCTGAAGTCCACGTGACCGGGCGTATCGATGAAATTGAGCTGATAGATCTTGCCGTCCTGGGCCTTGTAATCAAGGGTTACAGAACGGGCTTTGATGGTGATACCGCGCTCGCGCTCGATGTCCATCGAGTCGAGTACCTGATTTTCCATTTCGCGCTCAGACAGACCACCGCATAGCTGGATAATGCGATCGGCTAGCGTGGATTTGCCATGGTCGATATGGGCAATGATGGAAAAGTTGCGTATGTGGCTGAGATCACTCACGGATTACTGACACCCTGACTACGTAAAAAAGCGCGCAAGTGTACCTCACTATGCTCCGGCCTGCCATTAGGCCCTTGTTGATTTACAAGGAAAATCAGTTTGTTGCATTCCTTATTCGACGATTCTCAGGGTAAAGAAGGTTTGCGCTTCCCCGCGTGCGACCAAGATCGGGATCGCCTTGTTTGCCGGCAGCTCCTGAACCACCCTGTTCAGCTCATCAACAGTCCCGATTTCAATATTGTCCAGAGTAATAATGACGTCCCCTTCCTGGATTCCAGCCTCAGCTGCAGCGCCCAAGGCTGCTACCACCATTACGCCCTGATTGATGGCCAGAAAGGTTTTCTCCTCAGGCTCCAGTGCACGCACGCTTAACCCGATCCGGTTAGGCAGGATCTCTTCCGGCACCACTGCAAGCTCGGGGCTCTCAAGGGTTCCCAACGTCAAGGCCAATGTCTGCTCCTCCCCATTCCGGATCAGATCCATGGAAATCACTGTTTCTGGCAGCAACAAGCCAACGAAATAAGGAAGATCAGCACTTGTGCGGATACGTTGCCCGTCGACAGCCACCACAATGTCACCTGCGCGCAGGCCAGCAGTCTCGGCAGGGCTGCCCTCAATGACCCTGTTGATCAAAGCGCCATGAGGGGTGTCCAGATTGAAGGCTTCTGCCAGGCTGGGACTTACGTCTTCATAGCCCACCCCCAGCCAGCCGCGCTCGACGCTGCCGTGATCCTGCAGTTGGGCAATCACGTTGCTGGCGACATCCACCGGAATGGCGAAAGAGAGACCGATTGAACCGCCTGAATTGGTGAATATCTGGGAATTAATGCCAACCACTTCACCCGCCAGGTTAAGCAAGGGTCCACCGGAATGTCCCGGATTGATGGCGACATCGGTCTGGATGTACGACACATAGTTCCTGCCCTCGGTAGGAAGGCTGCGCCCCATGTAGCTGATGATGCCGGCCGCGACCGAGTATTGCAGACCGAAGGGAGAACCGATTGCCAGCACCCATTCACCGACTTTCAGTTTCGCCGAAGATCCCATCTTGACGACTGGCAAGCCTGTCGCATCAATTTTCAGCAGCGCCAGATCCGAATTGGCATCAGATCCCACCAGCGTTGCGTCGAACTCGCTCTGGTCGTTCAGTGTAATGGTGATCGTATCGGCACCATCGACCACATGGTGGTTGGTTACGATATAGCCATCTTCGGAAAAAATGAAACCGGAGCCACTTGCGCCACTTTCAAGATCCTCCTCCGGTGGTGGGGGCAACTCCAGATCAGGTGCACTTTCACCATAAAAATAGCGGAGAAACTCTTCGAGGTTTTGCTGTTGTTCAGCATCACTGTCTTCAAGGGTTCTTGTAGTGCTTACATGCACGATGGCTGGCACGTTCTGCTCTACGAGCACCGTAAAATCCGGCAGGCTCTGGGCTTGTACCAAGCTGACATTGCACAGGCATGCCAGGAGTAGAACCATCACACCGTTCACAAAAGACTTCATCACTCACTCCCAACAGAGGTTGCAGCGCTAGCTGCGATTGTATTCGTTTGGCCTGATGCCGGCGTTGCATTCGTTGCAGTCACGACTTTCAGGCTGGCGCCGGTGCTGCGGCTTCTCATCGCAACGCGGGATATCAGTACACCGGCACACAAACCTGACAGTGCACTGAGTCCTGCCATCGTATCCTGAAGTTCAAGCAGGTCGGCCACGGTGGTTGCAACCAACAGGCAACCCAGCGGCAGCAGATAGAACCACGCTACCAGCGACAACAGTTGCCCGGGCTCCATACTCAATTGAACACGGCTACCTGCTTGCAGGCTGTCGAGATCCACGCGAGCGGCGACATCACGCGCTGACAAGCACAACAGGTCTTGTTCACGGGACAATAGATACTGGCCACAACCGGATTTGAGACTGCATCCGGTACAAGTAGAGAGGCGTTCGGTCTTAAGCTGAATGGTTCCTGCGTCCAGCCTGACTACGGTAGCAGTTTCAGACAGCATCCGCAGGTATTCCGGGCAGTAGATGATAAATGGCGCGCATGGC
>JBIIWM010000299.1:0-3187 GCA_044338875.1 Pseudohongiellaceae bacterium | reverse complement strand
CTGCAGGCGTTGAAACCGATCTGGACACGCGTCCGCCGGGCGCTGCAATCACCACGCTGCGCCAGCGTCTTGAGAAGCACCGCGAGCAACCCTCGTGCAACCAATGTCATGGCGTGATGGATCCGCTCGGTCTGGCACTCGAGAATTTCAATGCGATCGGCCAATGGCAGGACATGGACCGTTACGCTGGCGCCCCAATTGATGCGCTCGGCCGGCTGGCTACCGGGCAACCGGTGTCAGGACCAATAGATCTGCGTGAAGCACTGCTGGATCGTCCCGATCAATTCGTGCAGGCACTGACCGAAAAGCTGATGACGTTCGCCCTCGGCCGCACTATCGAGCACTTTGACATGCCGATCGTACGCAGTGTGGTGAAGCGTGCCGCCGCAGATGATTACCGCTTTGAATCGATTGTGTTGGGCATAGTTGAAAGTGACGCCTTTCAAATGAAATCGTTGCCCGTTGATGAAACTGCAACAGCGACGGAAACACTGTCGCTGAGCAAGGAGTAATGCCTGTGTTTATCACCAAGAAATTTTTGTCACGCCGCACCGTACTTCGTGGAATGGGCACAACCATCGCGTTGCCATTCCTGGACGCCATGGTGCCGGCGGCTACCGCCCTGGCCCAGACCGCTGCCGCGGCCAAACCGCGCATGGGATTTTTCTACCTGCCGCACGGCGCCATCATGCGCGACTGGACCCCGGACATCATCGGCAAGGATTTTGACTTCAAGCCGATCCTGAAACCGTTTGAGCCGTACCGGAACCATGTGACCGTGGTGTCGGGACTTGGCAACAAGCCTGCGCAAAGTTCTGCAGTGCACGCGATTACGCCGGGCACCTGGCTAAGTTGTGCGCCACCACGCCGCAGTCACGCGCCATTTGGCGGCATTACTGCCGACCAGGTCGCCGCCAAGCACATCGGCCAGGACACTGCGCTGCCGTCCCTGGAAATTGCTACCGAAGAAAAAGGCGGCAGTGCTGCCTGTGACGGTACTTATGGCTGCAGCTTTGGCAACACGATTTCGTTCAGCAGCCCGAGCAGTCCCTTGCCGATGGAATTCAGTCCGAAGAAATTTTTCGCGAAGTTGTTTGGTGAAGGCACCAATGACCAGGAACGCGCGATGATCGCCAACGACTACAAAAGCCTGTTGGACATGGTGATGAGCGAAACCAGTTCCTTGAAGAAGGGCCTTGGTGCTTCCGACATTGCAATGCTGGATGGCTATCTCGACAGCGTGCGCGAAATCGAGCGCCGCGTTCATAATCTTGAAAGCCGAGACTTGTCCATCTATGACTTGCCGGAATTGCCGGTCGGCATTCCCAATTTCGATGAACACACCCGCCTGATGTTCGACATGATGGCGCTGGCGTACCAGGCCAACATGACGCGCGTGGTGTCCTTCATGATGGCGGCAGAAGTAAGCAACCAGGCGTATACCCACATTGGCATTCCTGACGCATTCCATCCGCTGTCGCACCACAACAACAGTGCCGCCAGTATCGACAAGTTGTCCCTGTTGCAGACCTGGCATAGTCAGGTGATCGCAGATTTCATGGGCAAGCTCGCGGCCATCCCGGATGGAGAAAATTCCCTGCTGGACAACTCCATGCTCCTCTTTGGTTCGAACATGTCGAACAGCAACAACCATGATCACTTCCCGCTGCCTTCAGTGGTACTGGGTGGCGGCGCTGGCGCCATCAAGGGCAACCAGCATTTGAAATACGAAGATCACACCCCTGTGGCCAACCTGCTGCTGACCATGCTGCAACGTGCCGGGGTTCCGGTGGAGCAGCACGGTGACAGCACCGGCAGCTTTGCCGAGGTTTGAGGAGAGTTAGCAGCATGAAGCGTTCCGCACTTTATTTATCCTTCGTCGCTCTTGGCTTTGTGCCCTGCGCGCTCGCGTCTGATTTGTTGCAGAGCATTCGCTCCGGTGACCAGGCTACTGCGGTCGAATTGGTCAAGGGCGGTGCGGATGTCAACATTGCCGAATCCAACGGCACTTCTGCGCTGCATTGGGCGGTGCACAACGGCGACCTGGATTTGGTGAAGCAACTGATCAAGGCCGGCGCCAACGTGGATGCGATGAATAGCTACGGCGCGACCCCCATGTCTGAAGCGGCACTGCTTGGTGATACCGGGATACTGACAGCACTATTGAAAGCCGGTGCCGATCCTGAATCCCCCAATGCCGATGGCCAGACTGCACTGATGGTGGTGGCACGCTCCAACAACCTGGCAGCTGCCGAGCTGTTGCTGAAACATGGCGCGGAGGTGAATGCTGTCGAGAAATGGCGTGGCCAGACTGCTGTCACATGGGCGGCGGCACAATCGCAGCCTGACATGCTGAAACTTCTGATCGAAGCCGGGGGCGACCCTAATGCACGCGCGTTCGTTAACGAGCGTGAACGCCAGATCAGTGCTGAACGCCGCTTTCAATGGCGCACTGCTGGCGGCATGACCGCGTTGATCTATGCTGCCCGCGAAGGCTGCAGGGAATGTGCGCAGATCCTGGTTGAGGCTGGTGCTGCTATTGACCAGGGGGATGCAGAGAATGTGACGCCACTGCTCGCTGCCGTCATCAACATGCGCTTTGATACCGCCAAATACCTCGTCGAGGCTGGCGCCAATATCAACAAATGGAGTTTCAGGGGCGAGAATCCGATCTACTCGGCCGTCGACATGAACACGGTTCCGCATGGTGGTTATCCGGATCGCCCCTCGACCGACAAGACGACAAGCCTGGAAATGATCAAGCTGCTGCTGGACGCCGGTGCCAACCCCAACCTGCAACTCAAGCTGCAGCCAACCTATCGCCAATTGAAGGATGACCGCGGTGCCGACCCCATGTTGGGAATTGGCGCCACGCCATTGTTGCGGGCAGCCAAGGCATTTGATGTGCCTGCGATGGAATTATTGCTGGAGCACGGCGCTCACCCCAACCTGCCCAATCGCAACGGCACGACCCCGACCATGGCGGCTGCCGGACTTGGCTCGACGGCTATCGACACCCGTGGCGACTACACGCCTCCGCTTGCGACACTGAATTCCAGGAAAGCACTTGAAGTGATCCTGGCCAAGGGTGGCGAGATTAATGCGCGTGACAACAACGGTCGTACTGCCTTGCATGGTGCTGCGAGCTGGGGCTGGAACGATGCTGTCGAGTTCCTGGTATCCAAGG
>JBIIWM010000298.1:0-3201 GCA_044338875.1 Pseudohongiellaceae bacterium | reverse complement strand
GGGCGGGTGAAGCCAGCGGCCGTTTGCCTGAAGTATTCGAATCGTTGACCGACATGATCAAGTGGCAGGATGAACTGCACAGTTCAACCAAAAAACTGATCATGACTCCGTTGATCGTGGGCACAGTGGTTATTGGTGTCACCATCTTTCTTATGGTTTATCTGGTTCCACAATTGCTCGATTTCCTCGCCAATATGGGCGAGGAGCTGCCGATTCATACCAAGTTGCTGATCGCAACGTCGGATCTCATGGTCAATTATTGGTACATCTGGCTCTTCGTACCGACGGTGCTTGTGATAGTGATCAAGATTCTTGTGAAGACCGATCCCGAGATGCGCTACAAGGCCGACAAGGTGAAATTGATGCTTCCCAAGATTGGTCCGGTGATACAGAAGATCATCCTGTCCCGCTTCGCCAACTTTTTTGCGATGATGTATGCCGCCGGCATTCCGATTCTTTCCAGCCTGCTGATCGCCGAGGACATCATCGACAATCTCGTCATCAAGCGAGCTCTGATCAAGGCACGTGAAGATATCGAACAGGGTGATCCCATTTCCCAGAGCCTGGCCAATACCGGCATGTTCCCTCCACTGGTGATACGCATGATCAAGATCGGCGAAACCACCGGCAAATTGGACAAGGCCCTGCTCAATGTCAGCTATTTCTATGAACGTGACATCAAGGACAGCATCGACAAACTGCAGGCCTTGATCCAGCCATTGATGACAGCATTTGTAGGCCTGTTGCTGGGCTGGGTAATGGTTTCAGTACTGGGACCTGTTTACAGCAGCCTCAGCAATATTGGGGCGTAGGCTCGGTATCAAGAGTGGGTATCAAGAGTGGGTATTAAGAACGTGGGTATCAAGAACTTGGGTATCAAGAGAGCACCATGAGTCTGGGCACGCAAAATAAAGCACTTGTACTGCTGATCTCCGAGAGCTCAGTGCAACTGCTGTCGTGGCAGCAACGCAAACTTACGGAGCTGGCCAATCTGCAGTTCTCCCCGGACGATCTGGAAACCTTCGTTGACCTGATCAAGCAATATCCTGACTTTCCCGTCATTATCGTTACTGACCTGATTGATGAAAATTTTCGCCACGATACCATCGTGCATGTGGGCGGCAGCGACCGCGAAGCCCTGCTGAAGCGCAAACTCGAATTCGCTTTCCGCAATACCCGCTACCGTATTGGTACCATCATTGGTCGCCAAAGCGACGGTCGCAAGGATGACAAAATCCTGTTGAGCGCAATCAACAAGCCTGAGCGCATCGATGTATGGGCCAAACTCCTGCTGGAGCAAAAAATGGCGGTGCAGAGCGTCACCTCCATTGCCCACCTGCTGAACGCCTACATTCCACTCGAGAAACTTGATCAGGAAGAGCACCTGCTCGTTACCAAGCTCGATTCTGACAACAACCTGCGCCAGACATTTATCAGCAAGGGCAAGGTGTTGTTCAGCCGCCTTGCTTCTCTAACCACTGTACCGGAACGCAGGCTGGGTGTAGAAATCCTGCAGGAAAGCACCCAGTTACGCCAGTATCTTGAACGCATCCAGTTCATTACCTACGAAAAGCCGCTGAAAATACTGTTGTTGGCCAGCCAACCCGAAGCAGCCTTGCAAATAGAGGCTTTTTCCAACGACACCAACAAATACGAAGTGGTTGATGTTACCCGGCGCAAGCATGATTTCACCGTAGCCCTGGCAGCAGGCACGATGCAACCAGTGCATTACCTGATTGCGCGTGTACTGGAAAAGACAACAATTGATAACGTCTATGCGCCAAGCTCGCTCACCAAGTACAGTGATCTGCGCAGTTTCGCCAAGGCACTCCTGGTTACAGCTGCAGCAATATTGCTCGTCGGACTGGGCCTGAATATCCCTGGTGCCATGACCCTGCTGGATCGCTGGCAACAAACAGAATCATTCCAGAATCGGACCGCCCCTTTGCGCAGCGAGTACGAAACGCTCAAGGCAAGCTTTCCTGAAACACCAATTCCGCCGCGGGAAATGCAATTGGTGGTAAGTACACATGAACTCCTGGCGGCACACGCTTATTCACCGATGAACGAATTGAGCCTGGTGGCAGCAGCACTTGCAGAATCATCGGGCCTGCTACTTACCAGTATCGACTGGCAACTGATGGAAAAGCCCTTCGCCACTGTTATCGATGAATACGGTAATACTCCGGAGGCACCAATGCCCATACCCGGGCTTGATGGTGAAAACGCGCTCACCGGTTTCATCCTGCAAGAACGTACCATGGTAAAAGTGATCATCAACGGTGAGGCCTATTCACCGAGCAGTTATCGTGTAGCGCAGGATCAGGTGCTCGCTTTCATGGAAGCTTTGTCTGCCAATGATGGGGTGACGGTAAATGCCACCAAGATGCCTATCAATGTAGGTATTGATTCTCAAGTCACTGCGACCATCAACGACAGTGAAGTGCGCTCACCCTTCACACTGGAACTGGATATCGACAAATATCCTGCAGAGCCGCCTGATACTGCAGATGCCGGGCAAATGGCAGGAGCAACCCTCTGATGACCATTAGCGAATTCAAGAAAGACGATTATTTGCGCCTCAAATGGCACATGGTGCTGCTGACAGTCTGTATCGTCGCGATCGGTGCGATGTTTTTTTTCATTAACAAACTGAACATCGACGCCAATCGACAACTTAATATCGCGCGCGGTGACATGAACTCGGCACAAACAGCGCTTGACCAGATTGAAGAGGAAGAAACTACCATCAACGAATACATCGGCCGTTATCTGGAAATTGATGCAGCCGGCATAGTGGGGCCCGGCGACAGACTCAACATGCAGGAAAAGTTTGCCCAGATCAGGGCCCAATTCAGCCTCTTCCCCATCCAACTGGACATTGGCAGCCAGACTTCCTTCGTTTTGCCTTACGATCCGGCAATCGCAAAACCAGGCCAACCAGTTACCCTGCAGAAGAGCATTATCGAAACCTCGCTCCCCCTTTTGCACGAGAATGATTTGTCCAACTTTCTCGACGCTTTGTTGAATGATACCGATCTGCTTTTGGCTGAAAGCTGCAGTATCAAATCATCCAACAGGGAAAGCCGTGATTTTCTCCGTCTCGGCCAGCACATGAATGCGTCCTGTACTTTTGACTGGTATACCTTCGCAGTGCAGGCTGACACCGGGGAGCAACCATGAGCCTGCACTTGACCATGC
>JBIIWM010000297.1:0-3208 GCA_044338875.1 Pseudohongiellaceae bacterium | reverse complement strand
CGCATATCAATTCCGCCGCGCAAGTAGGTTGGGGACTTTATGGCCCCATTCTCATCACGGATCCCGGCGACAGTCCGGAGTATGGCGACGACCTGATCCTGATGTTGTCCGACATGAGCCTGGATGCGGAAGGCCAGTTTTTGCCGGTGGATGTGGGCGGCGGCTTTGGCGATCTGTTTGGCCGCGAAGGTTCCGTGCTGCTGGTAAATGGCAAGGTGATGCCGACCCTGAAAGTGCGTCAGGGCAAGCAGCAGCGCTGGCGCGTGATCAATGCCGCACGCACGCGCTATTACACGCTGCGTTACAAGCGCGCCCCGCTGGTGAAATTGGGAGGGGACAACGGTTTGGCCGCGCGCACCCAGACACTTGACCAGATCAAGCTGGTTCCCGGTGAGCGCGCAGATTTTGTCTTTACGCCGCCGGATGCCCCGGGCACAGAAAGCAAATTGCGCTGGTATCCGACCGAACGCGGCTATGGCAGCACCTTCAATCGCTTTGCCGAAGACATGATGACGATCATCACGGTGGATGAACCCGCCGTGATCCCGCAAACCTTTGCCGAAACCCTGCGCAGCATCGAACCCATCGACATCACTGGAGCCGTCGAGCGCGAGCTGAATCTCACCATTGGCTACGACAGCGATGACAATGTGGTCATGGGCATCAACGGCATTCATCATGATCACGCGGTCCCGATCGAGACACATGTCGGTGCCACTGAAGTGTGGATCGTGCGCAACGACACCGACTTTGCCCATCCCTTCCATCTGCACGGCTTCTTCTTCCAGGTGCTCGACGACACGCGGGTGCCGGAATGGAAAGACACCGTGGATGTCCCCAGCAAGACCGAGCTCAAGCTCGCCGTCACGTTCGATGATCGCCCCGGCATGTGGATGTACCACTGCCATATTCTCGATCACGCTGAAATCGGTATGATGGGGCATCTGCATGTGCTGCCCTGACGGCAAGGAGCTGTAACAAGTGAAGGTGAAGCAACGCTGCTGGTGGCCCGGTGACGATCCGCTGTACCAGCAATACCATGATGAAGAATGGGGCGTGCCGGTCCGGGACGACCGCAAGCTGTTCGAGTTCCTCATTCTCGAAGGCGCCCAGGCCGGCCTGAGCTGGATCACCGTGCTGCGCAAGCGTGCCGCCTATCGCAAGGCCTTCGCCGATTTCGATTATCACAAGGTGGCAAGGTTCGATGACAAGAAGGTCGAACAGCTGCTGCAGAACGAAGGCATCATCCGTAACCGCCTGAAGATCCGCTCTGCCATCAAGAATGCGCAAGCCTTCATTGAGGTGCAAAAGGAGTTTGGCAGCTTCAGCAACTACCTCTGGAGTTTTGTCGGCCACAAGCCCATGCAGAACGCCCGCAAGGAGAAAGGCGATGTGCCTGCGGTGACGCCAGAAGCCGAGAAGCTTTCCAGGGACCTGAAGAAGCGTGGCTTCACCTTTGTGGGTCCCACCATCATCTATGCCCACATGCAGGCGACCGGCATGGTGAATGACCATCTCACCGACTGTTTCCGTTACAAGGAATGCAAGGGCCTGTAACCGGCCCTTGATCCCGAGTGCCACCGCAGCGGGGTGAAATCGGGCTTCAGAAGTTCCACAGTTTTTCCACAATTCCCGATCAGGATCACCGGTCTCGTTAATGACAGCGGCATGCATTGGCGTGCCGCAGATGCAGGGACCAGGGGCCAGATAGAACTTGATTCCACCTGTTAAGTGGTTTACTTTGAGGCACTTTTTCGCAAGAAAAACATCCTTTTAATCCAATCAAAAAAGCTAGGGGGAGTTGTTATGGCAACTTTGCAAGTCAACGGACAAACCATGGATATCGGGGATATTGATCCCTCAACCCCGCTTTTGTGGGTGCTGCGCGATACCATCGGCCTGGTCGGAACCAAATATGGTTGTGGTATTGCCCAGTGTGGCGCCTGTACCGTTCATATGAATGGTGCACCGGTACGCTCCTGCCAGATTCCGGTCGGCAACCTGACCAACGAAGCCATCACCACGATTGAAGGCCTGGCCTCAGCGGATGGCGCTCTCACCGCAGTTCAACAGGCCTGGATCGACGAAGACGTTGCCCAGTGCGGTTACTGCCAGGCAGGCCAGATCATGAGCGCTACCGCGCTGCTGAAAAACAATCCGAACCCAAGCGATGCTGATATCGATGCTGCAATGTCAGGCAACATCTGCCGTTGCGCCACCTACACCCGTATCAAGCGCGCTATCAAGGTTGCTGCTGGCACTGCGTCCAGTACAGCTTTCTATAATGCTGCAGAAGCGGTAGAGGGAGAGCGCGCATGAACATGAAACACAACAACGAACAACTGCTGGCTGGCCTGCCTTCCTTCTTCAAGGAAATGGTAGAAACTCCCGTTGCAGAAGCCGTGGCTGCCCAAGTCGCGCAGATCAAAATGCCTGAAATGAACCGTCGCTCGTTCATGAAACTGACTGGTCTTGCCGGTGGTGGATTGGTACTGGGCGGCATGTCCGTCGGCGCCAGTAAAAAAGCGTTCGCACAGGCTGGCGATGATGTTGCCACCCTCAGTGCCTATGTCCAGATCAAGCCCGATGGCCGCATCACGCTGTTCTCCAAGAACCCTGAGTGTGGTCAAGGCATCAAGACCGGTCTTCCGCTGATCATTGCCGAAGAACTGGATTGTGCCTGGACAGATGTCGATGTAGTGCAGGCAGACGTTGATGCAGCCAAATACGGCGGCAACCAGTTTGCCGGTGGCTCACTGTCCACGCCAATGAACTGGATGACCATGCGTCAAGCCGGTGCCACTGCTCGCGCCATGATCCTGGCGGCAGCTGCCAAACAGCTGGGCATTGCCCAGGCTGAACTGACGACGTCCGACACCAAGGTTCTGCACGCCGACTCCGGCCGTGAATGGAGCTACGGCGAGTTCGCTGAAATGGCCGCCACCATGCCCGTACCCGCAGTCGAAACGCTGGTGCTGAAAGAGCAGAGCGCGTTCAAGCTGCTGGGTCGCCGCTGGACTGGCGTAGACAATCACGGCATCGTGACCGGCAAGCCCTTGTTTGGTGCCGATACCGTGTTGCCCAACATGGTGTACGCGACTTATACCAAGGCTGCGCAGATTGGCGCGATACCGACTTCTTTCAACGAAGAGCACATCAAGTCCATGCCGGGCGTGGTCGATGCGTTCATCATTGACCAGTTCCAGGA
>JBIIWM010000296.1:0-3212 GCA_044338875.1 Pseudohongiellaceae bacterium | reverse complement strand
GGTTCTTCCTGGGTGAACTTTTTACCGATCTGCCGCTGCCGGTGGATGAACCCGCATCAGCCCATTGCGGCTCCTGTACTGCGTGCATCGACGTATGCCCGACCGGCGCGTTCGTGGATGCGCAAATCCTGGATGCGCGCCGTTGCATTTCCTACCTGACCATTGAATTACGCGACAGCATTCCGGAAGACTTGCGGCCCCTGATGGGCAACCGCATCTTTGGTTGTGATGATTGCCAGCTGTGCTGCCCCTGGAACAAATTTTCGTCGCCATCGGAAGAAACCGCTTTTACCCCGCGCCATGAACTTGATCGCGCCGAGCTGCTGACGTTATTCGCGTGGAGCGAGGAAGAATTTGCCAGCAAGACCGCAGGCTCGCCGATACACCGCATCGGCTATGAGTGCTGGTTGCGCAATCTTGCCGTGGGCCTGGGCAATGCCGCTTTCGATGAGGCTATCGTAAACGCATTGCAGCACAAAGCCGCGCATCCTTCTGCACTGGTGCGTGAACACGTGGCGTGGGCGCTGCAACGGCAGCAAAATGCTGTTCTAATCAACCAACAGTAATTGACCAACTGTAATTAAGCAAAAATGGCCCGGAGCAAACATGTATCACCAAGAGCCCCATAAACTGCATCGCAGCGGCTGGTTGCGTGCTGCCGTCATGGGCGCCAACGATGGCATCGTGTCAACGGCCAGCTTGATCATCGGGGTAGCGTCGGCCGGATCGACGACCGACTCTATTCTTCTGGCAGGTGTCGCAGGACTGGTGGCGGGTGCGATGTCGATGGCGGCAGGAGAATATGTCTCGGTAAGTTCGCAGTCCGATATTGAAACAGCGGATCTTGAGCTGGAGAAAGTCTCGCTGGCTGAAAACGAGCAAGAGGAACAGCATGAACTGGCGCAGATCTACATACACCGTGGACTTCAACCTGCCCTGGCAGAAGAAGTGGCACGGCAATTGATGCTGCACGATGCCCTCGGAGCGCATGCGCGCGATGAAATCGGCATCACCGACAGTGGTCGCGCCCAACCGGTCATGGCGGCCCTGTCTTCAGCTTTTACGTTTTCGATTGGGGCAGCACTACCGCTGATTGCCGCCTGGTTGTTGCCCTTCGAGAGAATCAGTAGCGGTGTTGCCGCCTCGTCGATGTTTTTCCTGGTCTTGCTGGGAACCGCCTCGGCCCATGCAGGCGGCGCACCCAAATTAAAAGGTGCGTTGCGAGTGGTCTTCTGGGGGATGCTGGCGATGCTGCTGACCTACGCTGTCGGCAGCTGGTTTGGTGTCGCGGCCGCTTAGCCCTCCGTGTCACCAGGACAAAACCTCATCCCTGCTTGATTCCACCACTGCAGCCCTCACCAGCCAGCAGCCCGCTGCGTAAAACTTTTGATGCTCCGGGCAATATCAGCCAGCACTCGCTGTTACTGTTTGCTACTCGAAAGCAGCACATGCCTTTCGGATAATTATACGTTAAATTTACATATTGTTGGCTTTGGTTCTTTGGTAGTCACAAAAAACAAAGCCTCATCACGATTCATTGAGGTAGCCTTATGCAAGCGCAACAAAAAAACGCTGGATTCTCAAACAACCTTGACCATGATGTTCTTGTCTATGACGCAACCGCAGCAGAGATTTCCGAACTCGCACTCCAGTCACTTGTTCCTGCCTTGGCCCTCAACACAGCAGAAAACCCCTTAAAAACCATTACCGATCTGATCGGGCATCAAAAGCTGGCACGCTTGCACCTTGTCGCGCATGGCCAGGCGGATGCATTTTTGATCGGCAACATTGTCGTCGATAGCGAATACCTGTTCAGTCATGCGAGCCTGCTGCAGCAATGGAAAGTAGACGAAATCCTGTTATGGAGCTGCAGCATTGGAGCCAATAGTGCCTTTGTGAAAACGCTGTCTCTGCTGACCGGCGCCACGGTTTTTGCCAGTGACAAGCCCCTGGGAAAAACTCCCGATTTTTACAATTGGGAGCTTGGCAACCCCGATTTGTTACAAACACCCCCATTTGTAACAGAAGCCCTGGAAATCTGGAATCACCAGCTTGCCAGCTTTTCCTTTGCCAATGCCTACCGTGTAACCAATACGGTCGACAAGGAAAGCAACAATCATACCTATGACCATGCACTGCCGCTCGGGGCAGCCTCGATCAATGACGGCACAGGAGGCCTGAGCTTCAGTGGCAACGATGTATCAGCCACGGGCATCAACATCGGCGGGCAAGACTATTACGGCTGGATCAGCCGACCCATCAAGGCCAATGGCAAGGTGGTCGGCTTTTATATGTGGACTGACCAGGATTTCTCGAATCTGACGACGGCCCAGTCTGATGGCAATGCCGATGCCGATTCTGCGGATGCACCAAGCGACCCTGGCACTGCGGACAACATCGGTTTCATCCTGGTTGTGGATCAGGCCTATTTCAACAATCTGGCAGCCAGCAGCGGCACTATCAAGAGCGTTGGCTCTTCTTCTGACCGGGTAGACACCGCTCTGAACTCACTGCTGCCGACCAATGCCGCTCCGGTAGCGGTTGCAGATGCAAGCAACCTGGCACTCGCTGCCGGTGCTGTTGGCGGCCCCGCCCAGGAGGCCGGCGCTTCGGTTCTCACGGAAAATGCCAACGGCAACGTACTGGACAATGACACTGATACCAACGGAGGGGACACCAAGACCCTCAGCAAGGTAGGCACAACTTCCGCTGACCAGGCGGTAACGGCAGCCACGACTGCGGCCAACGGCAAGGTAGTAACCGGCCTTTACGGTACGCTTACGATCGGCGCCGATGGCTCCTATGACTACGTGGTAACAAACAGTTCTGCTTCGGTGCAGGCATTGCGCACCAGCAGCAATACCCTGTCGGATGTTTTCACTTACCAGATGCAGGACAGCGCTGGCGCCACGTCCACTACTACGCTGACAGTCAAGATCATTGGTGCCAATGATGCACCCATTGCAGCTGATGATTACGCCACAGCCAAGGAATCAATCGAAGCAACGATTGGCAACCAATACGCCACTTCCGACGCCAGCGGCTTCAAGGCCACAGGTAATGTGCTGGCAAACGATACCGATGTCGACGCTAACGGCGAAACCAAAACCATCAGTGGTGTAACCGCCTCAGGTAACGTCAACTTTATCAGTGCCAGCAACACCATCACCGTGGCGGATGCCAGCGGCATTGAAGTTAATGACATTGTCGAA
>JBIIWM010000086.1:0-11193 GCA_044338875.1 Pseudohongiellaceae bacterium | reverse complement strand
ATTGCAAAAACATGTTCCTCGACTTGCAAAATATTGCGCGGCCGCTATTGTGTGCAGCCTGTTTTATCGCGCCTTCCCATCAACCCCAGACTTCCGGATAACCCTTGTTCAAGCGTCTGCTACCTGATCCCTTTTTGGTGGTACTCATTGCCACCCTGCTGCTTGCCAGTTTCCTGCCGGCCTCAGGCTGGTTCGCAACCGTTGTGGGCTGGCTGGCGAACATTACGGTAGTGCTGCTGTTCTTCTTCCATGGCGCCAAGCTGGCACGTTCCGCAGTGCTCGCCGGGCTTACCCATTGGCGCATGCATCTGGTGATTCTTGCCTGCACTTTTGTGCTGTTTCCAATCATGGGGCTGGCGCTGGCCAAGCTCATGCCGGACTTCCTGTCGCCGGCGCTCTGGACCGGCGTGCTGTTCCTCGCCGCCCTGCCCTCTACCGTGCAGTCCTCGATTGCGTTTGTCTCGATCGCCAAAGGCAATGTGTCGGGTGCGATTGCCTCGGCATCTGCCTCGCAAGTCATGGGCGTGCTGCTGACACCGATCCTGGTGGGCCTGATGGCGGGTGCCGAAGGCGAAGCAAGTTCAATGGCCGGCATCGGCAAAGTAGCCGCGCTGATACTGCTGCCCTTCACCGTCGGGCATTTCCTGCGCCCCTGGATTGGTGACTGGGTCACGCGCTACAAAGCCACGATCGGCATCACTGATCGCGCCACCATTGTGATCGCGGTCTACAGTGCTTTTTCCGCTGCAGTCATCGAGGGCATCTGGAGCCAGCTGCCGCTGGAACAGTTCATCCGGCTTTTCCTCATCTGCCTGGTGCTGCTGGCACTCGCCCTCGTGTTGACCCGCACTATCGCCAAGCTCGGCAAATTCAGCCGCGACGATGAAATCGTCATCGTGTTCTGCGGCACCAAGAAATCGCTGGTGCAGGGAGTCCCGATGGCGCGTGTGCTGTTTTCCGGGCCCGAAGTGGGCCTCACTTTGATACCATTGATGATATTCCACCAGGTGCAGTTGATGGCGTGTGCCTATATTGCCAAGCGTTATGCCCAGGGTTATATCGAACCAGACACCACTGAAGAGTAAGCGAAGAGCAAGAGACGGGTATTCCAGATGAGCAAGCAAGACGACAGACCCTGGCCCCAGGCCGGCAAAGAACGCATGATCTTCCCGACCCCGATCGACATCTGTGCCTTCGGGGTTCCCGATCCGCATGATGAATTACTGGCCCGGATGAATGAGCAAGGCCATGTGTTCATGATGGGTGATAATCCGGCACTGCCGCGCATGCCGGAAAAACCCACGCTGATCGACTTTTTCAACCTGCGTTTCACGCCGATGACGTATCACCATCTGACCACCTCCGCCAAGCGTGCCCTGGACGAAGGCATGAATGAAAAGGTGATCATGGCCTGCCTGTTGCACGACATTGCCAACGGCTGCCTGCTGCGTTCGGATCACGGCTACTGGGGTGCCCAGCTGATTGCGCCGTATGTGGATGAGGAAGTGTCGTGGGCGGTGAAATACCACCAGTCCGTGCGCTATATGCCGGATGAAAGCGTGGGTTACCAATATCCTGAGGCTTACAAGAAGTTTTTCGGCGAAGGCTATACGCCACCGGACTATATCGGGCGTGACGCCGAATATGCGAAAAACCACAAGTGGTACATGACCGCACGTTACGTCACGCTGTACGACCTGTATTTCTTTGAGGAAACCGACAAGGTCAATATCGAGTTTTTCAGCGACATCATCAACCGCAACTTCAGGCAACCGGCCGAAGGCCTCGGCTACGATGATTCACCGTCGTCCCATATGTGGCGCACGATGATCTGGCCGAACAACTTCCTGTAAGCGCAGTCCAATTCGCTGCCAATAAAAAAGGCATGTAGCGTTCGCTACATGCCTTTTTTGGTTAACTCACCTGGGTATCAGGCAAGTCAAACAAACTCAGGAGTTACCGAGTATATTTTTCAGCGAAGCCCAAATGCCGGGCTGTGCGGGCTTGCCGGAGCTCGACTGCTGGGACTGGCCCTGGCGGCTACCTTGCGGCCTGGTGTCTTGTCTGCCGCCTTCCTGGCGCGGACCATCCCTGCGGCCGCTGGACTGGCGCTGTCCTGAAGGACGACCACCCGCAGGACGTCCACCTGCTGGCCTGCTGTCTGTTCTGCCATCCGGTCTTCTGCTGCCTTCAGGACGCGCACTGTCAGCCCTGTTGCCATCAATGCGGTTGCCGTCTACACGATTACCAGCGCGGGCCGGAGCCCGGCCTTGGCCGGAGAGCTGCTGGCCTTGCTGACGCGCCTGGGCAGAGGGACCTGACTCGGCGACCGAAGGTGAGCGAGCCGGCTGACGCGGCGGACGTGCCTGGCCAGAACGACCCAACTGCCCGGATTGACCCGCTTCACGCGAGCGACCTGGATTGCTGGTGCGCGGAGCTCCGCGGCGACCACGACCCTGTCCGCTTTCGCGGCGTTCATCGTCAGCCGAATCTGCTGCGACCGCCTTGGACTCGGGCAAAGTAGCAGGATCAAAGGTCTTGCGGTCGATCTTGATCTTGATAAGGCGTTCGATATCACGCAGCAGACGGCTGTCTTCGTCGGTGACGAGCGATACGGCAACGCCGCTGGCGCCGGCACGGCCGGTTCTGCCAATGCGATGAACATAATCTTCCGACACCTGCGGCAAGTCATAATTGATCACCAGCGAAAGCTGGTCGATGTCGATACCGCGTGCCGCGATATCAGTCGCAACCAATACCTGCACACGGTTGGCCTTGAAATCAGCCAGCGCCTTGGTGCGTTGTGACTGGCTCTTGTTGCCATGGATGGCCGCCGAGTTCACACCGAAACCGGCAAGTTTTTTCACCATGTTGTTGGCACCGTGCTTGGTACGGCTGAACACCAGTACCTGATCCGCAGTGTCGGTGAGCAGCTTGCCAAGCAGCTGCAGTTTCTTTTCCTTGCTTACCATGTAGACCTGCTGGGCAATCTTTTCCACGGTCGAATTGCGCGGCGCTACGTCAATTTCCACTGCATTGTGGCAAATGGTTTTGGCAAGTTCGCGAATCTCGGGGGAGAAGGTAGCGGAGAACATCAGGTTCTGGCGCTTCTTCGGCAGCAGGGCGAGAATCTTGCGGATGTCACGGATAAAGCCCATGTCGAGCATGCGATCCGCTTCGTCCAGCACAAGGATTTCTATTTCGCTGAACTTCACGGCATTCTGCTGGTACAGGTCCATCAGGCGGCCCGGTGTTGCCACCAGTACATCACAGCCCTTGCGCAGTGCCAGCTGCTGGGGATTGATGTTCACACCGCCAAACACAACCACCGAGCGCACTTTATCGTGCTTGCCATAGGTCTCGATGCTTTCGTGCACCTGGGCGGCGAGTTCGCGGGTCGGCGTCAGCACCAGTACACGAACATGGTTGCTTTTGACGGGTTCTTTGTCGGTCAACAGCTGCAGGATCGGCAACGTGAAGCCGGCTGTTTTACCAGTGCCGGTCTGTGCGGCGGCCATGATGTCACGGCCACTGAGGACGGCAGGAATGGCCTGCACTTGAATAGGAGTTGGTGTGGTGTAGCCGCTATCCACGACTGCTTGTAACAGGGCTGGTTTCAAACCCAATGAATCAAAGGTCATACTTGTCTCTATATGAATGGCACACATGTGCCGTTACTGGTCTGCAGCAAAGGGAACACAGCGGAAGCAAAGCTCCAGTGCGGGCTGTCGGCAGCAGGTTAAGGTTATGTGTTAAGTCTTATGCAGGGCTGGGGCCGCTGGGGGCCTGACGCTGACGATAGAGGCTTGCACAGTGTGCAATTCGATGGGGAGAAAGAAAATGCACTATCAGGGGATCAACCATGTGGACTTGTTCAAGTACCGATCCGTTCTGACGCTGTGCACAGTAACACAAATACCTGGCTTAAGCTTGCTAAACTTCCTTGAGATTGAATTGTTCCGGTTTGCAATCGAAGGATTCATCGCCGACCGAGCAATACAGATGTCCTTCCGAGATGGTCAGGTCCAGCGTCATGCGGCGGTCGAGCTTGCGCACAAAAGCATCCAGGAATCCCCGCTCGAACACCTTGATGTCGATGGTTTCCGCACGGTAAATGTTTTCCTCGCGCAGTTTGACGAGCAGGCGTGCATCCTTGTGACAGTACACCGCGACATGTTGGCATGCCTTGCTGGCCTGGTGCAGGCGATCTGCAGCAGGCACTCCTATTTCGACCCAAAGCGTCAATGCACCCGTAAGATCGCGGGCAAACAGCGTGGGCTCGTCACGGTCCGAGACGCCACCCCTGGAAAATACAATACCTTCCTGATACTCGAGGCAATAGGCCAACAAGCGCGTGAGCAGAAAATCCGGCGTTTCGGACGGATGTTGGGCTGCCCTGATTTCGAGGGTCTCATAGATGCCTCGATCGGCATCCGCCAGATTGACGGTAAATACGTAGACAGTAGCGCCGAGAGCCAAGGGTAAGATCCATCGAGGAGACAAAAGTACGTCTTTGAAAAACAGACCGGGGCATTTAACCGGATTTGCGGGCTCTGTACCAATCAGGTTTCATAAATCGACCCTTGCTACCCGGTGTGCGGCAAGCAACGGCGCGAGACCTTGCCCATTTAAGCCTGTAACATCGCCCGCCAATGATAGAACTTACTCTCGGGACAACCCTGCTTTATGCCGAATTCCACCCCTGCCCCCGCCAACAGAAAGGATCATCTCGGGCGTGGCATCCTCTACATGCTGCTCGCTACCCTGCTGTTCTCCATCGCCGATGCCTTCGGCAAGCTGGTGACTGAAGACTACCCTTTCATGCAGATCGTCTGGTTGCGCAGCATGTTTGGCCTCGTGATGTTTGGTGTCGCCCTCATGCTTACCGGCGGGCGTTTCGGCAGTAGCAAGCTTGGCTGGCACTTGGGCCGCAGTGTGATGGGTATCATGCTGACCACCGGCATTTTCATGGGCCTGAAGCACATTCCGCTGGCTGAAGTTACTGCCATTGTGTTCGCCACGCCGCTTATCGTGGCGGTATATTCCTCGGTGATCCTGAAGGAGAAAGTCAGCACGGGAGTCTTTGTTGCGATCTTTACCGGTTTCATCGGGGTCTTGTGCGTGGTGCGCCCCACGCCTGACCACTTTCATTTCGCCCATTTGTTCGTGTTGGGCTTTTGTTGCGCCTCGGCTTTCATGTCACTGACTGCGCGCAAGCTTATTCATACCGAGTCGGTGCTGACGCTGAATTTCTATGTGTATCCAGCCACCACCATTGTGACCGCGTGGTGGGCGTTCGAGGACTGGGTCCAACCGGATCTGTGGGGTTGGTGCCTGTTTTTCCTGGTGTCGCTGTTTGCCTCGCTGGCGCTGTTCTGCCTTACCAAGGCCATGCACTGCGCACGTCCGGCCCAGGTAGCGCCGTTCGATTACGCGCGCATTCTCTGGACGATTTCGTTGGGTTATCTGGTATGGGGAGAGTTACCGGACAGCATGACCTGGATCGGGATTCTGGTGATTGTCAGCTGCGGCCTGTACATCGTCACACGGCCTGGTGGCCTGAGGCCTGTTGCTGCAAATGCAGCGACACCTGGAACCTGATTGCCAGGGCTCCTTGTTTTGTTGCCAATAAAATTCCCGGGACGCTACAACTGCGAGGGCAAGACCAAAAAAAGGGCATAAAAAAAGGACAAACATCGTCGTTGCCGACAAGGTTTGTCCCGTTTTACGTACTGCGAATTACCGTACTTGATCTGCCCCATTGCTGGTGCAGATCGAGTCAGTGCTTCAGCTTTGTATTACAGCGTTTATTACAACGTGTATTACAAAGGTACGATATTGTCAGCTTGTGGGCCTTTAGCGCCCTGGCTAACAGTGAAGGATACTTTCTGGCCTTCTACCAGCGTTTTAAAGCCGGTGCCTTTGATGGCTTTGAAATGTGCGAACACATCAGGGCCGTTTTCTTGTGAGATGAATCCAAAACCTTTGGATTCGTTAAACCATTTAACCGTGCCGGTTACTGTTGACATAGCATTTACCTGTTTACATAAAAAAATGGCTCGATTGAGCCGACTCCATACAGAATTCCCCAAAAGGAATCCGCATGTTTGCCTGTGTAAGCTCTGGAGTTATGTAAACTGGGACGAGTATCACTATGAAGGGATGTCGAAACGGTGTGCATAAATGCCTGAGCTGACTTTCAGGTTGGGCGCAGTCTACCCCCCTCTTTCAAAATAAACCAGCAAAATCTTTGAAGTAACAAAAGATCCTGAAACCATAACCTGCCGGCTTTGTTACCGGAACAAGACGTCCAGCCTGCCGGTCCACCACGCCCACGTGGCGGCAATTACCAGTATCAGCAAGACATACATTTTCCAGTGACTTTTCTTCTCGGCAAAGGGATCCGCCAGATTGACCCTGGAACCTTTTGGCAATACTGCCAATTGCGTCAACGAAGCCCCGAACGGTACGTTGATGCGGGCCGAAGCATTCAAAGCCCAGCCGTTGGCATCCAGCAGTGGCCCCATGTTGCGCTGACGCAGCTTGAGCCAGGCAATCAATAGTGAGGGCCCGGAGATCACCAGGATCAGGCCAAGCACCCCCAGCGGCATCCACATTCCCAGGCCAAAGAAGGTTTCAAGCAAGGCTCCCAACGCAGCAGTGATACCCCCAACAGCAACACCCAAGGCAGCGACCACTCCAATATCAATTTTCTTGGGTGGCGGCACGGCCGTGGCACCTGAGGTTGCCGCAGTACCCAAACTGCTAACAGCGCCGGTTAGCAACGCGTCAGAGGCCACATCACTGGCGGCAGCACGTTTGGCAATCTGGTCTTCGATAAAACGTACCACTTTCTTGTAAGGACTCCAGAAGGCTTCACGCAATGAAATCGGATTTTCGACCAGCTTGGTGATGGTGGCGTCCCAGTCCTTGCCGTCGCGGTCATAGAAAATACCGTTGCGCCCCACCATGAGGTTATCAGCATCCCCATTGGTGAAAGCTGCAGCTATCGTGATCTTTTCGCTGGTGGACTTGCGCACGCAATCGCAGTAAACCAGATAGGCGCGCGACAGGGGTGCCATGCTTGCGTGTTTGCCGGCATCCTCCACACGCAGACACAGCTCAGTGCTGCGCTGATCCAGATACAGCGTACCCACCTGGAAGATGGCCGGCTCTTCATGCTGGTAGAACTGCTGAAAGTTGACGAAATTGCGCGTCAGTTTGTACAAGTCACGCACATAGCGGAGCAAACGCTCGAGCGATGCAATGCCACTGGCCGTGGTGACCTGGGCTTGTTCCAGTTCAAACAACGGCACGAGTGACTGCGCCTCGGCCGGGATGACCAGGGTACGCAGGCGTTCCTGCCCAAGTTTCTCCACTACTGCTCCCGCCTTGCTGCTTTCCCAGGTTTCAAACCCGGCCAGGCGCATCTTGATCTCGTCCCAGTCTGCAGCAGTGAGCTTGTCACGCTCGCCCAGCAAGGGTCGTACGACCTTGGCGTCAAAGCTTTCCATTGCAACCTGCCAGGAGGGATTAAGCCCACTCTTCAGAGGCAGCGCGGCAACGGCATTGACGTGCGCCAATGGAAGACGGCGAATATCATCGTTACTGAGCACGAGATCCTGTGCCGCCAGTGCGTAATATTCTTTTTCTTCACGATTGAGTGCATTTATGGCGCGTTGGTCAAACGCCGCCAGTTGCACGCGCACAAAATAATCATCGATCTTGCTGCGCACCGTACTGAGCGCAGTTGAGGCGCCGGCAGTATCGTCCTTGAGAGGTAGCAAGGCTGGATCCTGAACAGCCTTGTCGCACCAGGCAAGATAATCGGTAACGGCCTTGAAGAACTCGGCGACCTTGTCGGCATTGATGCCCTGCTTGCCGCTGCGGTCTTCCACACCTCCCACAGTCGCCAGGATATCGACGATCAGTGCCTTGATCCTGCTGTCGTCGGTGGCCTCCGTGGTGATCACCCCGTCACCATTGAACGCCATGGCATTGAATGCCTTCAGTGCTTCGGTCGAGTCGGCAACACTGATGCTGTCTGCAGAAGATTTGCCCAATCCCATGAGCACAGTGTGTGCTGCATGGGCAATCAATTTGCCTGCTTCGGTTGAAGTATTGATAGCAGCCAGTGCAAGCGTATTCGGGGCCTGCACCAGCAAATCGGCATTCTGCAACAGCGACCCGGCCCATTTGATGGCGGCGATCAATTCATTGGCGCGAATGCGGCCATCGTTGTCGCTATCAATAAGTTGCAGGGTGCGCGCATCAAACACCAGACCCTGGGTTGGGCAAGCCAGCGCCACCCACAGCTTCTGGTCGAGCTGGTCCAGATTGAGCAAATCGGCGCCGGAGGCCAGACGCACCTGATTGAAACCACCCGCACGAAAAAAACTGAATGCATGCGCCATGTGTTTGCCCCTTGCAGAAACCACTGCGTTGTTATGTTAAGCCCTGGACAGTGAGGGTAATGGGTTCGCTGCTTTTTGGCCAGCAGCGACAGGAGCAATCATTACTGACAGGAGTGAGCCTAGTTGCGCACCATGCCGCCATTGTCATCAGCTTGTGGCGATGGCACATTCGGGTTCAGGTTCACACTGAGCGTATGTATGCTGCGGAACTTGCCATTTGCATAACGAAAGGAATGCGAATCCGGCATACCGCTGGTGCTGTTGCCGAAGCGACAGAAGATATTGACCACGCCCTTCTCTTCATCGACAAGATAATCCCGGTTCACGATGTAGAGCACACCGGCTGGAATACCCACTTTGCAGGTGGAGTCGGCCTTGCCTTCTGCGTTGGTATAGGCACCGCCTTCCAGACGCTCGCAAGGAGTGCCCCATGGAGCTTCCAGAAACTTGTCGGAGAACAGGTCAAGGTAGGCGTTGGCCCCATTGATCATGTCCTGCATTGGCGTGCGCTGTGCTTCCGGCTGCATACCCCAGTCTTCCTTGCTGGCAAATTTCAGGTAGGCATTGGCATTGAACAGCCAGTCTCCTGCATCCGTCACGAGGCTGTCGACGCGGAGGATCTTGCCCTCGTGCAGGTACAAGCGCGTACCCAGCACATACGGATGGCCGCCTTCGGTCACCACGATCTCGGTGAAGGTCTTGCAGCGCGTGGAATCGTGCAGGCTCATCTCGTTGGCGATCGGCAGCGCGGTATTCCACAGGCCTGCGTCCCTGGCGACATCGCTCATGTTCTCGAGGAAGCGGGCATTGTCGGCCAGCGGCAGACCGGCCAGTGAACCACTGCGCTGGGCTTCGACATAGGCAGCGGTGGCAGCCTTGAGTTCGTCACGAGTACACGTCGGATTGTCGACGAGAGGTGCGTAGGCAGGTGCGGCAGGCGCCTGGGCCAAAGTAGCAGTGCTGGCACAAAGCAGGACGCCGGCAGCAATCAATTGTTTCATCATGGGGATTTACTCCTTGTTGTTTTGGTGTGGATTGATGTGTGATGTTAACTTCAGGCGGTATTATTCGGCCTGCCCGATGCGAAGCACTGCGCCTTCTTCTTCATCGGTCAATACATAGAGATAACCATCGCTGCCCTGATGGGCACCCCGACTGCGCAGTCGCAATCCGCAGTCCAGCCCTTGCACAAGTTGTCATGGACAAACTCCGGTAATTGTTCGAGGCATCAGGGCAGGATTTCATCCAGCACCCTGCCGGTGGCTCCACTGGGTTGCGCAATGCCCAGCATGACGGAGAGAGTGGGCGCGATATCATTGATCGCTGCATCTTCATGATATACCCCGGCCTTCACCAGTGTACGCGGCCCCCAAAAAATCAGTGGGACATGGGTATCGTAGCTGTAGGGACTGCCGTGCGTGGTGCCACGTCCAACAGCCAGCCAGCCGGGCTCGTGGATCACAACAAGATCCCCTGATTCCACGCGATTGAAACCATTGAGGACACGCTGGTCGATACGATCACCACTGGCCAGTCCACGCTCAAGCTCAGTCCGGGTATATACGCGTGCAACCTTGGGCTGACGGCGCAGCACTTCGGCCGCCACATTCTCTATTTGTTCACGTGACACCGTAGCAGCATCCGCGGCAGCATAATTCAGGTAATAACCGAGTTCACTGTTGGCCAGCAGATATTCACCGGCTCCAAAGGCTGCAGTGAGTGCGTCCAGCACCGCCGTGCGCTCGGCCTCTGCGTTGTAACGACCACCGGGCAGCTGCTTCTCCATGTTTTCTTCAGGCACCGGCGCTACGCCATGATCGGCTGTCAGCACCAACAAGACCTTGCCGCGCCCGGCCTGGCGCTCGGCAGCCTTCAGCAGCTCACCTATCTTGTCATCAATGCTCAAGACCATCTCATGCATTTGCAGCGTATCCGGACCGGTGGCGTGTCCGAGATAATCCATCGCGGAAAAACTCACAGCGAGCAGATCAGTTTGCTTGCCTCTGCCCAGCGCTTCGGTGCGCAGCACATGCAACGCGAATTCCAGCACCAGCTGATCAGCAAACGGAGTGGAGTCCAGGGCACGGTAAAGTTCCTGCCCCGGTTCTGCCGGCATGGTGCGACCCACCAATTCAGCGCCGGCGAAACGGTCGGCGCGCTTCTCTGCGTTGAAGGCGGTCACCCATTCCGGCATCGCGGGAAAATACCAGCTGCTGGAAACAAAATTGCCGCTGTCCAGCCAGAACGCTCCATCCGCACTGCGCCCTGCGGGCAGAATCGCACTGCGATCTTTCAGGGAAACACCATAGACCTTGCCGCCCTTGCCACTGGCTTTCAATTCATCACCAATCGTGGTGACCAGCAGGCGTTTCGGGGAGGCACCATTGGCAGTACCCAACGGCGTAACATCGGTGTCCGTAATGCTCTGGATACTGGCGCCTTCACTGCGTGAATACCAGCTGTTGCCCGCAATGCCACTGACGGAAGGCGAGGCACCGCTGAGCATCGTAGAATGTCCCACTGCCGTTACGGTGGGGGTGTGTTCGTAATTGGCATTGGTGAACACTGCTCCTTCCTGCAACAGGCGCTTGAGTCCGGCATCAAATGCGGCGCCGTGGCGCGTCAGGTAGTCATAACGCAACTGGTCGACCATGACTGACAGCACCAGGGTTGGCCCCTGGGCCGGAGTCAGCGGTGGCTGCGCCAGACTTGTGGTGGCAACCAAGGCCAGGATCAGGCCAGTGCAAAATCTTTTCATTATGGTCTCCGGGAAACAGCA
>JBIIWM010000085.1:0-11200 GCA_044338875.1 Pseudohongiellaceae bacterium | reverse complement strand
TGCGTCGCCGTCTGGAAAAAGACAGGGGCTGCTATGGTTTCTTTCATCCCGCCATTCCGGATGTGCCGCTGATTTTTGTGGAAGCTGCTCTCACGCATGGCATCAGCACCAATGTCACACAGCTCTTGCAGCAGGAAGCGCCCAGGCAAGATCCGGAACCTCCCACAACTGCGGTGTTCTATTCCATCAACAATTGCCTGCAAGGTTTGCGCGGAGTGTCATTCGGCAATTTCCTGATCAAGCAGGTCATCGAGCACCTGGCTGCCGAAGTTCCAAGTATTAACCAATTCGTCACCCTCTCGCCTGTGCCTGGCTTCATGCGCTGGCTGCAGAAGGCCGGCAACGTGAATGACTTGCTGAATCCCGCAGAACTGGAGCAGGTCAAAGCCTTGCTGGCGAACCAGTTCAAACCAGGGGATTTAAAGTATCACGAACTGTTGCAACAAGTGCTGACGTACCTGTGTGCCCACTACCTTGTCAATGAAAAAAGTCGTGGCAAGCCTGCCGACCCGGTGGCCCGATTTCACCTGGGTAATGGCGCACGCCTGGAACAGATCAACTGGATGGCAGACAGTTCACCCAATGGCTTGCGCCAGTCTGCCGGCCTGATGGTCAACTACGTGTACGACCGTAAACAGCTGGCACGCAACCATGAAGCCTATGAACAACGCGGAGAGATCGCTTATTCTGCTGCGCTGCGCAAGTTGCTGCAGGCACGCAAGTAGACGGGCTTGCGTACCTCTGTCCATCAACAGTCGGCAACGCCCGAAGCCGATACCGCAAGAGGAGTCCCAAACCAGTGTCGATCTTTTCATTGCCGCGCACTATCGCAGGCCGCAACCTGTACGGCACCCTGTTGCTGTTAACAGCCATGCTGGTATCGATCAGTACCAAGGCAGAGATGACCAGGCACAGCGACCTCGTCTTTGCCCGCACTGATTCGCGAGACCTGCTGCTGGACCTGTATCTACCCGAAGGTGTCGAGCAGCCACCGTTGATCGTCTGGCTGCATGGTGGCGTCTGGCGCTTTGGCAGCAAGGCCGATATTGAAATCCTCGATATCGTCGCCGCTGGCTTTGCAGTGGCCAGTGTCGACTTCCGCAACAGCGGAGACGCGATCTTTCCCGCACAAATACATGACATCAAGGCGGCCATCCGCTATCTGCGTGGCAACGCCGCCAACTACGGTTACGCAGCAACCAAAATTGCGGTGTGGGGATATTCCTCTGGTGGCCATCTGGCTGCTCTTGCCGGCACTTCCAATGGCAACGCACTGCTGGAAGGCACCCTCGGCGACTACCTCCAGCTTGGTTCTGACGTGCAAGCCATTGTGGATTATTCCGGCCCCACCAATCTGCATACCATTCTGCACCAATCGACTGCGCATGGAGTGAGTGTGCGTGCTTCCGGCATGCAGGATCTGCTGGGCAAAGCCGTGGAAGATCCCCTGATACAGGATATGGTGACGCTGGCGAGTCCTGCCTTGCAGGTAACCTCAACGTCACCTCCGTTGCTGATCATGCATGGGGTGCAGGATAATCAGGTACCGATAAACCAATCGATCGAATTGCAGCGTGCCTATGAAAAAGCCGGTCGTCACGTTGAAACCGAATGGATTGTAGAAGCGCAACATACCTCGGGTGAATATTTCAGCTCACCTTATCTTGAACAAGTCGCAGACTTTTTGCACAGAGTGCTTTGATATGAAAAAACTGACATGGTATGCCTTGCTCCTGTGCGCACTGACGCACCAGGCCAACGCGGCTCCGGAAGATGAGATTCGCGCAACCGGCAAGTTGTGGATCGAAGGCATCAGCAAAGGCGACCCGGAATACATGGCCAAGCTCTATGCTGAGGATGCCATCCTGCACGGCACCGTCTCACCCGTGCTGCGTCAAGGCCACACGTTGATAAAGGAGTACTTCGCCGCCACCGTGGACAATCCCCCTACCATGACGTTTGTTGAACCCCAACACATTCGCGTGTTCGGGGATACTGCGGTAAACACCGGCAATTACGCCACTGCCTTTGACGGTACCGAGCCGGTCACCCTGCGTTACAGCTTCGTGTACCACAAGGTCGGCGACCAGTGGCTGATCGTGGATCACCACTCTTCAAGGCTACCGGAATAAACCATGCGCACATAAAAAAAGGGCTGCACTTGCAGCCCTTTTTCGTTATTTCAACTGCAGGAAACCAACTCAAAGCACGTCTTTCACGATTGCCTTGAATTCATCATCAGTGATGATGGTTTTCTTCTTGATGCCAAGCGCTTTCACCTGTCCCAGGATCTCGGCCACTTTATCATCCGGCGTATCGTTGATACCCATCTGCTCCAGGCTGAAGGTCACCGAACGCTTGCCGCTCTTCTTGCCGAGAACGATATCGCCAGTGCGGCCAGTCAGGGCAGGATGCGTCCCGAACATCGCCAGCGGCTCCTTGATCACCAGATCGACACCGATGCCGGATTCGCGCGTGAAATTGCGTGAACCACCTACAGGCTTGTTCTGCGCGATCGGGATATTCGACAACTTCGAGACCAGCGCGAACAGCTCGGGAAATTTCTTCATGTTGTAGTTCATTGGAATGCCGTAGAGCACTTCCAGTGCCAGCACCAGTTCTTCCATCGCGGCATTACCGGTACGCTCACCCAGGCCATTCACACACGAATGCACTACCGTGGCACCAGCTTCCACCGCCGCCAGCTCGGTCGCTACGCCCAGGCCGAAGTCGTTATGGGTGTGGATCTCAACCGGCAGGTTGGTGTGCTTCTTCACCAGACGCACCATGTACTTGATCGCTTCCGGCAGTGCACAACCCATCGTGTCGACCACGCCCACGGAATCCGGCGGTGATTCGTTCATCACGGCATCCAGCAGGCTGACCAGGTCTTCCTCGCGTGCACGCGTGGTGTCGTAGGGGAAGAACACCGTGTACAGACCACGCTCTTTGGCGTAATTGATCGCATCACGGCTTTTCTTGAAAACATCTTCCCAGGTCCAGCCGAACTGGTATTTCAGTTTCGGGTAGCCGATTGGCACTTCGATGATCACACCGTGGGCGCCACAGTCGACTGCGGCATCCATATCGACCTGCATCGCGCGGGCGAAGGTAAATATCTTGGACTTCAGGCCCAGGCCACAGATGGCCTTGATCGCCTTGTAGTCGTCGGGGGAGACAGCCGGCATGCCGGCTTCGATACGGTCGATGCCCACATCGGACATCATCTCGGCCATCGCAATCTTGTCTTCCGGGCTGAACACAACGCCGGGAGTTTGTTCACCATCGCGCAGGGTGGCGTCGTGAATTTCAACCTTGGCAGGAAGTTCGAACTTGCCGGTCACTTCCGGTTTGACGTTGAACGGGCTAACCCACCACTCGCCTTCCTTATGATATTGCGCAGTCATGCTTGCTACCTTTTGCTCATGGAATATGAAGGCAGCCAGAATAAAGGGGCCACTTCGCATAGTCAATTGAAGGCGTCCCTATGAGCTTGATAGCCATGACAAATTGACCCTATTTTTGCCGGGCTGTTTCAGTATAATCGGGCTACCTTCCACCCACAGAAGAAGAATCCTGACATGTCAAAAATCAGAACCGCCCTCGTCGGCAGCTATGCCCAACCCGAATGGCTCATTGATCGTCACGCCCTGAAAACCCGCCTGCCGGCCCGTATTATCTCGGGTGAAATGTGGCGTGTAGCACCGGAGTTCTTGCAGGAAGCCATGGACGATGCGGTCTTGAGCGTCTTGGCTGACATGGAACTGGCGGGCATCGACATCGTGACTGACGGTGAAGTACGTCGCGAAAGCTATTCTGCCCCTTTGGCCAACGCCCCCGAGGGCGTCAATCGGACCAAATTCGAGACCCTCGTAGGCCGTGCCGGCAAACCCAACAAGGTGCCCCTGATTTCCGGCCCGCTGCAGTTGACCCACTCGGTCCACGCGGAAGATGCCCGATTCCTCAAAGCCCACACTAAACGTACAGTCAAAATCACGATCCCAGGCCCGTTCACGCTGGCGCAGCTTGCCGTCAGCGACTACTACAAAACGAGTGAAGAACTCGCGATGGGCTACGCGGATGTGGTTAATGCAGAAATGAAAGCGCTGTTTGCTGCCGGGGCCGATATCGTCCAGCTGGACGAACCCTATTTGCAGGCCAAGCAGGCTGAAGCCGCCCAGTACGGGGTACGCGCCGTCAACAAGGCGCTGGAAGGCGTCATTGGTGAAACCGCGTTGCACGTCTGTTTCGGCTATGCCGCGATGGTGTCCGACAAAAACGAGGATGGTTATTCCTGTTTGCCCCTGGTCAACCAGATCAACGTGAAGCAGGTATCCATCGAAGCAGCACAGCCAAGCTCGCTGAACCTTAAAGCCGCTCTGGAAGCCCTGGGCAACAAGACCATCATGGTTGGCGTGATCAACCTGGGCGATGAAACCCCGGAAACTGCAGAAATGGTCGCCGCCAGATTGCGCAAGGCCTTGCTGTACATCCCGCCGGAAAGACTGATTGCAGCACCTGATTGCGGCTTGAAGTATCTGCCCAGGGCATCTGCGCGCGCCAAACTGATCGCATTGGCGCAAGGAACCGCTATCGTCAACCGGGAGCTGGGACTGATTTAAGCCGCCAATTGCCGGAAATCAGAAGGTAGCCAATAACAACGCCAGGGTCGCTGCGAACAACAAAAATTCGCAAACCGGCCCTTGATTTTTATGGGGAACTCCATGTCAGCAGACAACAACAAAATGCATCAGAACTTGCTGGGCCGTCGTCACTTGCTCAAAAGCGGGCTGATTGCCGGAACCGCCGCACTCACCTCCTTGCGTGGCTTTGCGCAGGATACCCGCAACACGACCGCATCGGACGTGGTCAATACCACGGCCGGCCAAGTGCAGGGTTTGCGTTATACCGGTGGCATCAAGGTATTCAATGGCATTCCCTATGGTGCTCCGACATCCGGTGCCAACCGCTTCCAGAAGCCGGCACCTGTGGCTGGCTGGACTGGCGTACGCGATTGCAGCCTTATCGGGAATCGTTGTCCGCAGGCTCCCAGTGGCCCCGGTGGTCCGGTGACTGAAGTGTTTTCGCTGGATCGCAAGGAAACCATGGGTGAAGACTGTCTCTCCATCAACGTCTATACCCCTGCCATCGACAAGCAGAAACGCCCGGTCATGGTATGGCTGCACGGCGGCGGCTACAGCAGCGGCTCGGCCAGCTGGCTGCTGTATGACGGCAGTAACCTCGCGGCCAGCCAGGATGTGGTTGTCGTTACCGTCAATCACCGCCTCAACATTTTTGGCCATCTGTACCTGAAGGATCTTGGTGGCGATGCGTATGCCGATTCCGGCAATGTCGGCATGCTCGACATCGTCGCAGTACTGGAATGGGTGCGCGACAACATTGAAAACTTTGGGGGAGATCCGGGCTCCGTTACCATTTTCGGGCAAAGCGGTGGCGCCGGCAAAGTCAGCACCCTGCTTGGGATGCCAGCGGCCAAGGGCCTGTTCCACAAGGCGATTGCGATGAGCGGATCTGCCCTCACCTCAATTCCGGCAGCTGCGGCTACTGCAACTGCCGAAAAGGCCCTGGCAGCCCTGGGTATTGACGCCAACAATCTCGAGGCCTTGCAACAGCTAACAACACAGCAGTTGCTGGATGCCTACGTGAATACCCCCGGCCTCAACATGGGCCCCGTAGTGGATGGCAGCAACCTGCCTGGCAATGTGTTTAATCCAGCGGCTCCGTCCATGTCGGCGTCGGTACCCTTGATGATGGGCAGCACCGAGCATGAAGTGAATTTCATGCCTGGCACACCGCTCAACCCTATCGACGATGCGGCCCTGCAACAGCAAATCCAGCAGCTGCTGGGGGGTGACGAACAGCGTGCGCGCGACCTGATCGCGCTGTACAAGAGTGGACGCCCCAGCGCCAGCAACATTGAGCTTTACCAGATCGTCGCTTCCGACAATTCGTTCCGGCGCGGGGTGCTAACCCAGGCAGGACTTAAAGCAGACCAGAAAGAAGCGCCGGTCTTCTTGTATTATTTTACCTGGCAGTCCCCCGTACGCGACGGCTTGCTGCGCGCCTATCACTGTCTGGACATTCCTTTCGCGTTCAATAATGTCGATGTCTGCTCCGCCATGACCGGTGCCGGACAGGATCGTTACGCACTGGCCTCCCGCATGAGTACGGCATTTGCCAATTTTGCCCGTAGCGGCAATCCGTCCCATGCCGGCCTGCCTGCATGGAGTGCGTATAATAGACAACAGAAAGCCACCATGGTCATGGGCAACAACCCCGAGCTGGTCAATGACCCTTATGGCAAGGAACTCCAGGCACTTTACTTGTAAGGGGCCCTATAGTTATAACGGTCACTTTACTTATAAACAGTGAGCACCTAAATTCACCACGTATTTCCAAGAGGTAGATCCCATGAAAGTAATTCCGTCACGACTGCACCACAATGCCTACGTGGCCAAGAACCTGGAAAAGACCCGCGAATTCTATGAAGACGTCGTAGGCATGCCCCTGGTTGCCACTTGGTGCGAAAAAACCGAACTGTTTGGCAAAGAGCGTATCTACTGTCATTGCTTCTTTGGTCTGGAAGACCAAAGCGCGCTGGCTTTCTTCCAGTTTGCCGATGCTGATGACCAGCAGGAATTCGGACCCGAACTGCCCGTGTCCGGCTTTCGCCATATCGCATTGAAAGTGGACAAGGAAAAACAGCAGGCTCTGCTGAAGAAACTCAAGGAAATCGACTACAACACGAACAAGTACTATTTCCTCGACCACGGCTACTGTAACTCGCTGTATGTGCTTGACCCCGACGACCTGATCGTCGAGTTTTGCACCGACCATGAGGAAGTGGACAAGATCAATCGCGAAGTATTGCCAAAGGCGCATAGCGAACTGCAGCGCTGGCTGGCAGGGGACCATACGCCGAACAATGATGCCTATACCCGCCATCAGTCCGTCTGAGCAGGTTTTGCTCTCCAAAAAAAAAGGCTGTCGATGACAGCCTTTTTTATACCCGGCTTTTCTTTCACTCAGGTGTTCAGTTGCCGGGAAGTACCATCTCGCCCTGAAACCATTCCAGCAACACCTTGTTCACTGCTTCCGGTTGTTCCATCGTCACCATATGACCCGAGTGCGGAATGACTATCAGTTCGGCTGAGCTGAGTTGGTGCCGGATCGACTCATGCTGGGCAACCGGGCTCCACTCGTCCTCAGCGCCGCAGATCAGCAAGACCTTGTGCTTGATCGCAGGCAGGTACTGTGACTGATCAGTGCGCTGCAGTGCCGCCTCGATCTGCCCGCGATAATCTGCAGGTGTACTGCGCAGCACCATGGTCCTTATTTCCTGGATAAGCCCGGCATCACCATGGCGGGCGCGCGCGATCATCGGCGGGATCCAGGCGTCAGCCAGCACTTCCATGCCCTGCTCTTCGGCCACATGTACCAGCACCATGCGTTCCTCTGCCTCCCCTGGTTGTACAGGATGCACGCCCAGATCCATCAGCACAAACTTGTCGATACGCTCAGGTGCGAGCTGCATCAACTCCAGGGCGACCCTGGCGCCCATTGAATGTCCGGCTACGGAGAATCTCCCCGGTGCACCGCGCAATACTTTGAGGGCCATCTCGCGGAAAGAACTCAGCCCGCGAAAATCCGGAACCCTGATTTCAGCCAGAGGTGACAGGGCTGCGATCTGATGACGCCACACTGTTTCATCGCACAACAATCCTGGCAATAGGTAGATGACTGCGTTGTTACCCATGCCGAACCGGCTCCTTTGTTGAACGCTGCATGATTTCAAAACGACAGAAAGCAAAAAGGCCGAACCGCTGGGCGGCTCGGCCTGTCTGCAATTATAAAGGGTTTAAGGGATGATCTGACTGCTTCTGTCGACAGAATCTGCGCCTTCGCCCACCATCAGTTCATCGGCATAGTTGGCTTGCTGGCAGACATATTCAAACAGCTCTTCGCCTTCGTTCCAGCGCAGGTTGAAACCGCCTGTGAATTCACCAGTGTAAGCACCGGGATCATCGATGGTAATGCGATAGTCGATTGCATTTTTGGTAGTGCGGGTGAAGCGTTCGATGGTATGCAGCTGTTCGGTATGCGGCAGGCCGCGACGATCCAGCCAGAAATCCTCTACGAAACCCACGGTATCAATGACCAGGGTATCGCCTTCCCAGTGGCCAATGGAGTGGCCGTAATTGGTTGGCGCATAATCTTCAGGATGGGGACGGCCATCCATGTAGACGGTGCGGAAGGTATGCGGACCACCAATATCGAAAATATACAGCTGTTTCAGCTCCGGCATTTCCAGGAATTCAACGCCATAAGGCGTCATGAATTGGCGTGAAGCGCCAGAAGCCTTGCAGCGCGCATGCGGCTCCAGCTCATGCGCTTGACGGCTATCGTAAAGCGCCTTGGACCAGGGCTGGAAAGGAACCACTTCCAGAGGAGCAACAGGATCACGAATACCAAATACCGGAGTCCACACACCTTTTTCCAATGGCGTAGCACCACCCAGCACTGCCCTGCCCTCAGCATTGCGTGGGGTAGGCAGACTTGGCGTGTCCTGCTGTGGCGGCTGGGCTTGCAGCGTTTGTACTGCTGCCAGTGCCAGCAGTGCTGTGGATATACGCACCAGAGTTTTCATGCAGACCTCGGTATTTGTTTCCTGCTGTTGCCAGCATGTTTTTTATTGCGTTGTTACTTTATGGCGCTGTTACTTTTTCAAGCAATTACACCATTCCAACAAAGTTGGAACGATCAATTCTCATTGTTGCTTTCAAGCTGGCTGGAGCCGGCATCAAGCACTGCGCCAGGAGCACCACCAGTATCAGCCATCGTTACAGTGCGGGCATTTACACGGGAAGTTCCATTACGCGCAAGAAAACCATCCACGTTGATTTTGGATCCGATTTGCAAAGTGTCACGACGCCAGCCACGACGTTGCAGCAAATGCGGCGGTCCAAGCTCGACGCCCCAGTTGGCAGTCTTGCCGGTTGCCTCGTCTTTTACGTTCACATAGATCCACACGTGCGGATTGGACCACTCAACCTTGGTTACGATGCCGGACAACTCGGTAGTCTTGTTGGCATCAAACTCAGCTGCAAAAGAATGGTGAGCCTGCAAACTATTTGCGCTCATCGCGGCACCCAGGGTAACGAGCCCGGCGAACACGGTTTTTGCTATCAACTTGCCGTTAAACTTATTCATGTCAAATCTCCTGCGCTTTCGCGCACCTTTTCACGCAACCTTTTTACAGACCCTTTTTACAGACCCTTTTTACAGATCCTTTTTACAGACTCTTTCACACAACCTTCAACGGTTACACAATTGTTTCATGCCCGTCGCATGCCAATAACATGCGAACGGACAAGACCAGGTTCAAGGCCTGTTATCCTGACAAAAATGCACAGGCAACTCTTTACCGCTTACCCAACTCATATCCCAACTCGCGGTCCAGTTCCTGGTATAGGCACCGGGATCTTCTACCGTTACTTCATAGTGGAGGGTATCCAGATCAGGCCTGGAAAACTTCTCATGCAGGGTAAGCATGCTGGTGTGCGGCAAGCCGCCATTGCTGAACCAGAAATCTTCGTTGAAGCCAGTGGTATTGACCACCAACGTGTCGCCTTCCCATTGACCGACCGAGCGCCCAAAGTACAGCGGGTTGTCATCATCACCGGAAACCTGGCCGGCCTGGCTACGACCATCCAGATAGATGATGCGGAAATTATGGTTGCCGCTGCCCATCATGACGAATACACGTTGTCCGGCCTTGTCTTCCAGTATCTTGATACCCAGGTCGGACTGATATTGACGAGGACCACCGGGCGGCTTGCAGTTGATGAACATCGGGTCGTCCTGCAGTTCGCGCTGCTGACGATATTGGTAAAGCGCAAGTGCCCAATCCTGCAATGGCGCAACCTTGGATGCGTCACTCAGGCTGGCCAATTGACCATACTTGTCCATCTCGATGCTGGCGCTGTCTTCCACGAGCGCATACTCAGTGGGGTAACCCCAATAACCATCGCCAAGCTCAAGTGTATTGCCAAGCGCGACCTTGCCGTCTGAAGATTTCGGAGCGGGACGCGGTTCGGCCGGTTTCAGGGGAGCAGTGTCCTTCACAGAGAACACAGGAGTTCCTGTCTCACTTGCCACAACGGACTCTCCCCAAACCTGGCGACTGCCGTTTTTGGCACGAATACCCTGAACGTCGATCTTGTCGCCCGGCTTCAGGGTATCGCTGCTCCAGCCACTGTCTTTCAGTGTGATGGGGCTTTCCAGTTCGACAGCCCAGTTTTGGGTTACACCTGCGTCAGTGACATTCACAAAGACATGAGTGTGCGGATTGCTCCAGTCCACCAGTGTCACTACACCGCTCAGTGTGATCTCTGCATTCCTGTCAAATTTTGCCTGAATCGGATGATGGGCCTGGACACCGGCAGCACCGCCTAACAAGCAGCCTGCCAGTGCCAAATGCAAGGTTTTCTTTTTCAATATGGATTTCTTCATGGTCGGGGCTCGCTCACTGAGGAAACTTACTGCCTGCTGATTTCGAGCTTGCCACCGCGATCCTGGTTTTTCCAGGTGCCAACGATGGAGCGTGAAGGGAGTTCCAGCGCATTGATCGTGCCTTCTATCTCGTAGCCGCCAGCCTGGATGGTTACTGACCAGTCAGTGGGATCAAGTTCAGCTTTTTCAATCACCATGTTGTCCGTGCCAGGATTGATTACCCCGGTAATATTTTTGCCATCCCAGTCCAGAACCAGCAGCACAAAGTCACCGTGCGTTGCATTCCCGGTCCACTCACCGATCCAGGAACCCTTGAGGGGATGACCTTCCTGAGCCATGGCAGTGCCAGACATCAGAATGAACAAAAGAAACGTGCGGGCTAGCTGTCTCATAGGAATATCCTTCATCAGACCTGGTACAAATTCTATGTTGGTGTTTTCAGCCTGAGTTGATTGCCGGGGATTGCCGGCGTCAACTCTATTGCTTTGTTATTTTCGTTTTTGTTGTTTTCGTTTTTGTTGTTTTTATTCTTTTTTATTCTTGTTCTTGTGGTGCAACTTTTTAACGCCGAACAAAACGGGGCAGATAACTGTCAGCAGCCTGCCTGCCTTGTTTTTTTGACTATCAAATTCCATCCTGCGAACAAATATTCGCTAATCTGAATTTG
>JBIIWM010000295.1:0-3228 GCA_044338875.1 Pseudohongiellaceae bacterium | reverse complement strand
TAAGACGGGCAGATGGTAACGCGGTTATCTGCTGTGTCTTTGCGCTAGCTCATGCGAGAAGTAAATGGGCCTGCCCCCTGATTTTCAGGGAAAGAATTCCGCACCTGGAGGACGGCCGCTGGCATCCCAGCGTTCTGACGAATCCCAATGCTCGTCGATGAGTCCACTCGCCGGATCGAGGCGGAACACGTCGAACCAGGTCATGTCGTAGGTCTGTTCGGTGTTCACGCGGTCACGCACCTTGCGCGCCCACATCACTACCACCATGTCGTCCTCGGCGATGATGTTGATAATCGGAAAGTCGGAGGTCTCCTTGACTGGCCGCGTGGGTCGCGCCACGCTCATGGTCTCGATGAACTTGTCACGGCCGGAACCCACATTGGGATTGTGCTGGATGTAGGCTTCCGTCATGAACTCCGGTGCGCGGTCCATGTGGCCACCCTCATAGACGATGCGCCAGAAGTCCCATACATGCTGTTTGTTGCGCGCGAGTTTGGCATCGTCACTGTGCAGCAAGGCCAGTTGATCGGGCGCCGGCACCAATGGGGCAGGGGTGTTGTCAGGGTCCTGCGCGAGGGCAAGGCCGCTGCTCAGCAACAGCAGCAGGGCTGGAATAGTGAGCTTGAACATGCGTGCGTGTCTCCTTTCAATAAGGTTGTTAAGTCAGAGCCCTCGTATCAGTGTCCAATTTCAGGGGGCAGGCATGATTCGCAGGATGCCGCCGTCACGATCTTCCAGCGACAGATACAAGTAACCATCCGGTCCCTGCGCGACATCGCGCACGCGCTTGTGCAGATCGACCAACAGGCTCTCACGGCGCAGCTCTTCCATGTTGCTGTTGAACAACACACGCTCCAGATGGCCGGTGCCATTCACTTCGCCTTCACGCAAGCTGCCCACGAACAGGTCGCCTTTCCACTTTGACAATGTATCGCCGGTATAGAAAGTGAGGCCGGCCACTGCGACCGACGGAATCCAGATCACCAACGGCAGTGGATAGCCCGCGTGCGTCGGCGAACCGGCTTCCCACGGTCCGTTGTAGGACCGACCATAGCTGACCTTTGGCCAGCCGTAATTCGAGCCGGCGGTGATGATGTTGATTTCATCGCCACCGTTCGGTCCATTCTCGCTTTGCCACACCGCACCGGTAACAGGATGCGTGGTAAGTCCCAGCGAATAGCGATGACCAAAGCTGTAGATTTCCGGCAAGGCATCCGGTGTATTCACAAACGGATTGTCGGCAGGAATGCTGCCATCGTCGTTCAGGCGCAGCACCTTGCCGCCGCGCGACATAAGGCTCTGCGATTCACGATCTGGAGTGGTCACATACAATTTGCTGTCGCCGCCAAACACCAGGCTTACCGAACCATTGAGGTCGACGGTGTCGTAGATCAGCTCAAAATCTGCCAGCTCGGTCCCAGTCCAGCGTGCGCGTCCCACAGAGCCGATGCCGACCGGCAGATTCTGGTCCGGGCGCGTGTAGGAGAGATATACGTAACCGTTGTTGGCGAAATCAGGATGCAGCGCAAGATCCATGTAGCCATGCACGCTGCCGATACCACCGGATTCACCGACGAATACTGATGCGGGACCACCGGTAATCTCACGGCGTTCGCCGTCCTTGAGCTGGTACAGCTTGCCGGTACGCGTGGCGACCAGCAGGCTCGTGTCGGGCAAAAACACCATGCCCATCGCGTATTCCATGCGCGCCACCAGCTCCACATGGATGTTCATGGCTTCGCCGGTGCGATAGTCCCAGGGACCATCACCAAGCGGCAAGTTCTGCAGGCCAGTGGGCGCTACAGGAAAGCCGCCGGCGAAGGCCGCATTGTCATTCTGCGCGTGGCTGAGGGAGCTCTGCGCGAGCAACAGGGCAGCGAATGCGATGGGACGAAAGAACGAAGGCAGCAAGGCGTGCAGGGTGTGTTGGTTCATCTGGGTTTCCGCTAAAAGATCTGGCCTTGTGGATTATGGTTGTGGGTGGCCGGATGCGGGGATGAAGATGCTGTGCTTGCGACAGCTTGTCAATTGCTGCCAGTGCCCCCACTGATTGCAATGCAGCAGGAAATAGGCTTAAGTCAGGGCCATTCGACCTTGCCCCAAGTACCCAGGCCCCCATTTCCCATGCAAGCTTTCTCCCTGCTCGATCTCGCACCCATCACAGCAGGCAGCACTGCGCGTGAGGCCTTGCTCAACGCAAGCGACCTCGCGCGCCATGCCGAGCAACAAGGCTACAAGCGCTACTGGATGGCCGAACACCATAACTCCACCGGCATCGCCAGCGCTGCCACCGCCGTGGCACTGGGCTTTGTCGCCGCAAGTACCAATAGCATTCGCATCGGCGCTGCCGGCGTGATGCTGCCCAACCATTCACCGCTGGTAATCGCCGAACAATTCGGCACGCTCGAGAGCCTGTATCCCGGCCGCGTCGATCTCGGGCTCGGCCGCGCACCCGGCACCGATGGCAAGACTTCCTATGCCCTGCGCCGCGAGAACTTCGCCGCCGATTCGCGCTTTCCGCAGGATGTGCAGGAATTGCAAGCCTATTTCCACGCCGGCCACAACGGCATCAAGGCGGTGCCGGGCCATGGCTTGCAGGTGCCGCTGTGGATACTCGGCTCCAGCCTGTTCGGCGCGCAACTCGCCGCCCAGTTGGGACTGCCGTATCTGTTCGCCTCACACTTCGCGCCGGACGCCCTGGATCAGGCGCTGCACGTCTACCGCCAAAGCTACCAACCCAGCGCCGCGCATCCCAAGCCATATGCCGGCGCTGCCATCAATGTATTCGCGGCTGCCACCGATGCAGAAGGAGAATGCCTCAAGCGCGGGATGATGCAGGGCTTCATTTATCTGCGGCGTGGCCAGGCGGGTCCTTTGCAAGCACCGGTGGAGGATCTGCGCGACATCGCGTCTGCGCAGGAAATTGCGATGGCAGAGCAGGTGTTGTGTGAATCAGCTGTAGGGTCCAGGGAGTCAGTAAAGGCGTTTATCGAGCGCTTTCTGGAACGCACGCAAGTGGATGAATTGATCCTGACCTGTCATGCACATGATCATGCGGCGCGGGTCAGGAGTTTCGGGATTGCGGCGGAAATTCTTGGACCTATAAAGTGCAAGTAGGGGTACGACGGGCTTGTCTTGACCCTGCAGTGCTTCGTGGTCAGGTGGCTCGCTTTTGAGCAAGCCGCTGCAACGGCGTCGGCACTGTCACCAACCACCACCAACCACCAA
>JBIIWM010000294.1:0-3245 GCA_044338875.1 Pseudohongiellaceae bacterium | reverse complement strand
AGTCACCTCGCTGGAAGTCAGCCAGCGTGCTGCACTGGCTAATGGCAAGGAGTTCGGTGCTGCCGGCGCCTATGAGGAAATCAGCGGCACCGTGTATTTCGCGGTCAATCCTGCCAAACCACAGAATCAGGTAATTGCGGATGTCAGCCTGGCGCCCCGCAATGCCAAGGGCCAAGTGGAATTTTCCGCAGATGTCGTGATCTGGAAGCCGGTGGATCTGGCGCGTGGCAATGGCGTTACTGTCGTTGATATCGCCAATCGCGGTTCACGTGTCATCACTGCCTTCAACCGACCGCTCGCCGGCAGTGACTTCGGTGATGCCTTCCTGATGCAGCAGGGCTACACCATCGTGTGGGTTGGTTGGGAATACGATGTGCCTGCAACGGCAGAGTTGGGCCTGACGGTGCCATCTGTGCCTGACGTGGCGAACAGCGCACTGAGCGGACTGGGGATGGCCGCTGTGCGCGACATGGCCAGCTGGATCAAACATGCGCCGGATGCCTTGTTCACCAGTGAGCATCTGCTGGCATTTGGCTTGTCGCAAAGCGGGCGCTTTCTGCGCACGTTCCTCTACTACGGCATGAACACGGATGAAGCGGGCCGCCAGGTCTTCGATGGCATCCTGCCGCACATTGCCGGCGCTTCCAGGCTCGACGTCAATCGGCGTGGCGCCGAACCAACAGGATTGGGCGCGTTCATGGCCACCGCCTATCCCTTCACTGATGCAGCCCTGCCTGATGCGGTGAGTGGCAGCAGTGAGGGCTTGCTGGAAAATCCGCGTGCACAAATGAATCAACCTCGCATCATTTATACCGACAGTGCGGTGGAATACTGGGGAGGCGGCAGGGTGGCCGCGTTGACGCATACCTTGCCGGATGGCTCGGCAGATATTGAACTACCGGGCAATGTTCGCCGCTTTTTCCTTGCCGGTACCCAGCATGGCCCCGGTATGTTTCCGCCCGAGGCAGCGACGACAGGTCAGTTGCCGGGCAATCCCCTGGATTACTGGTGGTTCATGCGGGCCCAGCTCACGAACCTGAAGGAGTGGGTGGTGAATGAGGTAGAACCGCCTGCCAGCCGCTATCCGCGCTTCTCCGATCGAACGCTGGTCGCGTTGGCACAACTGGAATTTCCACTGTTGGCGGGGGTGCACAGTCCAATGGCATTGACTGCCGGCACGCGCGCCGGCCAGGACCTGGCGCCAGTTGTTACAGCGGCAGCCCTGCCGTTGCTGGTGCCGCAGGTGGATGTCGATGGCAATGAGTTGGGTGGACTGCGTCACCCGGAACTGAGCGTGCCGCTGGCCACATACACCGGCTGGAACTTCACGCAGCCGGAACGGGGGGATCCCGATTCACTGGTGGCACTGGCGGGCGCCTATATTCCCTTTGCGATCAATGCAGAGGCTCGCGCCGCCGACGCGGATCCACGACTTTCCATCACCGAACGCTATCGCAGCAAGGTGGATTTCCTGAACCAGGTGGATGAAGCCGCACGCGAGCTAGTTTCTGACAGGCTGTTGCTGCCGCAGGATCTCAATCCCATCGTGCAGCGCGCATCGGCACACTGGGATCTGTTGATGACCCGCTGAGTCAGCAAGCTACCGGGTTTCCAGTAGATAGAGTTCCGTCAGGATAGTGCGCCATTCGCGGTATTGCTGTTCCAGGGTGCCGGTGAGTCGGTACAAGGAATCTGACAATTCAATTTCGGTCGGTTCGGTTTCGTTGGCAAAACCTTCACTGAGCTCATCCAGGTACAGCTCCTGCAATTTCGCCCAGCGGTAATTGTTGTAGTTTTCCTGCAAGGCGTAATAACTGCCTCTGGCAAACTGACTGGTTTCCGTAGCTTCGCGCTCCGTACGGGAAATTGCAGTATCAGCCTGTTCACGGCGGTACTCGCGCCACATGTCATAGACTGGCTTTATGTCGGCGTAAAACCGGCTGTATTCCGCATCTACTACATCAATGAAGAGATACTCGCGCTCCCGTATTGCTTCGATGCGGGTAAGCAACGGGTCGTCACGGGCAGGAAGCCGGCGCACCGTCATGCGTCCCTCTGGTGTTTCACCGATATAGTCGGCGAAACTTTGCGGTACCAGGCCCAGGCCATAGCGCAACAGTGACAGTGTGCGGATTTCATCGCGTTGCGCCGGATCCAAAGGTGCCAGTGCCGCCTCAAGATCGCGCACTATCTCGCTGTACACACTATTGAAGTCATCCTGTATTAATTCCTCCGCGTTAAGAGATTCGCTGCTGATTGCGCTGCCCGCGTACTCTTGTTCGAGCCAGATTCGCCCAGTGCTGTCCACGGCGCGCAAGGCCAGGCGCAGCTGGGTCGCGCTGGACTCCAGAATGCGGCCTTCGATCATCACTTCGGCGCCATTGTCGAGCAAGGGCAACACTCGTACCGCACCGAAATGACCCGTAGCCTCGATGCGGTAGCGCAGCAGCATCGGTATGTAGCGCGTCTCTGTCATGCGGACTGCTTCCGGGCTGATGCTGTCCCCCGGCGCTATTTCCACTGCGGGTTCAAGGCTGCCGCTCTCATGCTCGAATATACCAATGCTGATGTCAGGCAGCAGGGGCGCAGTTTGTTGCGCAAGTGCCGCAGGCTGGCACAGCAAGCCGAGCAACAGATTGGCAGCGGCGACAACGCAGGCCAGTTTCATTTGGGCGTTCCCCGCTGGGAACATACCGTGCTGCGGGTGAGGGTCAGGATACAGTTGTAATCCTGCTCCGGCGGTTCGTAGCGCTGATAGACATTGCGCACAATCAATGGCGTCGCCACTGCATCGGAGCTGACAGTGGTGGTCAGGTCCAGCATGCTGCCATCGGCACTCAGGCTGAACTGGTGAGTAATGCCCAAGCCTCCCCCCATGCTCATCTGGAACAACATGCGTTGCTCGTTCCAGCCACACAGGTCTGCACCAAAGGCATTGGTGCTGGAGGTATACAAACGATCCTTGTAATTGCAGCGCAAGGTGAAATCGTTTTCCCGTTCTACCTTGATGCCCTTTGCATCTTGCTCCACTTCCAACAGGGGCATGCGGGTAAGTTCTTCGGCGAAGCGGGCCAATCCGTTGATCGCGTCGTTGCTGATGGAGCCCGGCATGGCGCCGAGAACCTGCAGCTCTGTACGTGACTGTGCAGCAGTGAAGCGGCGCTGGATGTCGGCGATATAAAGAGAGAAGCGGTTATTGAAATCGTCGCTCAACTGGTAATTCTTTTCCCAATGCCCGCTCAAGT
>JBIIWM010000293.1:0-3261 GCA_044338875.1 Pseudohongiellaceae bacterium | reverse complement strand
CTTGCTGACACCATCCACCAGGTTGGCAACAGTGTCGCCGAACTGGGCAGCAATGGCATTGCGGGTAAGGCCTGTATCCTCGATGGTGTCGTGCAACATCGCAGCCATCAGGCTTTGATGGTCCATGTGCATCTCATAGAGGATTTCGGCAACAGCGAGGGGGTGGCTGACGTAGGCTTCACCCGAGCGACGAATCTGCCCATCGTGGGCTTCCTCGGCAAAATAATAGGCGCGCCTGACCAGATTGACCTGGGCAGGCTCCAAATATGTACTGAGATTCTGGGCCAAAGCCTCAATGGTGCGCATGGCAGTAGTGTACTGCCGACACCGCGCCTCAGTAAAACAAGCATTTGGCTAATTGTGGATAGCCGAGCCGGTTGGCTGCCGGGCAGTCATAAAAAAACCCTCGCGTACCGGAGGTAGCACGAGGGTTTTGGTTTGCGTCGAGCAGAACAGCGAGAGCGCTTACTCTTCGTCTGCGTCTTCAGCCGGCTCGTCCAGTTGGGCTTCTTCAACGTCGCCTTCGTCGGCTTCATCTGCATCGCTGGCGGCAGCTTTAACAACGCCGTCATCGTCGGCTTCAATCAGCTCGGCATCCATTGCTTCTTCAATGGAGATGTCGTCTTTTACGCGACGCAGGGCTTCGGCATCCATCAATTCGCTCAGCTCGTTGGCTGATTCCTGCTGCAGGTCAATCTCTGCCAGGATGGAGTAACCGATTTTGCCGGCCGCGATTTCGCGCAGGGCCACCACGGTAGGCTTGTCGTTGTCTTCAGGAACCAGGGGATCCTTGCCACCGGTCTGCAGCTGACGTGCGCGGCGGCTGGCGATCATCACCAGATCGAAACGGTTATCGACATTTTCCAGACAATCTTCAACAGTAATACGGGCCATAGGACTCTACACTCTTTGCTTTGGTCTGTTCAGGGCCTGCCCGGATGGGTGGGGTCAGGCTTGGGGGCGGCGATTATAGCCGCAAAAGCCGGCTCAGGACAGCAGGCTGGCCAACAGCTCCCGGTTACGGGCCTCCTGGACCCCCCGGCGCAGCTGGTTACTGCGGAAAATGGCCTGCAAATCGGCCAGCGCCTGGTCAAACACGTCATTGATCACCAAATAATCGGCATCGGCAAAGTGCGACATCTCGTCCACCGCCTTGGCCATCCGCTCGGCAATCACCTCGGGCTTGTCGGTGCCCCGGTTGTACAGGCGTTCCTCCAGCGCTGCGCGGGAGGGGGGCAAAATACAGATGCGTACCGACTCCGGCAGCAGCGCCTTGATCTGGTCCGCCCCCTGCCAGTCGATCTCGAGGATCACATCCAGCCCGGAGGCCAGCTGCTCCTGAACCCAGCGGCGCGAAGTGCCATAAAAGTTGCCGAACACCTGGGCATGCTCCAGAAAGGCCCCCTCCACGATCATGCCGCGAAAGGTCGCCACGTCCACAAAATGGTAGTTCACCCCATCCTGCTCCCCGGGCCGCTGCGGTCGGGTGGTATGCGACACCGACACACACAGCCCCCGGCCCACGGGATAACCCTGCGCCGCAGAGGTAAGCAACGCTTTCACAAGCGAGGTCTTGCCGGCACCGGAGGGAGCGGAGATGAGATAGAGAGAGCCTTGGGGCATGGGGCGAAGTCCTGTGTTCTTGCGATCTTCCGGAGGGAGGTGATCCGTGGGAAGCAGGGGGGATCATAGCAGTGTTCGGCGGTGGGCTGAATGGTGAAAATTGTTGGAAACGCGATCCTGAACTATTACTGCTTCCCATATAAGGAAGGAACTCATTAACCCCTTACAGGATTGACCACACCGCCGAGGTGTTGGCATTATCTCCAACATGAAAGCAACGGAACTGCTTCATAAACGCATCGTCTTTGCAGACAACAAATTTGCCGAACTGGTGCTTTGGCAACTTGCGCAGCCACTGGCAGGCTCACGGCATCGTTTCAAATACCGCTTGGCCTATGTAGTGAATGAAGCCTGTGTGCTTCGTTATGACAACGAGTCCGGCAAAGGTGATCATCGCCATGAAGGCAACAGGGAAGCCCCATACAAATTCATAAACCCTGAAAAATTGCTTGCAGATTTTCAGTCGGATATAGCGAGGTGGGACCATGAAAACAGTCGTGCTTGATGTGTGTCCTCCTAGTGAAGCCATGTCGGAACTGGTCCGTGTCTGGAAAACCGGCAAGTCGCAGAAATCAGCCCGTATCAGCTTCGCCACGCCGGAACTGTTATGGAAGGTGCTAACCGCACGGCGCTGGGAATTGATCAAAGCCCTGTGTGGTGCGGGCCCGGTATCAATCCGCGAAGCGGCCCGGCGAGTTGAGCGTGATGTGAAAGCAGTTCATGCTGATGTGACGGCCTTGCTCAAGGCCGGCTTGCTGGTGCGGACGGACAGTGGCGCGATTGAGTTCCCGTATGAGGCGGTAAAAGTGGAGTTTTTGATACAGGCGGCATGACCAGGAGAAATGCTCCCTCCTCAAACGCGATGTACCAAGTCGAGACACAAAGACAGGCGGGCATAAATGCTGTTGCTGTACTAGGTTGAGCTCACAACACTTTACGTTTCCAGGCAACAAGTTCCCAAATTGGGAAGTTAGGCTACAATTCCACAGCAGGTACTCAAGGATGAGTCGTGAAAGTTATCGGGAGTGAAAAGCTGGTCGATTTCAGCATCAGGCATGGCAATGCAAAGGATGCACTGGAAGCGTGGTTTGTGGTGATCAAGCACACAGGTAACCCTCATGAAACAAGTCAAAATTATCCACTCAGACGAAGAGCACCAAAAAGCGCTGGCAAGAGCGTCAAAACTAATGGACCTTGCTCCAGCCCCGGGAAGCGTTGAGGCTGATGAGATGGAGCTGCTGTTTCTTGTAATAGGAGATTACGAAGAGAAGCACTTCCCTATGGATTCCCCTGACCCAATTGAAGTCATCAAGTTCATGATGGATCAGCAGGGTCTTAAGAAAAAGGATCTGATTCCCTATATTGGCTCAGCATCAAAAGTGACAGAAGTACTTAATGGCGCGCGCAGTTTGAGTTTGAGCATGATTCGCCGATTGAGCGAAGGGTTGGGAATTCCGGCGGATATCCTGATTCAGCCATTGGTCAAGAAGCGAGCTTGAGATCCAATCACAAAGCTTGTATTCCCCTATGCCTGCCACAACGGAGTCGATATATTGTATCGGCACAGGCTAAAAGGGCGTCTCACATAATGGCCAACGTCAAATGAATCGAATCCGGTTCACATCTCCCACAGTCGCA
>JBIIWM010000084.1:0-11338 GCA_044338875.1 Pseudohongiellaceae bacterium | reverse complement strand
ATCATTACCAGGTCGGCATTCACGTTGAGTGCTGCGGCAGTCACCACTTTTTCCGGATTGCCTCTCTCCACAATGATGTTGTCGAGCGGCAAGCCGGTAATTTTCCGGATCATTTCAAAGTCGGGATAGTCTTCCATGCTGTTGTAGGCATTGACGATGTACAACTTCGCTTCGTATTTTTCCGCCAGCCACATGGCGCGGTTCACGATACTGTTGTTCAGCCTCGTGTATTCGGGCAGGAAGGACTGGTAGTTGACAGCCGCCAGCAAGACCTTGCGTTGCATCGTGGACTCCGGTGTTACCAGCATGACCGGGCAGGTGCTGTTGCGCAGCAGTGTCCAGGTGCCATTCGTCAGGCCTTTGTGCTTGTTGTAAATCGCGTCACTGAGCGGATAGATGATGAGATTGGCTTCCTCATCGCGCGCCGTGTGCACCACGGATTTTTCCACATCAGGCGACCAGGAAAATTCGAATTCGTAGGAGAGCGCATGCTGCTCCAGGATTGAGGTCAATGCCTTCAGGTCGAGATTGCCAAAGGAACATTTGCCCTCAGCGTCTGCCATGTTCTGCGGATTGATATAAAGGTGCATGCTGGGCTTGAGGTCGCGAATGCCGGCACTGATGACGGCACGCTCCAGCGCCTTGTGGTTGGACTCATTCGGATTGATGACAACCAGAAATTTTTCAGCGGTAGCGTTCATGATGTTCTCCCGTGATGTTGATTGATACGGATGGGGACTGAGCAATCGCTTTATCCAGATTGCCGGCTTTCAAGGGGTGAAGTGCAAGTTTGATACCAAGTAGTTGAATCGTGCACAGTTCTGCGTTGCGCAGCACAAAACGGCTGCAGAGAGTGGGGATTTGATAAAAATCGCGGCAGTGAGCGGGGTGGCTTGCCTTAGCGCGTGAGCTTCCGTGGTGCAGAGCGGTACACAATGCAATGGAACAGCGCAGCAAATGCTGATGCCAAAAAACGGCATAAGTCACAGTTTTTCCATAATCTTTACGTATCAACAGATCAACCGTCGAGGTGTGCAGCAGAAAACTTTTCTGCTAACATGACTGGTGAGTCATAATTCTTTTGGTGTATTTCCATGTGTTCTTCTACAACTGTCTCCAGCGTCAAGACTGGGGTCCTTGTTTCCATCTTGCGTTCAACATTCCTGTTTGCGTGTATGGCCGGTACTGCCGCACACGCCCAGGACGCCACCACTCTCACTAATGATGCTTCGTTGACAGTGAATACTGGCAAGGTGGAGATCGTCGATTTCACCCGCTATCTCAGTCTCAACGGCACGGTGGAAGCGTGGCAGGATGTTGTCATCGCTGCCGAAGTCGGAGGCTACCGCGTGGAAGAAGTGTTGGTGGATGTGGGCGACTATGTGCAAGCGGGCCAGGAGCTGGTGCGTATTTCCAGCGCGTTGCTGCAGACCGATGTTGCTGCACGCCAGGCGGCACTGAAACAGCGTGAAGCCGAAGCGGTGAACGCCAGGCTGGCAGTGGATCGGGGCAGGGACATTGCGGCAAAAAATTTGCTGTCACCTTCCGATCTTGATCGCTTGATCAGTGAAGACCTCGCGGCAGATGGCCGTCTTGATGCGGCCAAGGCCGATCTCGAAGCCGCCCAGGTGCGGCTGCGTTTTGCCACGGTGAAAGCACCGGACGAAGGCGTCATCACGTCGCGCTCGGTCTCGGTAGGCCAGATTGCCCAGGCTGGCAGCGAGCTGCTGCGCATGATCCGCCACAATCGGGTTGAATGGCGCGGTGAAGTACCGGAATCCAGCCTGCCTGGTTTGCAGGTAGGCCAGAATGTCACCATCACCAGTGTCGATGGGCGTGAACATATCGGCACTGTGCGCATCGTGTCCCCCGTCGTGAATCCCGCCACCCATAACGGCATGGTCTATGTCGATGTAGCCAGTGACGATGCGCTGCGCCCCGGCATGTTTGCGCGTGGCCAGATCGAAATCAGCAAGGGTGACGCGTTGGTAGTCCCGCTCAACAGTCTGGTGAGTAGCGATGGTTACCACTATGTCTATGTCGTGGGCGGTGATCGTACCGTCAGCAAGCAGGCTATCGAAACCGGTGTTATCCAGAACGAGAACATCGAAGTTGTGTCTGGCCTGGCAGCTGGCGCCAGTATCGTTACCAGCGGCGCCGGGTTCCTCAAGGACGGCGATCGCGTAAATGTGATCGAGGGTAAGTGAAATGAATTTCGTCACCTGGTCCATCCGCAATCCCGTTCCGGTCATCATGCTGTTCATTGCGTTGACCGTGGCAGGCATCGTGAGTTTTCCCAAGTTGGGCGTACTCGACCGTCCTGATATCGAATTTCCCGCAATTGTTGTCACCGTAGGGTATCCCGGTGTGGCACCGTCGCAGATGGAATCGGAAGTCACCCGCAAGGTGGAAGATGCAGTGGCCACCATCGCAGGTATTGAGGAATTGCGTTCCACTGTCAACGAAGGCGCCTCCACGACCATCATCCAGTTCGTATTCGGCACCGACATGAACAGCACGATGGATGAAGTGCGTGATGCGATGACGCGTATCCGTTCCGACCTGCCGCAGGATGCCAACGAGCCGATGGTCACCAAGACCACCACGGCCGGGCTGCCAGTGGTGACCTGGAGCGTAAGTTCCGATCGCATGACCGAGACTGAACTGTCCTGGTTCGTGGATCTCGAGCTGGCGCGTGAAATGACGGCGATTCCAGGGGTGGGACGTTTCTCCCGCGTCGGCGGTGTGGAGCGCGAGATCCGCGTGGATCTGGATCCCAACCGGCTGGCTGCGTTGAATGCCACTGCTACCGATGTCTCGCGCCAGTTGCGTCGCATCCAGGCGGAATATCCCGGCGGTGAAGCGCGCTTGGGCGGCCTTGAACAAACCGTGCGTACCAGCGGCCTGATCACTTCGGTGCAGGATCTGAAAGCCTTGCCGATTTTGCTGCCTGATGGACGCAGTGTGCGTCTGGATGTGCTGGCTGATGTCAGTGACCGCGCCAGTGAGCAGCGCTCGATGGCGATGCTCGACGGCAAATCGGTCATCGGTTTCCAGGTCGTACGCGCCTTTGGTGCCAGTGCGCTGGGTGTTGCCAAGGATGCACGTGCCAAAGTGGAAGAGCTGAAACTCAAGTATCCGCAGATCACGTTTGCCGAAGCCAGCTCCACCGTGGAGTACATTCAAACCTCGTTTGATGCCTCGATGGAAATGCTGGTCGAGGGCGCCCTCCTTGCCGTGTTCGTGGTATGGATATTCCTGCGTGACTGGCGCGCGACGCTGATTTCGGCAGCGGCCTTGCCACTCTCGATCATCCCGACCTTCTGGGTTATTTACATGTTTGGCTACACGCTGAACATCCTGACGCTGGTGGCACTCACCCTGGTCGTCGGCATCCTTGTCGATGATGCGATTGTGGAGGTGGAGAATATCGTGCGGCATTTGCGGCAGGGCAAGTCGCCGCGCCAGGCCGCGATGGATGCTGCGATCGAGATCGGTCTCGCCGTAGTCGCGACCACGTTCACCATCTGCGCCGTGTTTATTCCGGTGGCCTTCATGGGCAGCATCGCCGGAGAATTCTTCCGTCCCTTCGGTTTTACCGTCGCCATCGCAGTGCTGTTCTCGCTGCTGGTCGCCCGTATGTTGACGCCAATGATGGCGGCCTTCATGTTGAAGCCGAGTGTGGAAGTTGAACACAAGAGCCGCATGCTCGACTGGTATCTGCTCAAGGTGAAATGGTGCTTGCAACATCGCGGCATGGTAGTCCTGGTCTCCAGTGTAGTGATGATTGCGATGCTGTCGTTGTTCCGCTTCTTGCCTACCGGCTTCGCACCGGCGGGTGACAACGGCTTCACGCAGTTGAGCGTGGAATTGCCACCCGGTTCCGGCCTCGAAGACACGCTGGCACTGGCAGAACAGGCACGCCAGATCATTGATGGGTTTCCCGAAGTCATGAGTATCTACACCACGATCGGAGCCGGCAGTTCGGGCGATGGCCTGCGCAGCGGTGGCTCGGTGGGCGCAGTACGCAGTGCCACGCTTACCATCCAGCTCGACAAGGCTTCCGGTGAGACTGGCTTGCAGCAGACCTTTGAGCGCAACGCGACGGAAGCATTGCGGGTTATTGCGGGTGCGCGCGTGGAATTCCAGGGTGCTGGCGGTGACCGCCTGCAGTTGACGCTGGTGGGTGATGATCCAACGGCCCTTGCCAATGCAGCCGTCGCGCTTGAGCGCGAGATGCGCAGTATCGAAGGCCTCGGTTCTGTCACCAGCAGTGCGGCCTTGCAGAAACCGGAGATCCTCATTCGCATGGATCCGGATCGTGCGGCTGACCTGGGGGTCACCACCGAGGCACTGAGTGCGGTTACGCGCATCGCCACGTCGGGAGACGTTTCCACTGGTCTGGCCAAGTTCAATCTCGACAATCGCCAGATTCCGATTCGGGTGCGATTGAATGATGAGTCGCGCACCGACCTTGAACGCATTAGCCAGTTGACCATCATGGGCAGCAAGGGGCCGGTTGCGCTGAGTAACGTGGCGAATGTGAGCCTGGGCGCCGGTCCTTCCGAGATCACGCGCGTCAATCGTCGTCGCGACATTACCTTGAGTGCGAACCTGAATGGGCTGCCGCTTGGCGACATCCTGACGCAGATTGAAACTTCCCCGGCGATGCAGAACTTGCCGCAGGGAGTCGAGTTCATGCGCACCGGGGACGCGAAATTCATCCAGGATATCTTCGGACGTTTTGCCACCGCGATGATCATCGGTATTTTCGCGATCTATGCGGTGCTGGTGATCCTGTTCCACAAGTTCATCCAGCCGATCACGATCCTGTCGGCGCTACCACCGTCGGCGGCGGGCGCCATCGTTGCCTTGCTGCTGTGCGGCTATGGCCTGGCGATCAATTCGCTGATCGGCTTGTTGATGCTGATGGGTATCGTGACGAAGAACTCCATCCTGCTGGTGGAGTACGCGATCATGGCGCAGCGTGACAACGGCTTGTCGATGCTCGATGCGATGATGGATTCGTGTGCGAAGCGTGCGCGTCCGATCGTCATGACCTCCATCGCGATGAGTGCGGGCATGTTGCCGGTCGCGATGGGTTGGGCGGGTGATCCAAGTTTCCGTGCCCCGATGGGTGTCGCGGTACTGGGTGGCTTGATCGTATCGACAGTAGTCAGTCTCTTTATCGTACCGGTGTTCTACACACTGGTAGACGACATGCAGACCAGCCTTGCCCGCAAGCTTGGCAAACTCAAAGCCAAGGTCGTTGCCGGCAAATCCGAAACTCCTGCCAGCGTTACACCGCGTTAAACTGCAGAGATGAATACCGGGGCAGGGCCATGCGCCCTGCCCCGGTGACACTGCATCAGTAGCCTCCAGGGTCAGCGCCTGCTGGCGAAAACTCCGGGCCTGGTCCGAGCGTAGTGCTTTCGCCCACCCTGCGGAAAAACTCGTCCTGCAGTGCTTCCTTGTCGGCCGCCTGCGCATCAATGATCGCCCACTCCTCCGGGGTATGGCACACCGGTTTGACCATTCTGGAGCCGGTTGCTCCGGAGCTCCTGCATTCGCGTTCAGTCCTGGCGGCACTGGCTTGTTCACTGCCATGTTCCGTGGTGCAGGCGCTGGTGAAGAGCACGATGAGGCAGGCAAGGGTGAGAGTGGCAAAGCGGGTGGGCCTGGCTTTCATGGTTCCTCCGTTCCTGGTAGTCACTTCAGACTGTACAAAAAATAGAGGCACAACTACGAAGATCTGTGCCGGAAAAAAAAGGGACACGGAATTCCGTGTCCCTTGTCTGTGCCAGACCGCGAAACCGGCATCCCGGTTTCACTGCTGTTTATGCTTTTATTGTGCGCTGAATGTGTGAAGGGATCAGGAAGAAACTGACTGAGGTCAGCATCATCACAGCCGCTACGCACATGAAGAAGGTGCTTACCGCAGGTGCAGGGTCCATCGCGAAATAGATGGAAGCCGCACTGGGGCTTAACACGGCACCAAGACGCGAGAAGGTCTGGGCCATGCCCACCGCAGATCCGCGAATTTCAGTTGGGTAGGAATGTGCGCTGACCGCGTACATGAATGCCTGCATGCCGTTCACCGATGCGCCGGCCAACAGGCACAGGGCAAGCAACTGGAAGGAGGATGCACCGTCCATCACGAGCAGTGCGCCGATCACCATGGTAGCCACCGCTCCCATGAACGCAAGGCCGGCACCGACCCACTTGGAGCCGAACCAGCCGATCATGAATGCACCACCAATAGAGCCGAATGCTGCGCCAAGGCTGAACAGGGACAGGCCCTGCGAACCAACTTCAGAGGATTGGCCGGCAGATTCCAGCAATACGCGCAAGTAGTTGGTAAACATGTACAACACAAAGCTGTTGGCGGCGAAGGCAAGCCAGATCAGCATGGTGCGTTGACGGAAATCGCTGTTCCAGATGGTGGCGAACCAGTGGCTGGAGCGCTTGCCTTCTTCTTTGATAAGGAAATTTTCGGTGCCGTCGAAACGCTTTTCACCCACCAGGCGGTTCAGGGCCTGGGCCAGCTTTTTATGCTGGGCAGGATGCTTCGCCATGTACTTGGGCGATTCGGGCAGCAGGAACGCGAACAAGGCAAACAGGATCAGCGGTACGATGGCGCCGATCAGGAACATGGAGCGCCAGCCATATTCCGGAATGACCACCTGTTCAACCATGCCGGCCAGGGCGCCACCGAGCGGTACTGATACGATGACACAGGCAACCACGACACTGCGTACGGCTTTGCTGGTCCACTCGGAAATAAGGGTGGTGGCCAACGGGGTGACGCCACCAAGGCCAAAGCCGGTAACCAAACGCCACATGCTGAGTTCGTTGATGTCCTTCGCGTAGTAGCACAGCAGGGAGCCGGCAAACAGCAAGGCCAGGCAGGAGATATAAGCACGCTTGCGGCCGATGCGGTCACCGAGCCAGCCCAGCAACACGGAGCCAACGGCCATGCCGATCAAGCCCATACTGTTAACGGGGCCGAGGTCGGCACGCGAGATGCCCCATTCTTCGATCAGATGCGGGCCAACGTAGCCCATCGTGAAAAGGTCGAAACCATCGGTCAGCATGATGATGATCATCATGATGGAAATGCTGAAGGGCACCCAGAAAAACTTGGCGGAATCGATGACTTCGACTACGTCGATTGTCTTGTTGTTATGCATATTGGTTACCATGCTGATGAATCGTTGTTCTTGTTGTGATTCAGGTGGGGAGTGGCGCCAGAAACCTGGACGGCGACACTGTTGAACAAGCCGCATGAAGGTATAGGAAAGGTGCGGGTATTGGCAAGCCACCCGCCCGGGAAATTGGCTGGTTTGGCTTCCTGGGGGAGCGTGTGTCCCTGTCTTGCACCCTGTCCTGCAACAGCGAGGTTGCAGGAAAAGTGAAAGCGGCCTGCTTCAAACCGGTCTGCCTTGATTAAGGCCAAGGGGTGGTTTACTTTGGCCAGCCGGAATTCGACGGATTTTCCATTTCCTTGCTCCACCATGACAAAACACATTCTGTATTTCGCATAAGGGGACAAACATGAACACGATGATCAAGAAAGCTGGATTGGCCACGCTGCTGGCCTTGGGCCTGAGCACTGTGGCGCTGGCACTGCCAGCCGATTTTGATGCCAAGCTGCAGTCCGAAAGCCGTCCGCAGGCCGACAAGGATCGCGATGCGGCGCGCAAACCCAAGGAAACCATGGAAACCCTGGGCGTGCAGGAAGGCTGGACCGTGGTCGACATCGCTGCAGGTGGCGGCTGGTTTACCCGCGTGATTTCCGCAGCAGTGGGTCCGAATGGCAAAGTAGTGGCGCAGTTTGGTGAGCGCGCGCTGCAGACCAACAATGGCCAGATGCAGCGCGACCTGGCTGCCGAACTCGGCAACGTCGAGCCCATTTTCGCCGCGACCGCCACCATCCCGGCTAACAGCGCGGATGCTGCAATTACCGCATTGAATTTCCACGATGCCTATAACTTCCGTGGTGAAGAAGGCGGCAAGGCGTTCCTGAAGGAAATCTTCGATGTGCTGAAACCCGGTGGCGTCGCCGCCATCATTGACCATGAAGGTACTGCGGGCCTGGATAACGCCAAGTTGCACCGGATTCCGGTTGAGACAGCACGTGCGCTGATCCTGGCCACTGGTTTCGAAATCGTGTCTGAGTCCGACCTGCTCAACAACCCAGCGGATGACCACACGCTGGAAGTTCGCGAAGGGTCGCTGGGTCGCGCTACTGACCAGTTCTTCTTTGTTGTCAAAAAGCCCTGAGCGTTATTTAGTATCGTGAAACAAAAATCCGGAGCTTGCTCCGGATTTTTTTTGCTTACAGGAAAACTGATTTTCCTTACCAAAGCTCCCGTCAAAAAAATCAAGGGGTCAGAGTAACTTGATTTCAAGGATAGTTGTAGAGGCCGGTTTGCAGGGTTTCCTGCGGCACCCAGCAGCCATGGAACGATGCTTTAACGCGCGTTGGCATCTTGTACAGCGCGATGGGGCCCGCTTCGATATCCATTGCATCAAGAATCGCGAGGTCGCTGCGCATTTCATTCAGGCGATTGACCGGAAGCAACAGGTAGCCGTTGCCTTCGCCGGGGCCGCGCGGCACGAACTTGGCTTCTCCTACCGATGAATCCGGGCCTGGATCCCAGAATGTCACTGTGCCTGTCTGCACATCCCAACGTCCCAGGCGACTGGTGCGGCGTGGATGCTGGAAGCAGATGGTGTAACCGTAGCGATAGGGTTTACCGTTGTAGCGCTCGTCGATTTGCGGCATTTCACACGCTACTGGACCGAGCTGCTTCTTGGTATAGCTGTCGTCGTTGCCGGCAAGGTTGAAGGTCATGCGTGTCAGGAAGGGCGGGGCCGGAATATAGGGGCTGCCATCGGCGGCAGGGAAGAACGGGAAGCAGTTGCCTTCGTACAAGCACAAATCCAGATGCAGCAGATCGCCTTCGTTGAACGCGTTCATCATGTGGCCGGCGCTGCAGGCAGCGCCCTTGAACCAGCGAATCTGGTCGGCAGTACCGCGGCGGGGCACGATGGCGACATGCACCTGCTTGTCGGGATGCCATTGATAGTAAGGACCGCCCTGCTTGACGACATTCATGTCGGTCATCATCGGGAAAAACGGCACGATGAGATGCGTATCGGTAATCGCGAAGTCGTGCACCATCGCCGGGTAGGGCATGTGGAAGGCGATCTGGTGCACGATGTCGCCGTTGGCATCTATCACATGGAACAGGAAGTCGGTGGTGGCATCGCCCTGCGCCTGGTAGGAAAAGCTCAGCAGCTCATTCCTTGCGTAATCCATCTTCGGATGCGCGGTCATGCTCACCGCGTTCACCTTGCCTTGATAGTGGTGATAACCCTTCACTGACAGGGTATCGGGATCGATTTCCATTGGCAGCGCATCTTCCTTCAATACCAGCAGCCGCTTGCCGTGCCATAGCGTGCTGGTGTTGGCTGGACTCTGGTCCTTGCCGGCCACGCTGGGATCGTTGGTATAGCGATTGCGATAACGGCCGAACAGCGAACGCCGTGCCGCTTCCTGCAACAGGAAACGTTCATTGCGCACCCAGCGGCTGCGGTAATCCACGTGGCCGTTGTCGATGGTCCACATATGCACCATGCCTTCGCCGTCGATGAAGATGTCGTCCTTGAACAGCGGGGGATATTGGCGATCCGGGCCGCAGCGATACAAGCGGCCATTGAGATCTGCCGGTGGCGTGCCAGCGATCAGTTCGAGATCAAGCACATCGGCTTCGACACGATAGGGAGCGCCCCAGCCTTCGTAGAGCGGGATGTCGGCAAAGCGAACAGGTTCTGTCATTACGTTTATTCCGGAGGCTTACGGATTGGCGGCGTCGAGCGCATCACGCCAGATTTGCTGTACGCAGTCGTATTCCAGCATCGAGTAGTCGTCGATGTGCTGGTAGTAGACGGTGGTGGTTTGCGGGGCACTGTAGAGCACCGGATCTTCAACGGTTATTTCAAACGCCAACAAGTTGTCATCAATGGTCGGATTGTTGATGAAGGCACTGGGTGTTGCCGTCATCTGGGCACGCTTCATTTTCGTGACTCGCTCGGTGATCGTGGTGTTTTCAGTACGCGGGCTGCGGCCGAACAGATCCTCCGACAGCATTCTGGTTTCTATTACCAGCGTGTCTCCTTCCCAATGCCCGATGCTGTGGCCCATGCGGGTGGGCAGGTAGGTGTCCAACGGATGCTCGCGCCCGTCCAGGAAGATGCGGCGGTACTGGCTTTCCAGTTCCACCAGCATGGTAATGCGTTGCGGCGTCTGGGTGATTTCAATCGGGTAGCTCACCATGGCCGTCATGCTGCTGGGCATGCCGGGCGGTACACACCAGGCGCCTTGCTCCACCATGTTGGGATAGGGAGCCAGCGCTTCCTTCACCAGTGCCTGGCCGGCTTCAGTCAACGGCGAGCTGCCGGTGTTGCGGCCGCTACCGGCATTGCTGGCGATGGCCTGCCAGACCCCGGAAAAATCACGCGCCTCATCTGCCGCCAAGCTGACGCTGGCCAATACGCTGAGGCAGGCGGCCACAGCGGAACGACGAAGAATACTGGTAAATCGGTGCGACATGAGGTTTCCCCTGTTCTTCTATGATTTTCGCCGCAATATGCGAGCAGAACCCCGTAGTGTCAACCACCACCCCATCGCGCTATCGCCTCGTCTCCCCGTCGCGCCTTGGGGGCACGGCATGCGCGGGGCGCACGACCAATGGCGCAAGCTGCGGGCAACTGGTTTCTTGTGCTAAAGTCAGCTTCATCTGATGAGCGCACTTTTGGTTGCCTTGGGGTTTGCCCTGGCAGGCGAGGTGCCAGACATAACAGATTCCAGTAAAAACCAAGAGGGAATTCGCCATGCGCGGCATGACAACAGCATTTTTGCAAAAAGCCCTGATTGCAGTAGCGGGCCTGTTTCTGGTGCCGGGCGTGCAGGCGCATCATTCGGCAGCCCAGTTCGATTTCAGCCAGAATGTGGAACTGACCGGGAAGATTATTCACCTGGAGGTGTCCAATCCCCATATCGACCTGGTGCTGGAGCTGCCTGCCGCAGAGGGTGGCACCAAGCAGGTGCAGTTCGAGGGACATAGCCGCAACAACGTCTACCGTCGTGGCTGGCGTCCGGACATGATGAAAGAGGGCGACAGCGTCACCATCTTCATCGCTCCCATGCGCAATGGCGAGGACGGTGGTTATATCCAGTCCTTCAAGTTGGCGGATGGACGCCAGTTCTGACCAGTAACAAAACCCAATATCAAAAGGCCAATATCAAAAGGCCAATAACAAAAAGCCAAAC
>JBIIWM010000292.1:0-3262 GCA_044338875.1 Pseudohongiellaceae bacterium | reverse complement strand
CGCCCCATGCATCATTTTCTTGATGCCGGGTGAAATCACCAGCATCACCAACGCGATGACCAGTGCGATGTAGCCCACCTGACTGTACACGTCGATATAAGTGGCCTTGGCAGCCGCCGCATCTGCAAGCTGGCCGCCAATGGTCTCGGCTCCGGTCGTGGATGCAATGACCCCTGCCATATAGTTGGAAAGACCGCTGTAGAGAAACCAGGCGCCCATCGTCATGCCAACAGCCTTGGCAGGAGCCAGCTTGGTCACAGCCGACAAGCCGACCGGTGAAATCATCAGTTCACCCATCGTGTGAACCCAATAGATCAGGAAAATCCAGTACACCGCTGTCATGCCAGCCGCGCCGGACAGTTTTATTCCGGCCACCAGCACCAGAAAGCCCAGGCCCGCCATGCCAACACCCAATGCAAACTTTACCGGTGCCGAGGGATTCAGATTGCGACGTGCCAACACTACCCACAACCAGGCCATCAGGGGGGCAAAAATCACAATGAACATGGCATTGAGTGACTGGAACACCGGCGCTGGCACGCTCAGTCCAAACAGGGTTCGATCTACCAACCTGTCGGTAAACAGGTTGAGTGACGAACCTGCCTGTTCAAACAGGGCCCAGAAGGGCACTTGGGCAAGAATGAAATAGATGCCGGCGAGCATGCGGTCACGCTCATCCCCCTTGCAACTGATGAAGGCATAGCCCACCAGCACAACGAAAATGATAATGCCCAGGATGCCCACATACGCTTCATGCACCAGATGCGCGTTCATCACCAGCAACATGGAGAAGGCGATGATGCCCAGGCCTGCCAGGTAACACAGCTGTTCTACGGTGAGGGGGCCCAGCACTTTCTGTGCAAGCTTGGCCGCATCCGGTGGCTCGGCCTTGCCATGCAGCCAGGGCTGGAATTTCAGGAAGATGGTCAGGCCAAAGACCATGCCGATGCCGGCGAGGCCAAAGCCGTATTTCCAGCCGTAGGTGATGCCGAGATAACCGCACAACACCGAGGAGAGGAAAGCCCCCAGGTTGATGCCCATGTAGAAGATGGTGAAGCCGGAATCGCGCCGCTTGTCGCCAAAACCGTACAAGGAACCGACGATGGTGGAGATGTTGGCTTTCAGGAAGCCAACGCCGGCAATGATCAGCGCCAGCGAGAAATACAGCAGATTGAGATAGAAAGCCTCGGTTTCCACGCGCGTGGTATAGGCAGCAACCGGAATGCTGGCTGGCAAGCCAACAGCCGCCGGCTCTTCCACCAACATGGCAGTGGCGCCCTCGTTGAAACTGATGCGCGACTGGCCCTGTGCGGAGATGACGAGCTGATTGGCATCGCCGCCGCGACCATCCAGCGCGAGGATGTATTCGCCACCATTGAACGCCATGATCTGGCGCGAACCGGAACCTTCGAACACCATCCCGAAATGTCCCAGCACCAGCAGGATTGCGCCAAAGGTCACGGCCTTGCGCGAACCCAGATAGCGGTCTGCCAACGTGCCGCCAATGATGGTCATCACATAGACCAGCGCCGTATAGGCTCCGTACAGGATGGTTGAACGCTCATCGCTGAAGAGGAAATGCTGCGTCAGGTACAGGATCAACAATCCGCGCATCCCGTAGTAGGAAAAGCGCTCCCACATTTCGGTGAAGAACAGGATAACCAGGCCTCGGGGATGCCCAAGAAAGGTAGGCTCGACGCCGGTGTCAACGCCCGTAGTGGCGGAGGTGAGAGCAGCTTCAGACATAGAGGGCCTCGGGGTAAAATCAGCTTGAGCGAACTTAGACTTTCCGCCATGCCAATGCAAGCCATTGGCGCGCCAGCTTGTATCCATGCGTCAGGCTCGGGTAAGGTACGCGGGCATAAACAGAGGAAGTCTGCTTTCCGGAGGAGCATATGAAACACACTGTGCGTATAACGCTGGTCCTTGCCTGTGTCATCTCGGCCTTGCAGGGCTGTAACCGGAATGAAACCGCTGCAATTGATGCAGACACTCAAGCAGCAGCAGAACCCGCACAAGCCGCTGCTGACGAGCGCCCCAACATCATATTCATCCTCGCCGACGATCTTGGCTTCAGCGACTTGGGCGTCTTCGGTGGCGAGATCCCCACCCCCAATCTTGACTTGCTCGCCACCAACGGCATGTTGCTCACCGACTTCTACAGCGGGCTTGCCTGTTCTCCCACGCGTGCGATGCTGATGTCAGGCATGGACAATCATTTGTCCGGGCTCGGTGTCATGGGTGCTCCGACCAGGGAAGATCAGGTTGGTCAGCCGGGTTATGTGGCTTACCTGAATTTCCGCGTCGCCTCCCTGGCCGATTTGTTGACGGATGCCGGGTACAACACCTATATGACGGGCAAATGGCATTTGGGCGCAGAAGTCGAAACCGGCCCACGTGCACGCGGCTTCAAGAAATCCTTCGTATCGATGGATGGCGCAGCCCATCTTGGCGGCTGGGATTGGCGCGGCCCACAACCTGCCAATTACCGCGATGGCGAAGAGCTCGTGCATGTAGGAGATGACTTTTATTCCACCCGCGTCTATACCGAAAAAATGCTGCAGTACATTGAAGAAGATCGCAGCGACGGCAAACCATTCTTCGCCTGGCTCGCCTACACCGCCCCCCACTGGCCGCTGCAGGCGCCGGATGCATCCATCGCACGCTTCAAAGGCAACTACGATGACGGCTATGAAGCCCTCTATGAAAGCCGCTTTGCGCGTCTGAAAGAACTCGAACTGATTCCGGCAGATGCACAACCGATTCCCCATGATCGTTTCGAACCGCGCTGGGACACCCTGAGTGCAGAAGACAAAGCCATTGAAGCGCGCAAGATGGAAATCTATGCGGCCATGGTCAGCGACCTCGATATTTACGTGGGCCAGGTAATCGACTACCTGAAGGAAACCGGCGAGTTCGACAACACCCTCATCATGTTCGCATCGGACAACGGCACCGAATCCACCCGGCGCGACCTGGCGCCAGACATTGCCGATCACGTCGGCAAGGAATATGACCACAGCCTGGAAAACCTCGGCCGTGGCAACTCCTACGTGATGTATGGCAAAAACTGGGCAAGCGCCACGGAAGCACCGCTGTACCGCCACAAGGCTTCCGGTTTTGAAGGCGGCATCCATGTGCCCGCGTTCGCGCATTTACCGGGCATGGTCAGCGCTGGCACCAGAAATCACGGCACCAGCCACATCATGGACCTGCTGCCAACCTTCCTCGCGCTGGCGGGCAGCGAACTCCCCGGCACGCA
>JBIIWM010000083.1:0-11361 GCA_044338875.1 Pseudohongiellaceae bacterium | reverse complement strand
CTGTGCAGCACCTGGATGATGTGGCCGAAATCCCAGAACGGCAGCGCCTTGCTCAGCGCCGCATCCGGCACTTCCGCCCAGCGCTTCTGCTGGCGATAGACCGCGGGCTGCTGCACCATCAATTCGCTGATCACATGCAACAGCACAGCTTCATCCAGGCCAATGGTGGCGGCAAGCGTCGGCGAAATCAGCAGCGGACGTTCTGGGATGAGTGAGGTAGACATGTGAAATTTCTGCTGCGAGCGGTATTCGGTAAGGGCGTCGGGTAAATCTGGTAACGCTGTGGTGGAGCCAACTTCAGTACGATGCTAACACAGCGTTGGGGCTGAGCAAGCGCTAACCCGAGACCAGAGCAGCCAAGCACCCTGCCAGCAGTTGGCACGGGGTCCGTCGAGTCCGGGGCGGACAGGAAACTGGTAAGGGTAAGAGGTGAGCAGATGCATTCTTCGACTTCAACGAAGCCGGAGCTTCTACTCGCCTTCTATTCCTCGTCCATCAAATCGTCGTCTTCGATCACACGCAGCGGCATCACATCGGAGCCTTTGGTGATCACGGCTTGGGTATCCACGCGCATGCAGAGGCCGGCAAAGGATCCGGCGACAGTGAAGGTGCAGACCTGCGCGTTGTAGTCGCCGATCCTCGGCAGCATGCACAGTTCCTGGTAGATCATATCCTGATGGTCGAACTTGCCGGCGGTGCTGTGCAGCACTTCGCCCTTGTCGACGATGCTGATGTTGTGGCCGCAGCGACCGGCGATGGGTTTTTCGGCGTAGCCTTTGTGTGTCAGCGCATCGGTGAGCTGGAACTGGGTGTCGAGCAGGTAGGGATGATCGGGAAACAGCTGCCACAGCACAGCCATGATCGCCTTGTTGCTGGGGATCAGCGTCCACAGCGGTTCGTACACCATCACTTCCTTGCGCAGCAGCACATCCACGAGGCGCGGCGCTTGGTCGCGCACGCGGTCGAATTCATAGTGCTTCAGCAGGTCGTCGTTCTGTTCGCATTCTTCGCGAATCTGGTCGAGCGCAGTTTCCCAGGCCCAGGTTTTCCAGACCCAGCGCACTTCGATGCCGTCCTCGTCGACGATGGCACCATCGTGGCGCCAGTGCAGGCCATGCACGCCGCGCAGGATCTTGCACTCGATGCCGGCGCGTTCGATCGCTTCCTTCATGAACAGGGCGTGGTAGGTTTCTTCCATGTCGGTGTCCTGCATGATGTGCAGCACGCCCTTCACATCGCTCTTTTGCCAGGCTTCCATCAATTCTTCATGCAGCTTGTCGCCGGCACTTTCGCCTTCGTCGACATTCATGTGCAGCGCCCACTTGTCCTGCACCTTGCCGGCTTCCATGTGACAAGAGCCTGAGTCGGCGTTGTACTCGTAAACCTTGATGCCATTCTCGGTCATGCAGAAGTCGAAGCGGCCGGTGATCATCTGGTTGCGGCGGTTGTCCCAGCTCTGCTTGATGCGCGGCCACAGGCACGGCGGCAGGTTGAAATGCGGCAGCAGTTCCGGATGCTGCAGCACGTAATCGGTCGCGTGCATGAACAGTGCGTGCAGCTCGTTGGTGGCTCGCTTGAGCTCCTTGCGCGCAGTTGCGCTGATGACCATGTATTTGTTGCGGTCGTGTTCACGCGTCATCAGGTGATGGCCGCCCATCATTTTCACGAACGCAGATTCGTCCTCGTTGGCGATATTGAGCCAGCTGCGTTGTTCCGGACGTGCGTAGGATTTGTGCAACAGGATATTGAACAGACTCCGACGCGGCGGACGAATGTGCTCGGCGTGAGTCGCGTCATCGGTCTGGATGACCCAGCCCAGGATTACGTCGTCGCCGAACGAGCACTGGATCCAGTAAGAACCGTCTTCGGCCACGCGCGCTTTCAGTTCGCGCGAATACGGCCGGCCTTCGGGCCATACATGGTGATGGACATTCTGTTCCACGAAGCGGATCGCCTCGGGCAAAACTTCAGTAACGATGCCGACATGACCGGTTACTTCGAACTCGCCGCCTTCATCCCAGATCAGCAAGCAGCCGGCTTCGGGTGGGCGGCGCGCGCCGTTACGAAACGACTTCATCGGCAGGGTGGAATGGTCGGACACCACGGTGACTTCGGTCAGGTGGAAAATGTCGTAGGCCATTGGCACATCCGCAAAGATGTAGCCCTTGTTCAGGTAGAGCCAGCGCCGCGCAAATTCCACGCACTGCCATTTGTAGCCCATGAACACGCCATCGAGATAGCTGCGGTAGGCGTGGCGATTGGGATATTCCTGTTCGTTGGCGGTTTCGTAGTCCGAAGAATAGACCGGCACCTTGCCGGGCGCGTAGCCCAGAATGGTGCCGAAGGGTGCGTGGGGCATGTTGTCTTGTGGTGACAAGGACTGGCTCCGGGGCTGGCTATTGTTGCGCCAGCGCCGCTTCCGCCTGTGAAATCAGGTAGGCACGCAACGCGACGGTATCTGCCGCTACAATTTTCTCGCGGAAAGAGGCCATGCCTTTGGCCGACAACACGCCTTCGAGCACGATGGCATCAAACAGGGCTTGATCGTGCAACGCCGGAGCGCGGCGCAGGTCCGGGAAGGTCGAGCGTGCAGCACCACCGGTGCCGTGGCACATCGCGCAGGTTTGCTCGAACACCTCGGCACCACGGGTGATGACGTCGGCAGCAGCGAATTGTGGTGGCGGTGCGAGCGGCCGTTCGGAAAATTCCGGCAGGTCCGGCAGCACTACCTTTCCGCCCAGCTTGAATACCAGCAGGCGCGCACCGTTCGGCGCGTAGTAGCCACCCGTTACCGGACCGCCCACGGCAATCGCAACATACTGCTCACCGTCCAGTTCATAGCTGATCGCGCCGGGGAACACCGCCGTCTTGGTGTCGAAGGCCCACAAGCGCTGGCCATCGGTGGCGCGGTAAGCCACGAACTCCTGCTTCGGCAGGTTGCCGTGGAATACGATATTGCCAGCGGTCGCAAGCGCACCGCCGGTTACCTGGACGCCGCCGCGCGGGTTGATGAATTCCTCGCTGCGCCACACTTCCTTGTTGGCGACCGGATCCCAGGCGAGGAGGCGACCAGTGAAACTCTGCTTGGCGTCCGGGTTTTCCTGCAAATGCTGCTGACGCGCATCGAAGGATCCGACCAGCGACCAATGCGTTGTCGCCGGAATATAGACCAGTCCGGTTTTAGGGCTGTACGACACTGGCTGCCAGGCGTGTCCGCCAGCAGGGCCCGGCGTCAGGTTGAACACCTCGCCGGTCACGTTATAGCGCGCCTCGGGCACCACGAACGGGCGGCCGTCCTCCATGTTCACACCGGTCGCCCAGTTCACTTCGGTATATGGCTTGGCGGAGAGCAGTTCGCCGGTGGCCACATCCAGCGTATAGAAGAAGCCGTTCTTCGAGGCTTGCGTCACCACGTGGCGCTGCGCGCCGTCGATCTCAAGGTCGAGCACCATCAGCTGCTGGCCGGTATCGTAGTCCCAGGTTTCCCAGGGGGTTTCCTGGTAGTGCCAGGCATAGCTGCCATCATCGGCATGCACGGCCACGATGGACGACAGGAACAGGTTGTCGCCAGCGCCCTTGTCGCGCTCCACTGCATCCCAGGGGGCACCGTTGCCGGTACCAAACATGACGAGATCGGTTTGCGGATCATAGGTAATGGCGTCCCAGACCGTGCCGCCGGGACCCTTGTCCCACCAACCGGGTTCTTTCCAGGTGGCTGCTGCCATCTCCATCGCCTCATTCTCGAAACCCAGCGCGGGATCGCCCGGCACGGTCCAGAAACGCCAGAGGAATTTGCCGGTTTCGGCGTCATAGGCATCAAGATAGCCGCGCACGTCGAACTCGCCGCCAGCCGAACCGATAAACACCTTGCCGTCTGCAACCCTGGGGGCGCCGGTGATCGAGTAGCGCCCGTCCGGCGTGGACTGGGTGGACCAGACTTCCGTGCCGGTCTTCGCATCCAGTGCGATCAGCCTGCCGTCGAGCGTGCCGAAGATGATCTTGCCGTTCCACGCAGCCGCGCCACGGTTGTCCAGCCCGCAGCACACGTTGATGTTCCATTCGCCCGGCACCTGCGGATCGTAGTGCCAGAGCTGCTCGCCGGTGCGCGCATCGAGCGCGATCACTTCACTCCATGGCAAGGTCAGGTACAGCACGCCATCAATCGCGAGAGGTGTGCTTTCGATGTTTTGATTGCTGGGCAGGTCCACGAACCAGGCGAGGCCAAGGTCGGTAATGTTGGTGTCATTGATCTGGTCGAGCGGGCTGAAGCGCTGCTCGTTATAGGTACGGCCATAGCTCAGCCATTGGCCGCGCTCGGCATCGGCATTGAGCAGCCGCTCCTTGTCAACGGCGGCCGCCGCTCCAATTTGCGCCTGGGTCGCAGCGGTAGCCAGCATGAGAGCACTGGCCAGGAACAGTTTGGACAAACTCGGTAAGGCCATGGTGCTTTTCCCTGTGGATTTTTTTCATTATTTGCAGAAAGAATAAACGGGCGATCCAGATTCGTCCATAGGGCGCTACCTGCTTTGCCATTCATCGCGGCATTCATCGCTGCCCATTTCAAACTCACGGCAAATCAGCGGCCGGTTCTCGTAAATCGTGCACAACATAGTGTCCCGGTCCAGCGCCGCACACCAGCCGTCCTCAAGGCGCAGCATCGAGCCGCCCCCCCACTTGTCGAGCTCAATAAAATCAGCGGGCACGCCGGTATCCGTAATCAGCATTACTTCCAGGCGACAACACGCCGCCGCACACGTGCTGCAGGCGATAAGGGGCTCTGGCAGTTCTTTGACTTCAATATTCATAATGCAAGACACAATCAAGGCAAACGGATCAAGGGGTCAGAGTAACTTGATCAGCGGATCAGGGAGTCAGACCAACTAGATCCCTGAAAATCAGGGCAGGACCACATTTAAAGAAAAAATTTCAGGAAAATCAGTGACAAGCCCCATTCCAGACAAAATCAGCAGGGGAAATTCTGCTCTATTGTCATTTATATGTACCCAGCCATGAGTCTTTGATGGCGGATTTGCTCGGCTCGCCTGTCTTTACTTCTGTTGCAAACCGCAATTGGGATCGATTTGGCCCCAGACACCACAAAAAATAACAATCAAGGGAGAATACAGCCTAATGTCCAGACATCAAACAGTACGCCCCGCAGGAAGAAGTAACCGGTTCAGCAAAAAAATCCTGTTCACCGCGATGGGCGCAATATTCGCCAGCATCACCAGCTCAATGATTTATGCGCAGGAAGCCGCAGACTCCGAGCTTGAAGAAATCACCGTAACCGGTTCCCGTATCCGCAACACCACCAGCATGACAACGGCAACGCCGGTGACGGCTGTTACCCAGGCAGAGCTGACCAGCTTGAACCCTGCCTCTACCATGGCAGAACAGCTCGACCAGCTGCCACAGTTTTTCAATACCCAAACAGCCCAGCGTGGAGGCACTACCTTCACCACGGCCAGCGGCAGCTTCCTGAACCTGCGTGGCATGGGCACCCAGCGTACCCTGGTATTGCTGGATGGTTCGCGGGTAATTCCTGCCGATGCTGGTGGTAGCACCAACATTGACAACTTCCCCACTGCCTTGATGACCCGTGTCGATGTGATCACCGGCGGCGCGTCTGCTGCTTACGGTGCTGACGCCTTGGCCGGTGTGGTCAACTTTGTACTCGACCGCGAATTCGAAGGCCTGAAAGCCCGCGTATCTACCGGTGTTACTGAACGCATGGACGGTGAAAACTGGAATGTGTCGCTCGCCGGTGGTACCAGCCTGATGGACGATCGTCTGCATGTGATCGGCTCGGTTGAAACCCGCTACATCGATCAGATCCAGGCTGATCCTGATCGTCTGGACAATTGGGAAGATTGGGGTCTGGTGCAGAACCCGGCCTGGGTGTCGGCCGCTGCCACGCCAAACGTGCCGCGCCGCATCACCGTTCCGCATGTATTCGGCAACGTTGGTTCACCCACTGGCACGATTACCACGCCAGGCTTTGCTTTCAGCAACTACACCTTCAGCGATGATGGCAACAGCGTGCGCCCGTATGCGTTCGGCCAATACAGCAACAGCTTCACCGCTACTCAAAGTGGCGGTCCCGAATACCGCAACTTCACCGATGCCTTCGCCCGCGGCCCCGACGGCAACGAAGTGGTGCAGCGTTCGTTCTTTGGCGCAGTCAAGTATGACTTGACCGACAGCTTCAGTGTGCGTGCCCAGGCTATCGGCGGCCGCACCGAATCCAATGCGTTCGGTCTGCGCAGCCAGATGACCATTCCTGGTCCTTCCTATGCCTACATCCTGTCTGTCGAAAACCCCTACCTGCCGCAGAATGTCAGGGATGAAATGATCCGGACCAACCGTCAGTCGATCACGGTAGAGAAGCGCGGTCAGATGCGCTCCCCTGGCCGTCTGGATGCCTACGACGATCGCGGCAATCGCGACATCAGCCAGATGGAATCGGCCACCGTTGGTTTTGACTGGGATATGGATGAAAACTGGCATCTGACCGGTAATTACCAGCGCGGTCAGAGCAAGGTACAAACCGGTTCGCTGAATATCCCGCGTATCGACAAGTTCTATTTGTCGGTGGATGCGGTGAAAAACAACGCTGGCCAAATCGTTTGTAACATCACCAACGTCAACCCGACGGACGCGCAGTTGGCGGCCTTCATGGCCGGCAAGAAACTGCCAAGCCCCTTGACGCCCCTGGGTGTTACTGCCAATTCACCGATTGGCCCCCTGGATGCCTCTGCCTGTCGTCCGCAGAACATCCTCGGTTCCGGCAACGTGTCGCAGGGCTCCATCGACTACTTCACCGATGCAGAGAAGAAATCCATCCGTGAGATGGACCAGGATTTTGCTGAAATCCTGCTGAGCGGTGATGTTTACGAAGGTTGGGGCGCCGGCGCGATAGGTGCTGCGTTTGGTTTGACCTATCGCAAAGAAGAAGTGGTGCAGTACACGCTGCCGACCTTTGGCGAGCGCGGCTTGCTCAATGCGCCTGCTCTCGGCATTCGCGGCATTCCGGTTGGATTCGCCGGCCCGGGCAACCGCACCTTGCATGCGTTTACCGGTCCGTCGGTAGGGGTTGGCAGCAATTCCGTAAGAGAAGCTTATGGCGAGTTGAACGTGCCGGTGTGGGAATTCGCCACTGGCCAGACCATCAGCACCAACCTTGGCTATCGCAAATCCGACTACGCGACGTCCGGTATCGTCGACAGCTGGAAAATCGGCGTAGATATGCAATTGGTTGAAGATCTGCGCTGGCGCTTCACCAAGTCGCGCGACGTGCGTGAGCCGAACCTGAGCGAACGCTACTTCACTGGCGCTGGCGGCGGCACGATCAACGATCCTGCCTTCGGTGGAGCTGTCAACAATTCGTTGACTGTGCTGCCTTCTCCGAACCCCGGCCTGCAAACTGAACAGGGCGATACCGTCACCACTGGCTTCGTCTACCAGCCCAGTTTTGCCGAGTGGGCCGATGGCGTCCAGCTGGCGGTTGACTGGTTTGAAATTGATCTCGACAAGTCGATCGGCCTGTACGGTGCACAAGCAATCGTCAATGATTGTTATGTTGCCCAGGATCCCTTTGCTTGCAGCCTGGTCAGGCGTGATGCTGTTACCAATGTCGTCCAACAGATCCTGAACGTCCAGACCAACTCGGGTGGTGCACAAACCCGCGGCGTAGACGTGGAGATCCAGTACAGCGCAGAGCCCAACTTCTTTGCAGATCAGGAAGAAAGCCTGAGCCTGCGGGCAATGGCTGGATTCCTGGGTGAGCGTTCCACTACGTCGGCCGCGGGTATCTACACCAACTTCGTTGAACGTATTTCGACACCGGAGTTTACGGCGTTGGCAACGCTCAACTACAACATAAACGACTACGGCATCATGCTGCAGACGACGTACTACGACAGCACCTTGAGCAACGGCAACAACGAAGGTCTCACTGGTCCTACCTCCAACTGGGTTGAAGGCCGTGATGTGGATGACAACACCATTGCGTCACAGACCATTTTCAACCTTGGCTTGACCTATGGCCAGGAAATGGAAAAAGGCGGCAACTGGATGGCATCATTCAACATCAACAACCTGTTTGACCGTGATCCACCGATCATCGCAAGCACAGGTTTTGGTGGTGGCAGTGGCCAGGTGCTCAGCAACAGCCACGACCAGTTTGGTCGTCGTTACCAGCTCAGCCTGAACATGAACTTCTAAGCGTGTAAGCGCTCGCAACGTTCATCGCAATAAAAAAATGGGGAAGAGGAAACTCTTCCCCATTTTTTATTTCCGCGCGTCAGATGCCGTAGGGTCCGACTTCCCGTTGCGGCCTTTGCAAGCCCTCTTCATGGTAGCGCTCCCAGATCTGCGCCCAGGGACGTCCGAAGATGTCGGGCACGCGGTATTCGAAGCTCCGCCCAGGTGCCATCGGTGTGGTTTGACCGTCCAGCGGGAAATTCTGCGGGACGCATTCCATTATGGTAAACGGCTCGCCTTCGTTGAGGGCATGCTCGCGGTCCAGCAGATGCACGATGCGCACGGGTTCCACCAGCGCTTCCTCTTCATACAGGATCACTTCGTGATGCAGGCCGATGAAATTGCCCTGTGCATCTGTACGCGGGGTGTAGATCTCGATGGACTGCAACTTGTTGCTGAATTCCATGCCGCCGTGGTTGATCCAGCCCTGGATGTTGGAGGTCCAGGTGATCAGCGCGTCGCCGTCCCAGAAGCCGATGCTTTCACCGAACCACTGCGGCACGTCGGCACCGAGGCGCGGCACCACGCCCTCCTCGTTGAAGCGGCTACCGATGTGGATCTGCGTGATGAGCGTCTTGGCCGCATTGCGCATGTCGATGACGAGGTCTGGCGTGACCACGAGATTGATGCTGCCGCCTCCGTACTGAGCAAAGCGGCGCAGGAAACCTTCGGGCCAGCAGTAAGAGCCCGGCCACTGCGGCGCACTGCTGCCAGAGTAGTGGTACATCTGCTGCACGAAGCGCTGCTGGTACTCGGGCGTTAGCAAGGACAGGTAGGTGGGTATCTGCAGCGTGGCGCCGTTGAACCAGCTTTGGCGCTTGTCGCGCTGGCGCGCATAGCGTCCGTTCCAGTCTGGCACGGTGGCTGCCGTATGCCGGGTGGGACCACCGCGCGCTGTGGTTTCAGCCAGCAGTGCTTCGTAATGCGCCTTCGCCGTGGCGAAGCCGTAAGGACTCACGATCGCGGCACGCGGATAGTCGCGGTCGCAGAAGCCCCAGGCCGCCGTGCGCGGAGGGTCGTCGCCCATCAGTGGCACCTCGTAGGCACCCCAGATCTGCTCGAGCCCTACCGGGGAATTGCAGCGGTAGTAGCGCGGGTCGGTCCAGAGTTCACGATCCAGGTAGAAATCAGTGGTGGTGAAGATGTCGTGCGGGAGCGGCGTGATGCCGGCTGGCACGCCACCGTCGCGTGCGGCGAAGATCGGCTCGTTGTCTTCGGGTATGCCGGCGCCGGCGTAGTAGCCCTTGCCTTCCGAACCGACGATATGCTCCGGCACCAGCGGATCAGCCGCGCCTCGCCCAGTGCTTGTCTGGGCTGTCACCAAGCCGGGCATTGCCAGGCTGACTACCAGCGTCACCAACGGACGCCATCCCTGCTGTTGCATTTCCCCTCCTCATGGCCGGATCAAGTTACTCTGACCCCTTGATCCTGTCGTCAAATTGAATAGCCGGCCTTGCTCAATGGCAAGGTTCTTATCCGATCGCCCGTGACGGCAAATATGGCATTGCCTACGGCGGGCATCAGGGGTGGCAAGACCGGTTCGCCAAGCCCGGTTGGATCAAAATCGCTCTGGATAAAATGCGCGTCGATATTCAGCGGCGAATTACGCATCCGCATGAGCTTGTACTCGTGGAAATTTGTCTGCTGGACGCGGCCATCCTGCATGGTTATTTCCAGGTCCATCATGGCACTCAAGCCATCGGTAACCGCACCCTCGACCTGTTTCAGCGCACCACTCATGTTGATGATGGGGCCTACATCCACCACGACGGTTACTTTCTGGATGGCAATTTTTTTATCGGGAGCGACACTCAGCTCCACGACTTCGGCCACATAACCCTGGTGACTGAAGTGAAACGCAAACCCCATGCCTTGCCCGGCCGGCAGTGTTTTGCCCCACGCACTTTTTTCTGCGGCAAGCTTGATCACATCGATCGCCCTGCCTGTGTCTAACGAGCGGATGTTGGCAGCATCGACGAGGCGGCGTTCTCCCATCAGTTCAAGCAGCAACTCCACGTGATCCCTGCCGGCGGCAGTCGCCAGCTCGGCAATGAAACTTTGCACGGCCCAGCCAGTGGCGTTGGATCCGGGCGCGCGCCAAGAGCCCGAGGGCGTATTGGTATCCACGAGGGAAAGCGCTGCCCGGAAGTGATCGAGGTTCAGGGCCGGGAATTCGGTGGCGGAGAGATTGGTGCCGGCTGTCGCTGTGCCGCGCACCGCAGGACCCACGAGGTGAGTCTCCATTGAAGTCACTTGTCCTTCCCGGTTTACCGTACCCTTGAATGCATATACACCACCGGGCCGGTATTGATCGTGCATCAAGTCATCTTCCCGGGTCCACAGCAGCTTCACGGGTACATTCATCCGCAGTGCAATCGCCGCCGCTTCACAGGAATAATCCTGCAGACGCCGGCGTCCGAACGAGCCACCCATGCGCATGATATGCAGCCTGACGTTGGCTTGCGGGATGCCAAACACGCTTTCGAGCGAGGCCAGTGTCAACTGGGGCTGGCGCGTAGGAACCCAGATTTCCATGCGATTGTTGACACTGTCGTAGTGCACCGTGCAGTTCATCGGCTCCATGCAGGCATGCGCGAGATACGGAAAGCGGTAAATGCTCTGGAGTAGCGTGGTGTTGGTGTCGGCATATTCGCCTTCCACATCACCACGAGATGCAATCTGTGCCGCGACCGGCCAGGCAGCGCTGGCGATGTGTTGCGCGCGGATGAAAATTTCCTCGTTGGTGTCAGTCGACGCGGTCGCAGTGTCCCACTCAACGGCCAATTGCTGCCTGGCAGCAAGCGCCTGCCAGGTAGAGCGCGCGACAATAGCGACTCCGTCCAGCAGTTCACCCACGTTATCGTTACCGGTCACGAGAAAGGCATCGACAATACCGGGCAACGACTTGATATGGTCCAGGTTGGCGCTGACTACCTTGCCATACGTCGCCGGGCACTTCTCATAGGTGGCATACAACAGGCCGGGCAGCTTGATGTCGCTGCCATACAGGCCTTCACCACCAGTGACGATCGTGTGATTGTCGACATCACCCACGCGGGTGCCGATCAACTTGTAGTCACTGCGAGCCTTGAACACCAG
>JBIIWM010000082.1:0-11377 GCA_044338875.1 Pseudohongiellaceae bacterium | reverse complement strand
ACATCTGGTAGTGCCTGGCCCAGGGTTCCTGGGTTGCATTGACGTAAAAGCCGGCACCCAAGCCAAAGTCGTAGGCTTTGTTTTCATCATCCGGGACGCCCTCGCCGCGCGGACTGGTGTCAGGGCAAACAATTGCGACACCCATTTCTGCAGCAAATTGTTGGGCACCTGCTTTCTGGACGAAATTGTCGTCGGTACAGGTCAGGCCTGAAAGCCAGTAGATGACGGGCACTTTGCCGTGCGCTTTTGCCGTTGGCGGCAAATACACTGAAAACATCATGTCACAGCCCAATACTGAGGAGCTGTGCTTGAACTTGAGTTGAGTGCCGCCGAACATTTTGTTGGCGCTGATTTGTTCCAGACTCATGGTGTTCTCTCCCGGGTACAGCCTTGGCCAGATTAAAAACAGCCTTGGCCAGATTAAAAACAGCCTTGGCCAGATTAAAAAAAGGGGCCAGAACGTACTCTGACCCCTCTCTATCTATACGTTGTTATGTTCTTTCCAGCAAAGCACGTCGATCAGTACAGTACCACTGAACGGATGCTCTCACCGGAATGCATCAGATCAAAGGCATCGTTGATCCTCTCCAGCGGCATGGTGTGAGTGATCAGGTCATCAATGTTGATGCGCTTGTCCATGTACCAATCCACGATCTTGGGTACATCGGTGCGGCCACGTGCGCCACCGAACGCGGTACCGCGCCAGGAACGGCCAGTAACCAGCTGGAAGGGGCGAGTGGAGATTTCCTGTCCGGCACCGGCAACACCGATGATGAAGGATTGACCCCAACCCTTGTGAGTACATTCCAGGGCCTGACGCATGACTTTAACGTTGCCGATACATTCGAAGCTATAGTCCACGCCTCCAGTCATCTGCACAATCGTGTCTACCACATTGTCGACATTCTTGGGGTTGACGAAATCCGTCATGCCGAACTGTCTGCCGAGCGCTTCACGCTTGGGGTTCAGATCCACGCCGATGATGCGGCTGGCACCTGCCATTTTGGCACCCTGGATTACGTTCAGGCCGATACCGCCCAAACCGAACACGGCGACGGTTGAGCCGTATTCGACTTTGGCCTGAAAGATTACGGCGCCAACGCCAGTAGTTACGCCACAACCGATATAGCAAATCTTGTCGAAAGGCGCGTCTTCACGCACTTTGGCCAGCGAGATTTCGGGCAATACGGTGAAATTGGAAAACGTGGAACAACCCATGTAGTGCAGAATGGGTTTGCCATCAAGTGAAAAACGGCTGGTGCCATTGGGCATAAGGCCCTTGCCTTGGGTAGTGCGGACTTTCTGGCACAGGTTGGTGCGGGGATGCAGACAGTACTCGCACTCACGGCATTCGGCAGTGTAGAGCGGAATCACGTGGTCGCCTTTCTTCAGGGATTTAACGCCCGGGCCCACATCGACCACGATGCCGGCACCCTCATGGCCAAGAATTACAGGAAACTCGCCTTCCGGATCGTCACCACTGAGTGTAAAGGCATCGGTATGACAGACACCTGTCGCTTTGAGTTCAACGAGAACCTCACCTTCCTTCGGTCCTTCCAGATCTACTTCACAAATTTCCAGGGGTTTGCCGGCGCCGAAGGCGACTGCTGCGCGAGTTTTCATGGGGCGTTTCCTTATAGTTCCTTGTTTTTTGATGGTTGGACGGCAGCTGCCGAATATCTGAATACCTGTCGTTGGCAATTGGGTATCAGTTACTTCCTCTGAAATAGAACAGCTGCTTGGCGCGGGCAAATATAGCGGGTTGATATGGCTATTGGTAGTCTGTTCTTGGGTATAATAACGGCCCGGAAAATGCACAATATTTGCAAATTAGCAGTGTGAAAAAAGAGGATCACCATGGCCGTAGTAACCTATATCAACCACGATGGCGCCAGCTTTGAAGTGGAAGTGCCAGCGGGTACGTCCGTAATGCAGGCAGCAGTAGACAACATGATCGATGGCATAGTGGCTGAATGTGGTGGTTCTTGCAGTTGTGCAACCTGTCATTGTTACGTGGACGAGGCCTGGTTGAACAAAATTCCACCAGCCAGCGGAATGGAGAAAGACATGCTTGAATGTGTGCTGGATCCCAAGCCCAATAGTCGCCTGAGTTGCCAAATCGTGGTTACCGATTCCCTGGATGGCTTGGTGGTAAGGCTACCTGAATCGCAATTCTGATTTTTTTCAGGACGCGGGAACTTTCCAGCGAAATGCAGGACTAAATCAATGTAACGTGGTTTTTAACTGCTTTACTCCCCTTGGATGCTTGGATAAACAACTTTAAAGCCCGACTTGTTCGGGCTTTTTTTTTGCCCTTAAAACCTCAGGCTGGGTTCGCCTTGATGGAGGTCAAGCGCTTGATGCTGCCAATATGCCAGCAAAAAATTCACCAAGCACTTGAAGTTATTCAATTAAATATTTGTGAGCCATTTAACATAGCTTGAATGGGCACTTACCTATAATTCATCTTACTAATTACTCCCTTCGGGTAGCATCAGATGAGTCAGCATATTTCCATACTGAGTCCTGGCAGGATTGTCAGCCCGGGAAAGCCGGCTTCATTCATAGCGGACGATGACGAAAACATCTCTTCGCTGCAGGCTTTGATTAACATATTGCGTAAACCGCGTGAGATGGGCTGTCCCGCATGCCAGGGGCGTGGTGCCATGCGTGACTGTTCCAGCTGTGAGTATTGCCATGGTGCTGGCAAGCGCCTCTTTACATCCACTTCAAGGGGCTAGGTTACTCTTGCGGGTCAAGAAAAGTGGCCGCGTTGCCCAAGTCTCCAGGCACATCAATATCGCGCAGAATTCCCGCATCGTTGCAGTCCAGCCACAATATTGCTTCTGGATATTGCTCAAGTAATCCGCGCGCCCCGCGGTCTCCCCGCAGTCCCTTCAGTTCCCGCTTTAGTTCCTTGAAGTAGGTCGCACCTATGCCAACAGGATTCCCGCGTGCACCCTTGTAGCGGGGTACCACTATGCGTTCTGGTTCCAGCGCCCTGGCCACAGCCAAAAACGTTTCACTCCTGATCAGCGGCATGTCGGCCAGCACAATCAGGGCACCGGAACAGGGAGCGGCTGCACTTAACCCGGCGACCAGGCTGAGACCCATGCCGAGTTTTGCCTGTTGGGCATGAACCACGGTCCAGTCCTGGTTTATGGTGCTCGCCAGTGTTTCTTCTCCCTGCTGCAGTACCAGCAGGCGTTGAGTAAAGATATCCGGGATTGACGCCAGCGTGGCGTCCAGAAGGCGCCTGCCATCGGGTAAGCAGGCCACGCGCTTGTCAGAACCGAAACGACTGCCACTACCGGCAGCCAGTACGATGCAGCAAACGTCTAAGCTGTCAGTCCGGGAGCTCATTCTGGCTAAGCGTGGAAACCAGACCGGAGTCTGGTGAGTTCAGCCAGGATTGCAATCGCGATTTCTGGCGGAGTCTTGCTGCCGATGGCGAGACCAACCGGAGCATGCAGACGTGCAATCTGGTTTTCCGTGAGATCCAGTTGGAGCAGGCGGTTGCGCCGGCTGGCGCTGGTCCGTTCAGACCCCATGGCACCGATATAAAAAGCATTGGAAGGCAAGGCTTCCATCAGGGCCATGTCATCAATGCGGGGGTCATGGCAAAGCGCGATCACCGCACTTTGCTGGTCGAGTCGCATGCTACGCAGCCAATCGTCAGCGATGGCTGCTACCACCTTGGCAGAGGTAGCAGGCGCATTGTCTACCAACTCTTTGCGTGGATCGCAGATGAACACCTCGTAGTCCAGCGCCGCAGCCATGTCAGCCAGATACCAGGCGACCTGGACTGCGCCGATCAAGAGCAGGCGAAAAGAGGGACCGAAGGTATGTACGAGCAAGTCAGTAGAATTCTGCAAAGGCTGATAGTGGTCGCTTGTAGCAATGGTGACCACTCCGCTGTGCTTGTCCACGGTGCGGCTAACCAGGATGCGCTGGCTGATTTTGTCTGCCAATTCCGCATAAAGCGCGGCTTGCGACGGGAAAATGGGTTCTATCAAGACTTCCAGACTGCCGCCACAGGGCAGGCCCAGACGCAGGACATCGTCTACCGTCACCCCGTAGCGCACTTGTTCAGGTTTGTCCTTGGCCAGTTCACCTTTGAAAATGCTCTCGCGCAAATTGTCTTCCACGCAGCCGCCGGACAGCGAACCGCAGTACAGGCCATTTTCATTGCAGACCAGCAAGGAACCGGCCGGCCTGGGTGAGGAACCGAATGTTTCGATGATCGTACACAGCCAGCATTGTGTGCCAGCGTTCAGCCAGTCGCTGAGCTGACGGACTACTTGCTGATCCAGACTGTTCATGGTTTACCCCGCTTTTTCACATGCGGGCGATTATATCGGAACAGTGGGAGAAAAGATGGAAAGCTCTGCCAGCGGAGCAGAGCTTTCCCTTCGGGGCTGGAGAGATCTCCAGGTGTAAAGGCAACCGGATCAGTTTCAGTTTTCGTAGCGATCCAGAATGTATCTGACCATTCCGCTACGTACGATGTCTTCACGTTCGAAAGCATGGACGTGAACACCGGGCAAGCCATGTACCCGGGACACAGCATCTTCAAGACCATTGGGGCCACGAATATCACTTTGCTTGACGTCACCGTTGATGACGACCTTGCAATTCTCACCGATGCGCGTCAAAAACATTTTCATCTGGGTTGGAGTGGTATTTTGCGCTTCGTCGAGAATTACAAAGGTATTGTGGTTGAAAGTCTTGCCGCGCATATAGGCAAGCGGAGCACCCACGATCCGACCGTGACGCAGGCAGTAATCAACGACCCCGCGTCCCAGGCGTTCATTGAGAATGTCGCGGAAGGCATCGATGTAGACGGCGTATTTTTCTTCCAGTTCGCCCGGCAGGAAGCCCAGGCTCTCTCCCGCTTCCACAGCAGGACGTGTCAGGATGATGCGTTCGATGCGCCCGGACTCCAGCGCTTCGGCAGCGAGTGCGCCGGCACAGTAGGATTTCCCAGTACCGGCCGGACCGATGCCGAAGGTAAGGTCATTGTTCTTGATGGCGTTGATATAACACTGCTGGGCGGCAGTCTGGGCGGTAAGGGGGGCTCGAATACGATGGGGAGAGTAGGCCGTTGCCAGCTGGTTGCTGCGGGCATTCAATTCGACAATGTTGCTTGGTTCTTCGTGGCTCTTGCGTTTGTTGCGCGATCTTTGGTCTTTGCTCTGTCGGCTCTCCTGGAAGGATTGCGACTCCGACTCGCCAGTAAATCTGGTCTGGCGTTTTGCTTGAGCTCTCTTGGCCATAGTACTGCCTCCGCTGTAAGTTAATGACAAAATACGTCTGTAACGGCATGGCACAACGACTTTGCATTTGAGAATGGCGGTAATGCCAGCTGCATTGCGGTTGTTGGATTTTTTGGCTGATGGTTTTTAGGCGGTGACGAGTACCCTCCCGGCTGACTTGCAGCTCACGATGAGTACTCTTCTTTGTAGGGACAGGTCTCTCACTTTTCTCCCGGGTTGCTCAAGGCTTGAAGCCGTGGCGGGAAGACAGTGAAGCCTTCGAAGACTGCAACATAACCCTCGCTTCTGGTTGCTTGCAGATGTGAATCAGTCTGCCACAGCACTATTTGGCTGGCAATAAAAAAAACAGCTGTTGTATTCTTGCCGCCGGATCACCTGGCGATGCATCAGCATCCGGCAGTCACTGATTCCCCATTTGATACTCCGGGAGGAGTCTTCCATGAAGATTACAGCAAGATTTGCCGCGTTTTCCCTGTTGTTATCGGGTGCTGCCAGCGTGGCAGCCCAGGCTCCCCAGCCGGATTTCAGCACAGTAGAGGTAGTGCCGCAGCAGCTGGGTGAAGGGCTGTATTACCTGCAGGGGCAAGGGGGAAATATCGGCGTGTCCATTGGTGAGGACGGCGTGTTCCTCATCGATGACCAGTTTGCACCCTTGTCGGAAAAAATAATGGCCGCTGTTGCCAGTCTCAGTGACAAACCTGTCCGTTTCCTGCTCAACACCCATCATCATCCGGATCACACCGGTGGCAATCAGATCTTCGGCAAGGCGGGTGTCATCATCATCGCGCATGACAACGTCAGGACTACACTCGAACGCGGCTTCACCAATGGCGAGCTGGATGCCGTTCTCACTGCGGATCAGCGTGCGGGCTTGCCCATCATGACCTTCAGCGACAGTATCGATCTGTTTCTCAATCGTGAAATGATCCATGCATTCCATGTGGCGCCCGCGCACACTGATGGCGACTCTTTTGTGGTGTTCAAGAACGCCAACGTGATCCATACCGGAGACGTCTTCAGGACTACGTCTTATCCACGCGTGGATGCTGCAGCCAATGGCAGCTTCCATGGCATCATGGCAGGCTATGAGGCCCTGTTGGAAATCTCCGATGAGAACACCCGTTTTCTGCCTGGCCACGGCGTTGTCAGCACACGCGCAGATGTGCAGGCACAGCTCGACATGTTCCGCACCATCCGTGACCGAGTCAAAGTGGGCATTGATGCCGGCAACACCCTCGAGCAGATCCAGGCCAGCAATCCCACGGCTGAATATGACGCACAATGGTCGGCTGGCAATGTCAAAGCAGGCTCGGATCTTGTCGCCATCATCTACAATGAGCTGAACATTTAAAGTAGTTGGTCCACTGATGAAGTTTCGTCCCTGTATTGACCTGCACCACGGCAAAGTGGTGCAGATAGTAGGCGGCTCCCTGAATGAGCAGCAGGAAGGGAGTGTGCGCACCAATTTCACTTCCGACAAGCAACCCGCAGATTTTGCCCGTCTCTATCGCACGCATGGCTTGCGCGGCGGTCATGTGATTGCACTTGGCAAGGGCAATGAAGAGGCAGCCTTGTCCTCCTTGAGGAGTTGGCCCGGCGGTATGCAGTATGGGGGCGGAGTAAATCCGGACAACGCATCAACTTACCTGGATGCAGGCGCGAGCCATGTCATCGTCACTTCGTACGTCTTTTCCGGAGGCAGGATTGATTACGAAAAACTCGCCTTGCTGGTCAAAAAGGTTGGAAGGAAAAGACTGGTGCTTGACCTGAGCTGTCGCAAACGCGCAGGCCATTTCCATATCGTTACCGACCGCTGGCAAACCTATACAGAAGAGAGAGTAGACGCTGCGTTGTTGCAGAAATTGTCCCAAAGTTGTGCCGAGTTTCTGGTACATGGAGTGGACGTGGAAGGGCTGCGGCAAGGTATCCAGGAAGACTTGATCATGCTGCTGGCGGAACACAGTCCTTGTCCTGTTACCTATGCTGGCGGCGTGCACAGGCTTTCTGATCTTGATCGGGTTAAAAAACTGGGTATGGGACGTGTCGACCTGACGATTGGCAGCGCACTCGATATTTTTGGCGGGACTGTGCCCTTCGCAGCAGTACTCCAATGGCAGGGTAAAAACAGCTAGGCAATTGAATTTGTTATTTTCCTTGCTTGTAGTAATCCGGCATGCCGATACTGGTGCTCGGACTTAGCACCACTCGTGCGTGCCGGCGTCCGAGCAGGCGTGCATTTTTCACTCCGCAGGAATGAGCAATCACATTCAGCTCCTTGATCATGTTGCGCTGGTAATTCGCTACTCGTTCGGCCTTGTCGGCAGTTACCAGGCCGCGCTGCAATTTTGGATCATGTGTAGTGATGCCGGTAGGGCAGGTGTTTTTGTTGCATTGCATGGCCTGGATGCAGCCAAGCGAAAACATGAACCCGCGTGCGTTGTTCACCGCATCAGCGCCCACACACAAGGCCCAGGCAACATCTGCGGGATTGATCAGTTTGCCAGACGCGATGACACGAATGCGATCACGCAGCCGGTATTCGATCAGCTTGTCTACTACGATTGGCAGTGACTCCTGCAGATCAAGTCCCACGTCGTCGATCAGGGTCAGTGGTGCGGCGCCGGTACCACCATCCGAACTGTCGAGCGTGAAGAAGTCAGGCGCCAGCGCCTCGCCCATGCTATTTATGGTTTGCAACAAATCATCAAGCCAGCCGATATCTCCCAATACGAATTTGATGCCCACGGGTTTGCCGGTGAATTCCCGCACCCAGTTCAGGCGTTCCAGCAATTCCTTGTTGTTGGCGATGTCCTTGTGGCGATTTGGGCTCAGTGAAGCCTTGCCAGCGGGAATGCCTCGAATCCTTGCGATTTCTTCGGTCACCTTTACCGCCGGCAGAATGCCTCCCTTGCCGGGTTTGGCACCTTGGCTGAGTTTCAGTTCGAGCATTCTTACTTGAGGCAAAGCAGCCAGGCGTTTCAGTTTGGTTTCATCATAGTTGCCGTCCTCATCGCGGACCCCGTATTTGGCCGTGCCGATCTGGAACACGATGTCGCAGCCACCTTCGAGGTGGTGGTCGCTCAGACCGCCCTCGCCAGTGCACATCCAGCAGCCAGCCATGGCAGCACCGCGTGACAAAGCCTGGACTGCTGGTTTGGAGATGGCCCCGTAACTCATGCCTGAAATATTGAAAATGGTCTGTGCTGCATAGGGTTGGCGGCAATAAGGACCGAACAGCATGGGTTCGATATTGGTTGCTTCCTCATCCAACAACGCAAAACCCGCGTTCAGGAAGATCACATGGCCGATGTCGTTGGCCTTGTTGGTGGAGCCAAATGCCTGGGTATTGTCCAGATTCTTTGCTGCGCGGTAGACCCACGAACGCTGGGCGCGGTTGAAAGGCAACTCTTCCCGATCCATCGAGAAAAAATACTGGCGGAAGAATTCGCCGAGTTTCTCGAACAGATAACGAAAGCGACCGATCAGCGGATAGTTGCGGCGGATGGTATGGGTGGTCTGGGTGATGTCGATGACATAGAACACGATGGCTGTAATGAACAGCCCACCTATCAGCAGGATGAATGCGTTGGAGAGAATCTGCGCTGCAGTGATGAAGAAGCTGTCACTGAAACTGGCGAGTGCGTTCATGATGCTGTCTCTGCGCTGTCGATTACGGTGCGTTCGGTGAAAGGATCGCAATGGATATTGGGTGCACGCACACCCTTGAGAAACAAGCGTTTGCGCATGCCGTGGACGAAATCAGGAGCCCCGCACAGGTAAGCATGGGTTTGGCTCAATAGCCTGGAGTCCAGCTGGGCCTCCAGTACTTGTTCCAGTGTTCCTGTATGAAAGCCAGTTGTTCCACTGTCTTCGATGGTGCAGGGGAAATACCGGAAATTGCTGAACTGGCGCGTCAGTGCCTGCAAAGTATCGACGTAGTAAAGGTGATCGAGGGTACGACCACCATGAAACAGGGCAATCGGCGCAGTATGCCCCTGACGCAATGCATCGCGGACGATGCCATACAAGGGCGCCAGTCCGGTGCCAACTCCTGCCAGCAGCAGGGGTTGGCCAGCGGCATCTTTGCTGGCATAGAAACAATCGCCGGCAGCGCCCCGCATGTGCAATTGGTCGCCTGCCCTGGCCTCCTGGAAAAGCCAGTGTGAGAAGACTCCATGCAATGTGGCACTTATGTGCAATTCCACCCAGCCATCCTGTTCGTAATCATTGGCGATCGAGTAACTGCGCGCAATGCCGGCAGGATTGATCAGCGTAAGGTACTGACCCGGACGATAGGCAAACATCTTCGAAGGGTCGGGGATGTCCAGAATGAGGCGGAGTACCTGGGGATTTATCAGTTCGAGAAGGCGAATCCTGACGGTGACTGAGAAATCCTCCACGCCAGGCAACACAGCAGCCACATCAGACTCTGGCACCCACTGGCAGGCCAGAGTGTAGCCTTGGGCCTGCAGGGCTGGTTTGATCCATTTTCTGGATTCTTCCGTGGCCTCGCAGTCAACTGCCCGAATGAGGCAGGCCTGGCACATGCCAGCCTTGCAGGCATAGGGGATTGCCTGTCCATTTCGGAGCAGGCAATCAAGTACTGTCTCGTATTGATTGAGGCTAAAGCTTTTGTCTTTGAATTTGAGCTGGCTCATGGGGGTTGGAGTATAACAAGAATAAAGTCGTCCGCATTGGTGCCGGCAGGAGGCTTCGGTCATAATGCCCGCCCTTTATGTGGGAAGCCCCCCAGCGCCATGACCGGACAAGACAAGCTCAAGCTCTCGCTGTATCTGGCGTCGGCATCACCACGCCGCAGGGAGCTGCTCGCACAATTGGGCCTGGCAACAATGGTGCTGCCCCAGCATATTGATGAAAGCGTCAAGCCACGGGAGCCTGCTGCTGACTATGTCTGCCGTGTGGCACTGGAAAAAGTGCAGGCTGCCTTGCGCGACCCCGGGTACAGGTTGCCTCTCCCTGTCCTGGCTGCCGACACATCAGTAGTTTGTGATGGCAAGGTTTTGGGCAAACCGCAACATCTGGAGGAGGCGGTGGACATGTTGACCCGGTTGTCCGGATGCGCGCATCAGGTGCTGACTGCAGTGGCAATTGCAACGCCCCAGCTGTGCAAGCAAGTGCTGGTAACCACAATGGTTAGCTTCCGCACGCTTACTGCCGATGAAATACGGGCATATTGGTACAGTGGAGAACCCTGTGACAAGGCGGGTGCCTATGCCATACAGGGCCTTGGCGCGATGTTCGTGAGCAGAATCGAGGGCAGCTACAGTTCTGTGGTGGGCCTGCCGCTGTTTGAAACCATGCAGTTGCTTGCTAACTTTGGCATTACAGCAGATGCAGTATTAAGGAGCGCAGTCGATGAGTGTTGAAATCCTGATCAATGCCACGCCTAGAGAAACCAGGGTTGCCCTTACTGAACAGGGATTACTCCAGGAAATCTACATAGAAAGAAACAATAAGCGCGGTCCTGTCGGGAATATCTATTGTGGCAAGGTCGTACGCGTAATGCCTGGCATGCAGGCAGCTTTTGTCGAGATCGGCCTGGAGAAAGCCGGTTTCATTCATGCCGCCGATATCATCCAGGTCGCCCCAGACGGTTATGAGCTTAATCCGCCACAACCCCTGGGTATCACTGAACTGGTGCGTGAAGGGCAGATGCTGGTGGTGCAGGTGGCGAAAGAGCCCATTTCAAGCAAAGGAGCACGCCTGACCACGCACTTGTCCATTGCTTCACGCTATCTGGTGTATATGCCGCGCAACCACCACCTGGGTATTTCCCAGCGTATTGAAAATGAGGAAGAGCGCGAGCGCTTGTTGGCAACCCTTGCTACCAGTGTCGAGCAGGCAGGATTGAAGGACCAGGGTGGTTTCATCTTGCGAACAGTTTCCGAAGGTGTCAGCGAAAGCGAATTGCTGGCTGATATCTTGTTCCTGCACCGCGTGTGGGGCGGGGTGGAAAAACGCATGCGTGAGAATGGTGGCATCAGGGTTATCTACAATGACCTGGTGCTCTACGTGCGTGCCATGCGCGACTTGCTCAAACCGCAGGTGGAAAAAATCAGGATTGATGATGCCCAGATCTA
>JBIIWM010000081.1:0-11390 GCA_044338875.1 Pseudohongiellaceae bacterium | reverse complement strand
TGTCGAGCCTCCATTGATAGAAACCATCCGTGGAGTTGGTTACAGGATGGCAGAGTAATATTTTTGAAAATCATCCAGACAAGTTATTTTTGGCGGACCTTGCTCATTTATTTCGCCTTTCCCTTGGCCGGCATTTTGCTGCTTGGCCTGCAACAAGCCCTTTCTATTTCCCGGATTGCAACCGATGAAGATGAGCAGAGTCTGCATGTGCAGGCCGCTTTGTTGTCAAAAGCCGCTGTTGCGCCTTTCCTGACCGGCAATCTGTCCGCTATCAATGAAATGGCTACCATCATCACAGCTCAAACCGGGTTGCGGGTTACGGTAATTTCGGACATTGGCAAGGTACTCGCCGACACCATGGAAGATCCTCGCAACATGGAAAATCACTTGCACCGGCCCGAGGTGGTACAGGCGATTGAGAGAGGTTTCGGTGAGGTCGAACGTTATAGTCAGACCCTCGACAAGAATTTTATCTACCGGGCCGAACCGGTCCTGAATGCCGGCGAGCTGATTGGCTTGGTACGGGTGGCCAGAGCCAGTGAAGACCGCAGTGCACAAATTGAAGCAAGGCAGCTGGAAATGTGGTCTTTCTGTGCCCTGCTGCTATTGTTGCTGTTGCTGGCAGCTTTTTGGCAAGCCAGACGCAAAGCCGCTACAGTCGAATTGCTCACCCAGACTACCGAGGCAATCGCAAAAGGCGATTTTGAGCGCCGCGTACCGGAATCGCGTGCGCTGGGCATGAAGCGACTGGCTGATGCCATCAACCAGATGTCACGGCTTTCGGCCAAACGCCTGACGACACTGACAGCCGACCGCAACCGGCTCACCGCCATCTTCACCGGCATGGTGGAGGGGGTAATCGACGTCGACCAGAATCAGCACATCGTGCATATCAACGATGCGGCCGCCCAGTTATTGGGTGTGCAACGCGAGAGGTCCATTGGCAAACCAGTGTGGCAGGAAATTCGCAGCCAGAAGATGACGCTGATACTGGATGAAGCCTTGCGGACCCGGTCTGTGATCAAAACCCAGGTTGATTTCCTGAGGGACAGGTCGCAACTTGTGCTTGAGTTGTATGTCGCATCGCTGGCCAATGATCAGGGGCAGCCAATTGGAGCAATCCTGGTGTTGCACGATGTCACCGGGCTGAAGCATCTGGAGCGCATTCGTACTGATTTCGTCGCCAACGCGTCACATGAATTGAAAACCCCGATCACTGCCATACGCGGGCTTTCCGAAACCCTTGTCAACGACAAGGATGTGGACCGCGATACGCTGATGTATTTCATGGAGCGTATCCATGCGCAAAGTATCCGCCTGTCCCAATTGGTGGGCGACCTGATGACCATCAGTCGGTTGGAAGCGGCTCATGTAGACAACAACTTTACCCTCATCAATCTGGTTGACCTGATTGCCGGTTCAGTAAGTGCGTCCAGGCCTGCCGCTGACGTGAAACAACACAAGCTTACCCAGCAGTTGCCGCAGGAGAGGCTGGAAGTGTTTGGAGATCGCCAGAATCTCAGCCAACTGGTCGACAATCTGATCGACAATGCCATCAAGTACACTCCCGAAGGTGGCCGAGTTGATGTGCGCTTGCGTCGCGAAGGTGCAGACTTGGTGCTGGAGGTGGAGGATAGCGGCATCGGGATCAATCCCCAGTATCAGGAGCGGGTGTTCGAGCGTTTCTACCGGGTAGACAAGGCGCGCTCCCAGAGTCTGGGTGGAACCGGTCTTGGGCTTTCCATCGTACGCAACATTGCGGAGCGACACGGTGGCACAGTGGCTGTAAAAAGCCAGGAGGGCAGGGGTTCCGTCTTTACATTCCGCATACCTTTGGCGGCAGCAGCCAGCGATAAAACCGCTTGATGTGCCACTGGTTTGTTAAGGATCAATGAATTGGCGACTGAATTTTGCAGGATCCCGGCGATCTCTTTATAGTCTCTTAACATTGGCAGTGGAAAATTGTGCCCTGTTGAGTTTGTGCAACCGGAGAACCCTATGACACTTAACTTCCCTCGTATGACCCTGGTTTCAGCCAGTCTTTTTTCCCTCTTTATGCTGGGTGCCTGCTCTGGCGAGCAGCAAGCCAGCGAACAAACAGCGGCGCCGGAAACTGTTGCCGTAACCGCAGCCGAACCGCAGATGACAGGTGTTGTCAGTCTTGATGGTTCCAGTACTGTATACCCCATCAGTGAGGCAGTAGCAGAAGAGTTCCTCGCGGAAGCTCCTGAAGTGCGTGTAACCGTCGGTGTATCAGGCACGGGTGGTGGCTTCCAGAAATTCATTGCAGGTGAAATTGACATCAATGATGCTTCCCGTCCCATCAAGGACAGTGAGGCTGAAGCAGCCAAGGCAGCAGGCATTGAATACCTCGAGATTCCAGTAGCTTATGACGGTCTCTCCATCGTGGTTAATCCCGGCAATACCTGGGTAGACCATTTGACTGTTGCAGAGCTGCAAATGATCTGGCAGCCCGGCAGCACCGTGGACAGCTGGGATGACATTCGTCCCGAATGGCCGGCAGAAACCATCCGTCTCTATGGTCCAGGTACCGATTCCGGCACCTTCGATTACTTTACCGAGGCGGTAAATGGTGAAGCGGGTGTATCACGTCCTGATTACACTGCCAGTGAAGATGACAACGTGCTGGTGCAGGGCATCAGCGGGGATGTGCATGCCTTGGGCTTTTTTGGTTATGCCTATTTCCTGGCCAACCAGAGCATCCTGAAACTTGTGCCCATTGATGGGGGTGCTGGTCCAGTGCTGCCAAACGACCAAACCATCCAGGATGGCACCTACAGCCCCTTGTCGCGCCCAATCTTCATTTATGTGAACAAGGCTGGCGCGACCAAGCCACAAGTAAGACGTTTCGTGGACTTCTATCTTGAAATGGCTCCTCAATTGGTGCATGAAGTTGGCTACATAGCACTTCCTGCAGCCAATTACGAAGCATCCAAGGTTGCCTTCGGATCCTTCTGATACCAAAACCATACCGGTTATATTAATCCGGACTTAACTTTGCCTTGACCGGTTTGCGATATACTGAGCCGGCCAAGGCATTGCCATTTGATATGATCCCCTATGCAAGAAATAGCTACCAATTCCATGTTGGCGCCAGAGCTGCCAATGAACACAAGCATTCGCCGGGCAGAACGCCGCTGGGGCGAGGGTGTGATCAAGTTCTGGCTCTATTCCTGTGCTGCCATTTCCATCATTACCACGATAGCCATCATCTCCCTGTTGATAGTGGAGTCTTTGGGCTTTTTCGATGAAGTAAGCCCGGCAGAATTCTTTTTCGGTACACGTTGGGTGCCCTTGCTGGAGCCAAGCTCCTTTGGCATCCTGCCGCTACTCTGGGGCACCATGCAAATTACGGTCATGGGCGCCATCTTCGCAATTCCGCTTGGGTTGGCCAGTGCCATCTATCTCAGTGAGTATGCTTCTGACCGGGTGCGCTCCTGGGTAAAACCCATCCTCGAATTGCTCGCGGGGATACCGACAGTCGTGTACGGCTATTTCGCGCTCACGTTTGTCACCCCGATGCTGCGCAAGGTGATCCCGGATATACAAGTGTTCAATGCGCTCAGCGCGGGTATCGTGGTCGGCATCATGATCCTGCCGATGATTGCGACGCTTAGCGACAATGCACTGCGTGCCGTCCCGGTGAGTTTGCGTCAGGCCGCTTATGCCTTGGGCGCCACGTCTTTTGAAGTAACCACACGCGTGGTTGTGCCGGCGGGCTTGTCGGGAGTAATGGCCTCATTCCTGTTGGCGATCTCGCGCGCCATCGGTGAAACGATGGCAGTAACGCTGGCTGCGGGGCAAACTCCCAATCTCTCTTTCAGTCCGCTCGAAAGTATCCAGACGATGACCGCTTATATTGTCCAGGTCAGCCTCGGAGATACACCTTCCGGTGGTATTGCCTACCAGACGCTGTTTGCCGTTGCCATGATGCTGTTTGTGATCACACTTCTGATCAACATTGTGTCCCAGATGATCCTGTCGCGCTTCCGTGAGGTATACGAGTAATGGCATTTGGCAGCAAAGAGGAACATCTGAACTTGCAGAAACGCCATCGCAAGGCGCGTCTGTTCAAATTGTTGTGTGCAGCGGTGACCTGGTCGAGTGTGCTGCTGCTGGCTGTGTTGTTGTTTCAGGTATGCGTCGCCGGTATCAGCTGGATTGATTGGCAGTTTATCAGCAGTTTCCCGTCGCGTTTCCCTGATCGTGCAGGTATCAAGGCTGCCTTGGTCGGTACCATGTGGCTCATCATTCTGGTTGCGCTGATCTCCATTCCCATCGGGGTGTCTTCAGCCCTGTATCTGGAAGAATTTGCCGGCAAAGGGCGTATCGCCAAGATAATCGAAGTCAATATCGCCAATCTGGGCGGTGTGCCATCCATCGTTTACGGCATCCTCGGGCTCGCCATTTTTGTGCGCTTTTTTGCACTTGAGCGCAGCCTGATTTCCGGTGCGCTCACGATGAGCCTGTTGATATTGCCGACCATCATTATCGCCAGCCGTGAAGCCATTATTGCAGTGCCCCAAAGCATGCGGGCTGCCGCTTATTCGCTGGGCGCTACCAAGTGGCAGACCACTTGGCATCATGTGCTGCCAGCATCCTTTCCCGGCATCATGACCGGTATCATCCTGTCGCTGTCGCGCGCCATCGGTGAAACCGCACCGTTGATCATGATTGGTGCAATGACTTTCGTCGCCTTCCTGCCGCAGGGACCGATGGATTCGTTTACCGCATTGCCGATACAGATTTACAACTGGGTATCCAGACCTCAGCAAGAGTTCCATGAACTGGCTGCAGCCGGCATCGTCGTGCTGTTGCTGGTGCTGCTGTTGATGAATGCCACTGCGATATACATTCGCAGCAAAACCGAACGGAGACTGAAGTAATGATGTCCGATAGCGCCGACAAAAAAGCGCCACGCGAGGCCGTGCTCGACCTGCAGCAGGTGAGCGTGCTGTATTCCGGCAAGCCAGCGGTAAAAAAGGTGTCTTGCCAGATATTGCGCAATTGCATTACCGCGATCATCGGGCCTTCCGGTTGTGGCAAAAGTACGCTGCTGCGCTCGCTCAATCGCATGAATGATTTTGTTGATGGCGTGACCATTGAAGGCGAGATACTGTTTGCCGGCCAGAATCTTTATGGCAGGGATGTTGATCCGGTGGAAGTGCGCCGTCGTATCGGCATGGTGTTCCAGAAGCCAAATCCGTTTCCGAAATCCATTTACAGCAACATTGCCTGGGGGCCAAGCATCAACGGCTACGACGGTTCCATGGATGAACTTGTGGAGCGTTCGTTGACACAGGCGGCCCTGTGGGAAGAAGTGAAGGATCGCCTGCAGGAATCCGCGCTGAATCTTTCCGGTGGCCAACAGCAGCGTCTGTGTATTGCACGGGCACTGGCGATGGAGCCTCAGGTATTGTTGATGGACGAACCCTGTTCTGCGCTCGATCCCATTTCGACTGCGCATATCGAAGACTTGCTGTTCCAATTGAAGTCAAAATATACAATCGTGATTGTTACGCATAACATGCAGCAGGCGGCGCGAATTTCCGATTTCACTGCCTTCATGGAGATGGGAGACCTGATCGAGTTCGGCGTAACCGACCAGATTTTCACGCGTCCCAACATTAAACGTACAGAAGAATATGTTACCGGCCGCTTCGGTTAACATCGCTCCCATTGATTGATATGGCAGGGTCCTGATTATGTCCTTACATTTGCAGCGAGATCTTGATGCGCTGAAGAAAGAAATTCTGCAACTGGGCAATGTGGTAGAGAGCGCTATCAATTTTGCGATACTGGCGCTGGTCAATCGCGACAGCGAACTGGCGCAAAAAGCCCAGGGATTTGAAGACGAAATCAACAACAAGGAAGTGACGATCGAGGAGGAATGCCTGAAGATCCTCGCGCTGCACCAGCCTGTGGCCGTGGATTTGCGCTTCATTGTGGTGGTGCTCAAAGTAAACAATGATCTTGAGCGCATGGGCGACGTTGCTCGCAACATTGCCCTGCGTGCCCAGTACCTGGCGTCCCAGCCGCCGCTGCCGATATTCCAGGAAATGGCTTCGGAGTTGCCGGAAATGGTACGCAGCATGGTTCGCAAAGCCCTTGATTCCCTCGTCACCCTCGACGTTGGTCTTTCTCTCAAAGTCATGAAAATGGACAGTCGTGTCGATGAGATAAATCGCAGGATGTATACGGAAGTGAGAAATATCATCGAAGCAGATGTAAAAAACACCGAAGTTGCCCTGAGCCTGTTGTCCACTTCGCGTTACATGGAGCGCATTGCCGACCTCGCCACCAACATTGCCGAAGATGTGGTTTTCATGGTGGAAGGCAGGGTGGTCAGACACACCGGAGGAAATCGGATATAGTTCGCATCAATGAACAATATCTGTCCTCCCAAAATGCTTCTGTTACTGTCACTGGCCCTGCTTGCAGGGTTGGGGGCTTGCCGTGCGCCTGCACCGGTTGAGGTTGGCAGGCAGCAAATCATCGATTCCTATGTTGCCCTCGCGCAGGCCGGTTTTGCCGATTCCCTGCAGACTGCACGCGTGCTGGAAACGGCTGTCGATAGGCTGCTGGCTTCCCCTTCCGGGCAAACCTTGCTGGCTGCGAGGGAAGCTTGGCGCGCCGCGCGCATTCCTTATCTGCAAACTGAAGTGTTTCGCTTTGGCAATGCCGTTGTCGACGAGTGGGAAGGTCGGGTAAATGCCTGGCCCCTGGATGAAGGCCTGATTGACTATGTGGCCCCGGCGTATGGCACAGAGTCCGACAATAATTATTTCTATAGTGCGAACATTATCGCCAATCCCCTGGTAGATGTTGGCGGCATCAGCGTGGATGCGGCTGACATAACGCCGGAACTCTTGGCAGAAACCCTGCATGGACTGGATGGCGTCGATTCCAATGTGGCCACCGGGTATCACGCAATTGAATTTCTGCTGTGGGGCCAGGATCTCAACGGTACCGGCCCTGGCACAGGAATGCGCCCCTTCACTGATTATTCATTGTCGGCCTGTACCAACGATAACTGTGGCCGCCGCCGTTCCTACCTGAAGTCTGCCACTACCTTGCTGGTTTCCGATCTCGAGGAGATGGTGCAGAACTGGGAACCAGGCGGGGCGGCTTTGATTGATTTGCGCAACAAGGGGGAAGCCGGAGGCCTGGCCACCATACTGACCGGGATGGGCAGCCTCGCATATGGAGAGCTGGCTGGTGAGCGCATTCGCCTCGGCTTGCTGCTGCACGATCCTGAAGAGGAGCAAGACTGCTTCTCTGACAATACCCATTGGTCGCATTATTACGATTCTGTAGGTATCAGCAATGTCTATCGCGGCAGGTACACGCGCGTAAATGGCTCCGTGGTGGACAAAACCGGGCTGGAAGATTACCTGCGGCAACAAGAACCCGGCCTGCATGCAGAAATGAATGCGCGGCTGGAAGAAACCGAGCTCGCCATGACGGCGCTGGTTGAACGGGGCGAAGCGGGCCAGACTTATGATGTGCTGATCGCCAATGGCAATGCTGATGGCGAAGCCGTGATCAATCGCATTGTGAGCGCGCTGATGGAAGAGACCCGCACCATTGAAAAAATCATCAACGTGCTGCAACTGCAGAATGTAAGCATCGAAGGATCGAGCAGTCTGCCAGACGCGCTGTGACGCGAGGCAGCTTGGCCATACCGCGCCACTATCGACTATTTTTTCCTTTTCCTGTCAAAACTCCGGGTCTTGTACTCGCCACCTTTCTACTGTGTTTACCGTGCCATCCTGCATTCTCGCAAGCGCAGCATCCGCTTGATGCTGCGGCTGGCAAGGCCTTGTTTGAGCGCAACTGGGTAGCGGCACCCGCATCAACAGCGAGTTCAGATGGACTTGGCCCTTTCTACAACGCACGTTCCTGTAATACCTGTCATCCGGGCGGTGGCAGAGGGGCAGGTTTGCAGGCAATTACAGTTGTAATCAATGACCCGGTATATGGGCGGCAATTGCAGCCGCTGGCCCTGGCCGGGATGCAGCCGGAAGTGGAACTGGCGCTTGCCTGGATTCCGGTGGAGCTGCCCATGGATGACGGAACACCCTATTCGCTGCAACGCCTGCAGGTCGATATTACCCACTTGTCCCATGGAGCCTTGCAGAGCGCTTCGTCACCCCGGCTGGCGCCCTCGCTTCATGGACTCGCGTTACTGGCAGCGGTAAGCGAGGCGGAGCTGGAGGCACGGGCAGATCCTGAGGACAGCGATGGCGACGGTATTTCAGGACGCTTGTCGCTACTGGAGTCTGCAGGCACAGCGCGAGTCGGACGGTTTGGCTGGAAGGCGGAAATGCCAGATTTGCGCATGCAGGCCGCCAAAGCCTTCAGTCTCGATTTGGGGCTCGGGACAGAATTATTCCCCGCGCCGCATGGTGATTGCACTGCTGCGCAAGCAGCGTGCTTGCAGGGGGTGTCCGGTGCCGTGACTGGCGCGAGCGCTACTGAGCTTGGCACTGAACTGGTGGAGCTGGTGCTTGCGTATGTGACAGGGTTGGAACCTGCGCAAAGTGCCGCGCCGGATCCGGAAGGGGCGCAGCTGTTTCAGCAAATCGGGTGTGCCAGTTGTCATGTCCCGCAGCTGCAGGGGGAGGGGTTCACAGTAAAGGCCTATACCGATTTGCTGTTGCATGATCTGGGTTCCCCCTTGGCGAGCACGCTGGACGCTCCAAATGCGTTGGGGAGTGAATGGCGTACAGCGCCGTTGTGGGGTTTGGCTGGTAGTGAGCGCTTCCTGCACGACGGACGTGCACGCAATCTGGAAGAGGCGGTGCTATGGCATGCCGGTGAAGCGGCCAAAGCCCGGAACAACTATCTGGAATTGCTGCCGAAACAACGGCAGCGCTTGCTCGACTTTCTAAAGACTCGCTAACTGCGCTACAATTGAGAACGATTCTTACTTAGGTTTCGATATGAAACGACAATTAGTTGTATTCGCGTGGCTGGCTCTCAGTGGCAGTGGCTTGCTGGCACCGACGGTGCACAGCGCGCAGGAAACCAATTGGACTGAGCTCAATCTGGCGGTGACCGATACCCATGTGATTCCCGCCTATGAGCGCTTCAGCGCTGCTGCCGGAGCGCTGGTGCCTGCTGCTGCCGGGCTATGCAGCCAACCCAATGACGAATCCCTCGCTTCCATGCAGGCTGCGTTCCATGCCGCCATGGATCAGTGGCAGGGTATCCAGCATGTGCAGTTTGGACCTGTCACCTATTTCAACTGGAATTTCCGCCTGGAGTATTGGCCGGACGAGCGCAATACCGGAAGCCGTCAGCTCGATGTGGTGCTTGCAGCACAAGACCGCGCGCTGCTGGAAAGCGCGAGTTTTGAACGCCAGAGTGTAGGCGTGCAGGGTTTTCCGGCGCTGGAGCAATTGTTGTTTGGGGAAAATGCTCTGAGCCTCTTGCAGCAACAGCCCTATCGTTGCGACGTATTGCAGGCCATTGCCGCGAATATCAGTACCATTGCCACGGGAATCCATACCCGCTGGCTGGACGAATTCCGCGCAAGTATCGCCAACGCGGATGAGCGCAAAAGTTTTGAAAACGCGCAGGATGCCACCATCGAATTCTACAAGGCGCTGGTAGAAACCATTCGCAAGGACCAGCAGCAGAAACTGGAAGCGGTATTGGGTGCTTCGTTTGCCGAAGCGCGGGTTCGGCGTGCCGAGTCCTGGCGCTCGGAGCGCTCGCTGCGCAATATCAAGATGAACGTAGCCACGTTGGCAGAATTGTTTGATGGCAGTGTGCCTGCCTTGAGCAGTGCGTTGTTGCCAGCAGACAGCGCGAAGGTACGCGCCGGTTTCGCGACCTTGCAAGCGACGCTGGCGGCACAGCCGGATTCGATGACAGCGCTGTTGCAAACGGAAGCCGGCTATACACAGCTGGTCAGCGTGCGTGACCAAATGAATGCCTTGTTTGAACTGCTGGAAGCGTCCCTGAAAAACACAGATCTCTATCTTGGCTTCAACAGTCTGGATGGGGATTGAGGACGCTGCTGTCGTGAAAACCTCGCCATTGCTTACGCTGGATCGCCGCGCTTTCCTGGCACAGTTCACGTTCTTGCTGGCGGGCGCTGGCGGCTTGAGCGCCTGCACCCAACAAAGCCCCGGGCTGTTCATCAGCGCTGCCTCCGATACAGACAACAACCATTGGGTCGCGGGGTTTACGCTCAAACAGCAGCATGCCGAGCTGCTCTTTCAGCAACCGCTGCCCGACCGTGGTCATCATGTCGCCGTCAGCCGGCGTCACGGCATTTACGTTGCAGTCGCGCGCCGCCCTGGTACCTGGTTGGTGCTTGGTGATGCCGTCACTGGTGCAATTCATGCCGAAATTACCGTGCCTGCCAACCGGCATGTGTTTGGCCACGGCCTGTTCTCCGCAGATGAACTGAAGTTCTATACCACTGAAAGCGATTACCAAAACATGACAGGCAACAGTGGCTTGGTAGTGGAATGGGACGTCGTGGCAAATGGCGGCAAGCTGACGCTGGAACGCAAGCGTGAATTTGCCACCAAGGGTGTGGATCCGCATGAACTGTTGCTGATGCCGGATGGTGATACCCTCGTGATTGCCAACGGTGGCATGCGCACACATCCGGATTCTGAGCGCGAAGTGTTGAACGCCGACACCATGTTGCCCTCCCTGGTTTATCTCGATCGGCACACTGGGCAAGTGCTCGAACAGAACTTTTTGCCGGACACCTTGCATCAGGACAGTATTCACCACCTGGATGTCAACGCAGACGGCCTGATTGCGCTGGGCATGCAGTTTCAGGGGGAGCCATTCCTGAGCGTACCTCTGGTGGCAACCCATCGGCGTGGCGAAGAGCTGCGGCTGTTGCAAGCGCCGGCCGACGTGCAAAGCCGCATGCAGCAGTATGTCGGCTCTGTACGCTTTACCGAAGATGGCCGCTATTTTGCTGCCTCCTGCCCGCGCGGCAACCTGCTCACATTCTGGGATGCAGGCAGTGGAGAGCTGGTTCACTCATTGCGCGCGCGTGATGGTTGTGGCGTTTGTGCCCTTGGCGCTGGGTTCCTGTTCAGCTCTGGCATCGGTAATCTTGCGGCTATTGATCTGGACACTCTGGTTATTGAAGATTTTGCGCTCCCGGAGCCGGTGCATTTGCTCTGGGACAATCACCTCGCTGCAGGCAGGTTGAGTTGACACTATGAATATGATGCATATGAGTTTGGCGTTGAGCCTGGTGCTGGGCACAGCATGCGCCTCTGCAGCCGAAGTCGACAGCAACAGGCAAACCAGGCTCGAAGATTTGGGGCGTGCACTGTTCTTTGATGTAAATCTCTCCCGCAACCGTACCCAAAGCTGTGCTACTTGCC
>JBIIWM010000080.1:0-11396 GCA_044338875.1 Pseudohongiellaceae bacterium | reverse complement strand
CGGCCCGGTATCCTGGGTGTTATCCATGCTCTGTTCATAACCAAGCCCAAGTGAAGACTGGCCACCTGTCATCAACAGATAGACATCAGCCAGTATCTCCGCATCCTTGAGAGCACCGTGGAGTTCTCGCTGGCTGTTGTCTACCTCATAGCGTTTGCACAAGGCATCGAGGTTGTTTTTCTGCCCTGGATGCTTCTTGCGTGCCATCGCCAGCGTATCCAGCACCCCGCAATAGTCCGTCATTGCCTTGTAATTGCGCTTGAGCGAGCCCAGTTCCACATTGAGAAAGCCTATATCGAACGGTGCGTTGTGGATGACCAACTCGGCCCCTGTAACAAATTCGAGGAAGGTATCGACGATGGCGCTGAAAACCGGCTTGTCGGCGAGATATTCATTGGTAATGCCATGGACTTCCATGGCGCCGGCTTCCACTTCGCGTTCCGGATTGATATACAAATGCAGGTGTCGCCCAGTAAGTTTGCGATCAACCATTTCCACACAACCGATCTCGATGACCTTGTGGCCCTGGGCCGGATCCAGGCCGGTGGTTTCAGTATCCAGTACAATTTGTCGCATGTTGCCTTGTCTCTTTTGCCTGCATAAGCGTTGATAATCGGTGACTACCGTTTTAGTCGGTTAGTCCTGTGCCAAGTTCATCTATGCCACGATTGGCCAGCTGATCGGCCAGTTCGTTTTCCAGATGACCACTGTGCCCTTTTACCCATTCCCATTCAATCTTGTGCTTCTGGACCAAGGCGTCCAGCTGCTGCCAGAGATCCTGGTTCAGCACCGGTTTCCTGGCAGTTGTACGCCAGCCCCGCTTCTTCCAGTTGGGCATCCATTCGGTAATGCCCTGCAGTACGTATTTCGAATCGGTGACGATTTTGACGTGACAGCCACGCTTGAGCGCTGCCAGGCCCTGGATCACGGCAGTCAGTTCCATACGGTTGTTGGTAGTGGCTTGCTCCCCGCCATGCAGGCTTTTGCGGGTACTTCCGTATTCAAGGATTACTCCCCAGCCGCCAGGACCCGGATTGCCACGACAGGCTCCATCTGTAAAAAGTGTAACTTCTGTCTTTGCGGTCAAACTGCTGAATCCTCGTTGTTGTTATCAGGCTCGCGTGCATGGGTAGCAGCAAGGTTCCTGCCAGCCTGGTCCGCCACCGGCAGTCCAATGACTGGCACGGCAAGGGAACGCCAGCGCTTCTGCACAGGCGTGAGGGGCAATACCTGTTTGCGTGCCAAAATGACGTAGAAGCCGCCTGTGGGCCAATTCAGGCGGGCGGCAAACTCTTCCATCCAGCCTGTATAGCGGATACTGCGCACAGAGTTGAATGGTAACGCGTAGGCACCATAGCGTACGCTGACTACCTGAAAATCCAGCAACTTGAGCCAGTCTGACACCCGCAGCGTACTAAGCTGGGAAGCGTTCCAGGGTGCAGAATCCTGGTGGCGGAAGTGCAGCCGATTGCGCAGTCCCCAGCTACTGTATGGATTAAAGCCGACGATCAGCACATGCCCTCCTGCAATCAGGGTGCGCGACACCTCCCGCAACAATTGGTGCTGGTGTTGGGAAAAGTCCAGCGCATGATGCAACAGGACCATATCGACTGATTCATCCGGCAACGGAATCGCTTCAGCGCTGGCAATTGCAGTGTGTGCAGTCTGCATGCCCGGATGGGGGCAGAAGGAAAACTTGTGTCCCATGGGGCTGTCCTGATGCAGAAGCAGTTCCGAGCATCCCAGTTGCAGCAGGTGGTAACCAAAGCGACGCGACAGCGACTCTCGTACCAGGACCCTTTCGCGCTCAAGCAAATACTGGCCCAGCGGGGTTGCAAACCATGCTGACATGGCTTGCCAATCCGGCAGCGTATAGGTGTTTTTGGGAGCACAAACTTTCATGCCTGAATAGTATCCCGATCTGTCTGTCACGGTGTACCGGTAAAGCCATTCTGGCAGGAAATCGCAGTTGGAGATTCAGGCCAGCCAAGCTGCAGGTACACTTGATGTGCAGGTATACTGCCAAGTCTGTCTGGACAACCACAGTCCACTCACATTTCACTCACAGTCCACGTCAGCAGAAACAACATGCTTACAATATCAGCGGTACCTGCATTTCAGGATAACTATATCTGGGTCTTCCATCAGGAAGGTTCGAATTTGGCCTGTGTGGTCGATCCGGGCACTGCTGAACCGGTGCTGCGCCATCTGGAGACTGCGGGTTTGCAACTGGAGGCGATTTTGCTGACGCATCATCATGCCGATCATATTGGGGGCGTTGCGGACCTGCTCAAGCTGAAACCGGTAAAGGTCTTTGGGCCGGCTAGTTCCAGGATCCCCTGGGTCAACCAGGCGGTGCAGGAAGGCAGCAACATTGACGTGGCCGGAGTAAGCCTGCGAGTGCTGGAAGTTCCTGGCCATACGCTTGAGCATATCGCCTACTTTTCCGGGGAGGCGGTTACGGCACAAGGACCTGTGCTGTTTTGTGGTGACACCCTGTTTGCCGCTGGCTGTGGTCGCATGTTCGAAGGTACACCACCGATGATGCATGCTTCCCTGCTGAAATTAGCGCAGCTGCCGCCTGCAACCCAGGTGTATTGCGCCCACGAATACACCTTGTCCAACCTGCGTTTCGCCCAGAGAGTGATGCCGGGCAATCATGCTGTGGTGGATCGAATTGCCAGGGAAACTGCCAAGCGTGCGCGCAACGAACCGACGTTGCCGAGCAGTATCGAACTGGAACTGGCCACCAATCCCTTCCTGTGCTGTCACGATAGTACCGTTCAAGCCTCGGTTTCAGAAGAAATGCCTGGCACCAACTTGTTGGACGCGGCCTCGGTGTTTGGCGCCCTGCGCGGATGGAAAGACCGGTTTTAATCTCGCTGGCTGAGTGTCAGGACGGCAGACGTTCCAGCAGGCGTTTGCCGGGAATGGCATCAAGCAATGCCCGCGTGTAAGTGGCTTTGGGCGCCGTGAACAATTCATGGGAAGAGCCACTTTCCACGAGCTGTCCGTTTTTCATCACGAGAATATGGTCAGCAAGATAACGTACGACTCCCAGGTCATGAGAAATAAACAGCATCGTGAGATTGAAACGCTCCACGAGATCCAGCAGCAAATCCAGGATTTGCGCCTGGATAGTCACGTCCAGGGCTGAGACAGGCTCATCGGCCACAATGAATTCAGGCTGTGTACCAATCGCGCGACCGATGGCGATACGCTGTCTTTGCCCGCCTGAAAACTCGTGCGGATAGCGCAGCACGTTGACCCGTGCCAGACCGACCGCATCCATCACCTTGAACACTTCTGCATCCAGTTCCTTGCGCGTGACGATGCCGTGCAACAGCAAGGGTTCTGCCAGCGTGTCGTAGACAGTCATCCTGGGATTCAGGCTCGCATACGGATCCTGGAAAATCATCTGCATGTGACGACGCAGCGGTTTTAATTCGCGTTGCGAGAGTCCGCATAATTCCTTGCCAGCAATGCGTATGCTGCCAGCAGTTGGTGACAGCAAACGCAACAGGCAGCGTCCGAGCGTTGACTTGCCGGAACCGGATTCGCCGACGAGGCCAACAATTTGATGCCGCTTTATATCAAATGAAACGCCATCTACGGCATTGACGATCTTGTCGCCGCGTTGGGAGGGGTATTGCATCGACACATTACGCACTTCAACCAGCGACTCCCGGGATGGCAGCATGAGCGCTTCTTTCTCACCGCTGGGCACGGCAGCGAGCAATTGTCTGGTATAGGCATGGACGGGTGCGTGAAAAACCTGGTGGGGGCTGCCCTGCTCTACGAAACGACCATGTTTCATGACACAAATGTGATCGGCGATGTCGGCGACGACACTCAAGTCGTGGCTTATGAATATCACACCAATTTGATGACGGACCTGCAGTTCCTTCAGCAATTTGAGGATCTGTGCTTGTACAGTCACATCCAGCGCAGTCGTCGGTTCATCTGCAATGATTATGCGTGGTTCTGTGATCAGCGCCATGGCAATCACAACACGTTGGCGCATGCCGCCGGAAAATTCGAAGGGCCAGGCCTGCATGCGGCGTTCGGCATCCTGGATACCGACTTCCTCGAGCGTAGTGATCGCCTTGTGCCAGGCTTCCTTGCGGCTCATGCCGAAATGCAAGGTCAAGGGTTCGATTAACTGGTCACCGATACGCAGGAAAGGATTCAGCGAGGTCATCGGATCCTGGAAGATGACTGAAATACCTCGTCCACGGATATGGCGCAGTTCCGCTTCCTTTAGCTTCAGCAGATCACGTCCCTCAAACAAGGCACGTCCACTCTCTATGCGACCGGGAGGCATCGGGACCAGGCCTAGCAGGCTGTAGCAGGCTACCGATTTACCCGAACCTGATTCGCCGATTATTGCGACAGTCTCGCCCGCTTCGACTGTGAAACTGATGCCATCGACTGCTCTCACCAGTCCGTTGCGAGTATGGAAGTGAACCTTGAGATCGTCGACTTGCAACAATGACATCTTCGGGCCTCAGTCTTTGGATGTGCGCGGATCAAGCGCATCGCGCAAGCCGTCACCAAGGAAATTCAGCGCAAACAGGGTTAGTGTCAGCGCCATTCCCGGGAAAATCAGCAGCCATGGATATTCCTCCATGGTTTCAACGCCAGATGAAATAAGCAGTCCCCATGAAGAAGCAGGTGGCTGCACCCCCAGTCCCAGAAAACTGAGGAAGGCCTCCAGGAGCATGACATTCGGAATCGTCAGGGTGGTATAAACAATGACAGGCCCCAGCGCGTTGGGGATCAAGTGACGCCAGATGATGGCCGCAGTTCCGAGACCTAGTGAGTGAGCGGCTTCCACATATTCCTGTTGGCGCAGGCTCTGGATTTGTCCTCGTACGATACGCGCCATGGTCAACCATTCCACGGCACCTATCGCCAGAAACAACAGCAGCAGGTTGCGCCCGAATACCACCATCAGCAACACGATGAAGATCATGAACGGGAGCGCATACAGGATATCGACAAGTCGCATCATGAGTGCATCGACGCGTCCTCCCAGATAGCCTGCCACCGCACCCCAGGCAACCCCGATTACCAGTGCTACCGCCGTGGCGATAAAACCCACGGCAAGAGAGAGACGTCCACCGTAGAGAATACGGGTCAGCATATCCCTGCCGAATGTGTCGGTGCCCAGCAGGTGACTGAATGAAGGAGTTTGGGCGCCTAATCGCAAATTCTGCTCTTCGTAACTGTAGGGTGTAAGCCAGGGAGCAAGCAGGCACAGCAGCATTATCAGTGCAAGGAACAACAGCCCGAACATTGCCAGGCGGTTTTTACACAACCGTGACCATGCATCCTGCCAGAGTGAAACTCCGCGCGGGACTGCATTGACTGAATCGGGTGTTGCGCTCTGCTGCATGCCGGTCCTATTTGCTGTTGTTGCCATTGGCATTGTACTGGTGCCGCAAGCGTGGATTCAGCCAGGCTGCGACGATATCCGAAAGTAAATTGAACAATACGATCAAGACGGACAGAAACACCGTCGTTCCCAGGATCATCGTGTAATCACGGTTGAACGCGGCCTGCACATAGAAGCGCCCAAGACCCGGAATCTGGAAAATAGTCTCCACGACAAAGGAACCGCTCAGCAGGCCCGCGAAAGCAGGCCCCAGAAAGCTGACTACCGGCAAGAGTCCGCCGCGCAAGCCATGCTTGAGAATCACGATATGCGCAGGCAACCCCTTCGCCCTGGCAGTACGCATGTAATCCTGTGACAGCACTTCCAGCATGCCCGAGCGGCTAAGGCGTGCGATATAAGCTGCGTACATCGCACCCAGCGTGATGCTCGGGAGGATCTTGTCGCCTGGCAAGCTGCCCCAACCGGATACCGGTAACCACTGCAGCCAGATGCCAAACACCAGTACCAGCAAGGGACCGAGAAGGAACGAAGGCATGCAGATGCCGATCATCGCAAAACTCATCGGCACATAATCCTGGACAGTGTTTGGGCGCAGCGAAGCGATGACGCCTGTCAGCACTCCGAACACCGTTGCTATCAGCAACGCATAAAGTCCAAGCTCGGCAGTAATCGGCAGCCCTTGAAAGATCATTTCTTCAACATTGCGACCCGGGTAGCGGAAGGTGGGACCAAAATCTCCCTGGGCGATATCACCCAGATAGGAGAGGTATTGTTGCAGTAGCGGTTGATCAAGACGGTAGCGGGCTTCGAGTGCTGCCTGCACCTGTTCAGACACGGCTTTTTCGCTGGAGAACGGTCCCCCGGGCGCCATCCGTACGAGAAAGAAGGTAATGGTGATCACGGCAAGTATTACCGGAATAGCCTGCAGCGTACGAAGTGCAATGAAACGCCACATCGGTATGTACTCCTCTTACTGCGCTTCTGCGTCGACTTGCGGTTCCAGATAGACATGCTTCCAGCTGTAAAAATCCATTATGTTTGCAGGCATGCCCTTCAGGCTTGGACGCTTGAGGTGTTTGCTTTGGTAGACATAGAGTGGAATCACCGGCATATCAGCCATCAGAAGGTTTTCGGCTTCCTGATAGAGCGCATAGCGTTCGTCACGGTTCAGCGCTGCCGGCGCTGCGTTCAAGATGATTTCGTCATAGCGTGCATTGGAGAACCCGGTGTGATTGTTGCCTCCGTCAGTAATAAAAAGGTCGAGGAAATTGTTCGGATCCACGTAATCGCCGATCCAGCCGCGGCGCACCACGTCATAGTTCATCGTGTTTTGCGAATCCAGGTATACCTGCCATTCCTGGTTCACCAACTCAACATTGATGCCAAGTTCCTGACGCCACATTTGCTGGATTGCTACCGCAATTTTCTGATGCTGCTCCAGCGTATTGTAGAGAATACTGAACGCTGGAAAGCCCTGGCCGTCAGGATAGCCGGCTTCAGCCAACAATCTTCTTGCTTCATCCGGATCGTAGTCGAAAAGTTTGGGCGGCTGGTAACCCATGGTGTCAGGTGGTACGACTGAGTAGCCTGGTTGATAGATCCCCTGGGTCACCGTCTCGACCAGCAGTGCACGATCAATGGACAAGACCAATGCGCGGCGCACACGCACGTCATCAAGTGGCGGCTTTGTCATGTTGATGGAATAAAAATAGGTGCCCAGATATGGTTCAACTTCAATCAGATCCGGCTCTTCCGCGAGATAGACCGGGACTTTGTCGAGGGGAACATCATAAGTGTGGTGCAATTGTCCGTCGCGGAACATGCGTTCTTCGGTGGTCTGGTTGTCGATCGGATAGAACACAATCGCGTTGAGTTTGGTTGTTGCTGCATCCCAGTAGGCAGGGCTTTTCTCAACACGGATATGCGAGTTGGTTTGCCACTCCGTCAGCGTGAAAGCTCCATTGCCAACCAGGTTACCGGCCCGCGCCCACTGTGACAGGCGGTCGCTGGGTGAACCAAAGGATTCCACGGTGGCACGATGCACAGGGAAGGTGCTGTGATGATCGAGTAATTGCAGGAAATAGGGAGTGGGTTCCCGCAGTGTTACCTGCAGCGTGTGCGTATCAAGTGCCTTGACGCCTACTTCATTGAAATCGGCAGTTTCCCCGTTAGCGAAGGCCTGCGCATTGACGATCGAAAAAAACATGTAGTTGTACTGGCTACCCAATGCAGGTGACAGCGCGCGCTCCCAGGACCAGCGAAAATCCTCGGCCGTGACGACATCACCATTTGACCAGCGCGCGTTATCACGCAAATGGAAGGTGTAGGTTCTGGCATCGTCGCTAACCTCCCAACTTGCTGCAACTGCCGGTTCAACTTCGAGAGTCTGGGGGTTTTTGATGACCAGTCCTTCGAACAGGGCCTGTAGAATATGACTTTCGGAAACTCCAGTGGTGACATGAGGATCAAGTGCAGCGGGTTCCGCAGCATTGCCAATGTGCAGCACGCCCAGACGATCACCCTCTTCCACCCGGGTTTCACTACTGCCGCCACTACAAGCAGTCAGCAGGCTGCCGATTATTCCGCCCAGCAGCAGAAATACGAGACATTTGTAAGTGGTGATTTTCAATCGCATGGCGTAGTCCCGTGGTTGATCCGACAAAAGTCACTGCTTGACTGAAGATAACATGGGCAACGAAAGGGTGTAAGGCGTTCAGTACAGACACCAGGTGGCAAGCCACCCGGTGTCCCTGTTTACGGAGAGCCGATCAGAACTCTTCTGCAGCAGGTTCGTCCCTGCCAGTGATTTGAGCTTTGTTTTCAAGACTGGTCATGAAGCCGGCAAAGTCGAGCGCCGAAGACTGTTGGCTGATGAAGTTACGCAGACTGGCTTCCTCACCCTCTTCCATATCTTCCATTGTGCCATCAACTACCGATTGCAGCTCCACCACCACATATTCACCTGTGTCGAGGGTAAGGCCTTTCACCCTGGTGCTGTTGGCCTCAGGCTTGGGCAGGGAGAACACTTGTTCACTGATAGCAGGGTTAACACGCTGATCCGTGCGTTCCACGGCGTCCAGTTGCGTCCAGGCAAGGCCTTGGGCTTCCAGCATGCTGTCAATGTTCTCGCCAGACTCAAGGCTACTGACGATGGTCTCGCCAAACTGGCGCGCCTGTTCGCGTACGCGCTCAAGGCGCAGGGTAATGGCAATTTCACCTTTTACTTCTTCGAGTGGGGATATTTCGGGAAGTTTATGGTCGTTGACATGGATGACGACCGAACGGTTGTCATCCACCCTGATCAGTTCACTGTTGAGACGCTCTTCCAGTATTTCATCGCTGAAACTTGCATCAATGACCGCTTGGGCAGCTGCAATGCCGGCACCGCCGGATCGACCGAACCAGTCGCTTTCGTTGATTTGGAGACCAAGTGTCTTGGCAGGCTCTTCCAGGTCTACGGACTCGAAAGCCAGGTTACCCAGTTCTTCACTGCGGGACAGGAACAACAAGTCCACTTCTGTGGTTTTGAGACTGCGTTCAAGCTCTGCCTGACGCGCTTCGAAAGGTTCTATCTCGGTCGCATTTACTTCCACCAGTTTGATGATATGTATGCCGAACTCGGTCTTTACCGGCTCTGAAACCTGACCAGGCTCCAGCGCCTGGAGAGCAGCTTCGAACTCAGGCACAAAATTGTCACCCGTCGTATAACCGACATCACCACCATTCTCTGCGGATCCGGTGTCATCAGAGAATTCGGCAGCAAGTGTTGCAAAATCCTCACCGGCATCAAGTCTTGCCTTGATTCCGGCAGCTTCGGCCATGGCACCTTCGAGAGCACCGGCATCTGCAGCTTCAAACAGGATGTGTGCAGCGCGTCGCTCGGTCTGCGCCTGGAAAGAAGCGACTTCTTCGTCATACGCTTTGCGCACCTGCTCTTCGCTGATTGAGACTTCAGCAAACATGCTTTCACGATCCAACTCCAGCCAGGCAATCTTGACCTGCTCTTCCTGCTGGAACTGGGGCTGGTTGGCTTCGTAGTATTCGGCAATTTCGGCATCAGATATTTCGATGTCGGCAGCGCCAGCATCAAGCAAGAGGCTGACATACCTGAAGCTGCGCTTCTGATGAATCAGGGAGGCAATGTGGGCGACTTCATTGGGAGTAACGAAACCAGTAGTCGAGTAGGCAGACAATAACTGGTTCAGCAGGGTTTCCCGGGACAGAAGTGCCCGGTAGCTGCTGGGGGTATAGCCCATGCTCTGCAATAACACTGTAGAGCGTTCATCGTTGTAGACACCATCTACCTGGAAATCTTCAGTCTGCAGGATGCGGCGATCAACGGCAGTCGTCGAGACCATCATGCCGGAATTGGATGCCGACTGGTTCAGCAGTTCACGCTGGATCAGTTCATTGACGGCATTGGTGCGAAACAACGACTCATCAAAACCTGAAAGGTCAGCATCAGCACCAAGCTCACTGAGAAATTCCTGGGTTTTGCGCTGGGCGAGTGTCTCAATTTCAAGACTGTTGATTTCAACATCATTGACCTTGAGCCCGGTAGAGGCGTTCATGAAGGTTCCCACGATGGTTTCAACACCAAAGAGGGCGAAAACCGCGATTATAAAACCAATGAATAACTTGGCGATGATCCCTTGGGTGTTATCCCGGATTTTCTGAAGCATACGGCTTACCTGAAGCTTGTGTGTTTGTTGTGTTTCTGCAACGGCTGGTTTGGAGGCCACTGGCGGTTGCGCTGACGCTGTTTTTGGATACTCCGCAAAAACAGAAGGCGCATCATAGATGCGCCCCCTATTGCTGTCAAAACTGCTGTCAAAACTGCTGTCAAAACTGCTGTCAAAACTGCTGTCAAAACTGCTATCAAAGCTGCTGACAATCCAGACTTGTGCTGTCCGGACAAATCAGGAATTGACGGAATCCTTCAGTGCTTTGCCAGGCTTGAATGAAGGCACGTTGGCGGCAGCAATGTTGATTGCAGCGCCAGTTTGGGGATTGCGTCCAACGCGTGCTGGCCTTGATTTGACATTGAAGGAGCCAAAGCCAACCAGGGAAACGGAGTCACCTTTTTGCAGTGCACTGGTAATAGACTCGATTACTGCATCAATCGCCCTTGTTGCTGAAGCTTTGGGCAGGTCTGCACTCTCTGCTACCGCATCGATTAGTTCTTGTTTGTTCACGAGATCCCCTTCTGTAGAGTGTGGTGAGAATTGACAAAATGTACGTATATTGTCGGCTTTTTATATCAACTGTGCAAAGAAAATGTCAAGAAATACAGCGAATTAATGTGTACTGATGGACTTCTTGGCTTTATCCCTGCTCTTTCCAGCTTTTGCTGGTTTGTTAAGTTCGGTTTTTGATTCCACGATTGGAGTGGGCATATATTGCAGGGCTATCTGCAAGACTTCATCAATCCATTTGACCGGCTTGATGTTCAAATCAGCCTTGATATTGTCAGGAATTTCCTTCAAGTCCCTTTCGTTATCCATTGGTATCACGATAGTCCTGATGTTGCCCCTGTGAGCAGCCAGAAGCTTCTCCTTGAGGCCTCCAATAGGGAGCACTTGGCCACGCAAGGTAATCTCTCCGGTCATCGCGACATCCTTTCTGACAGGGATGCCGGTCAACACTGATACCAGTGCGGTACACATGCCGATGCCTGCACTGGGACCATCCTTGGGAGTGGCTCCTTCAGGAACGTGCACATGCAGATCCTTGTGCTCTTGAAAATTGTCTTCAATCCCGAGGCTATTGGCCCGGCTACGCACGACTGTAAGCGCCGCAGTGATGGATTCCTGCATGACATCGCCGAGCGAACCAGTCATGGTCACTTTGCCTTTGCCGGGAATGGCAATGGCTTCAATGGTCAGCAGTTCACCGCCCACCGAGGTCCAGGCTAGTCCGTTGACTTGGCCAATGGCATCGGCTTCTTCTGCTTTGCCGTAGTCATATTTGAAGACACCAGCATATTTTTCGAGATCCT
>JBIIWM010000079.1:0-11407 GCA_044338875.1 Pseudohongiellaceae bacterium | reverse complement strand
TCAGGTCCCCTTCCAGATCCACAACATACAAGCGCACTCGGCGTTTGCGCAGCAGTTTGACGGTGGCGTACATGTCTTCACAGGTACTGAACATCCGCTCTACGGTGCAGGCAATGATGATATCGCCGCTCTCAAGGCGTGGCAGCAGATTCTTCCAGGCGGGGCGTTCGGCCAGATCCAGCGACCACAACAGGTTGTCTTCAACGATGTTCTCGTTGACCCGCATGCCCACTCGCAATGCATAGGTGTGAAGTCGCAGGCTTTCCTTTTCCAGAAGCTCTTCAAGCTGGCTACCGAATTCGGCGGCTTCCACTTCAGACGTGCGGGCATAACTGTAAACGGCCATAACCTGCTCCTTCCAAGCCTTAAAAATTTTTTCCCTTTAATATTAATAGCTTGCAGAAACATTTTAAGAAAGCATTTTAACAAGCGTTGACGCTGTTGCAGGCAAACCTGAATGTGTCTCTGTCTATGCTCTTATCAGTCGGGGGCCGTGATTCTAATCATTGTGATTTTAACTAAGCAAGCTAAATTCCGGATTAATCTACTTATTTTGCGAAACCGGCAGTTTTGCTAACAAGGGAGTTTAACCAGAAAATGCCTTGCCAAGGTTAAAACAGGACAAAGCAGGATGTTGAATGGAACGAAGCGCGGGAACAACGGCCTGAAGATTTCAGGCCGCTGCGGGAGGAATAATCAGAAGCCGCCAGCAAGACTTTGCAGGGTGTCGATGAACGGCATTGGATACACGCCCAGCCAGATAATGGCCACGGTCATCAACGTCATCACAGCCTTGGCGCCAAACGGAATGATGCCAAGTGCAGGATCATCTTTTTGCGGTTGTGCTGGTTGCAGAATCGTGTAGATCAGGCGCAGGTAGTAGTAGAGACCAATGGCGCTGCCGATAATCAACATGGTGAGCAGGAACCACAACTGACCTTCCACACCCGTTGTGAATATGTAGAATTTGCCGATGAAGCCAGCGGTCAACGGAATGCCGGCCAGTGACAGGAATACGGTGATCATGACAGTAGCCAGCAGCGGATTGCGCCAGAACAAGCCCTGATAGTCACTGAGCTGATCCATTTCCTTGCCTGCGTTGGACAAGGCATTAACCACAGCAAAGCCGGCCAGGGAGGTAACCATGTAGGCTGCGACGTAATAGCCCACGCTTTCGACGCTCAGCATGTCTGGAACCAGAGCCGCCGCAATCACGACCACCAGCAGATAACCCATGTGGGCGATGGAAGAGTACGCGAGCAGTCGTTTGACATTGCTCTGCATTACCGCGAGCAGGTTACCGAAAATCATCGAAGCGGCTGCCAGCAGCGACAACACCACGGTTACCTGGGTGAACTCGAATATCTGGGCATTCAGCATCAGGCGCAGCGCCACCGCTACCATGGCGGCTTTCGATACAGTTGCAAGAAACGCGGTAACCGGTACCGGGGCGCCTTCGTATACGTCGGGGGTCCACATATGGAAAGGCACCAGTGACAATTTGAAGGCGATACCGGCGATCAGAAGAAGGAAACCAATAAGCAGCACAGGATCAAGACCCTCAGCCAGCGCACCGGCCGCCACGGCCAGGCCCGTGAACTCAAACGTGCCGAGCACGGCATAAACAAGGGCCATGCCGAACAGGATGATGCCCGAGGTTACGCCTGACATGATCAGGTACTTGATTGAAGCTTCGAGCGGGAATTTGGCTACCTTCTCGCTATGGATCGGGTACGCGATCATCACGTAGAGGCTCACGCTCAACATTTCCATGCCGAGGAAGAAGGAGACAAAATGATTGCTGCAGGCCATCACCACAGCCCCCAGTGTGCCGGTCAACACCAGCAAGTAGAACTCTTCGTTATGCTGGTTGTGGTTTTCAAAGTAGGGATAAGCCAGCGCAGTGACTGCGATGCCACCAATGATAATAAGGGCAGAAAAGAACAGGCTGTATTCATCAAACATCAACAATGGCGTTACCTGCAGCGGCAGCACCGGCGGCACGAACACGAAGATCAGCAAGGACGCAAACAAGCCACACTGGGTCAGCGCGTTGACGAGACCGTGATCTCGCTTGAACGCAGCAGTGATCATCACCACTACCGTGCTAACGGTCAGCAGGATGATCTGGAGTAAATCGATGATTGCTTCTGAACTCATTGTCGTTGCCTGTCTTTTAATTCATTCAAGTGACCAAGTGCCGAGACCGGCGTCTTGCTCAGGGAAAGCCCACACCAAGGCTGCGCAAAGTGGGTTCAGCCATATCCAGCATGGTCTGCGGATACAAGCCCATCCACAACAACCCGATCATCATCAGCGCAAAGCACAGGAATTCCATCGTGCTCAAATCCGCCATCGAATGGTTGTGGGTGTTTTTGCCGTGGAATACTTTCTGGATCACGATCAGCGAATACACAGCCGCAACTACCAGACCCAGTGACGCGAAAGCCGTCGTGAGGATGTTGACCTGGAAACTGCCCAGCAGCACCAGGAACTCACCGACAAAGTTGCCAAGTCCAGGCATGCCCACAGCCGCTACTGTGAAAAACAGCGCCATGAAGGCCATCTTGGGAGCTACTGCCCACAGGCCACCCATCTCATCCATGTTGCGAGTATGGATGCGATGCTGGATACCACCGGCGAGCATGAAGAGTGCTGCTGCGCTGAAACCGTGCGCGAGCATGGTCATCACGGCGCCCTGCATGGCCTGAGCGTTCCAGGCGTAGACGCCGAGCAGCACAAAGCCCATGTGGCTTACCGAAGTATAGGCAATCAGACGCTTCAGGTCGGTTTGGGCATATGCCACTTTCGCGGTGTACAGGATACTGATTGCGCCCATGGTCATCGCGACGGGGGCGAAGGCGATGCTGGCATCCGGAAACAGCGGCACCGTGAAACGGATCAGGCCATAGGCGCCAGTTTTCAGCAGCACGCCCGCCAGGATAACCGAACCTGCAGTGGGCGCCTGTGAATGCGCATCGGGCAACCAGTTGTGGAAAGGTACGGCCGGCAGCTTGGTAGCAAAGGCAATGAAGAAGCCCAGCATCACCAGCATGCCCACTTCGGGCGCCAACTGCGTACCCAGCAGCTCAAAATAGTTGAAGGTCAGGTCACCGCTGCTCTGGTAGTGCAGGAATACCAGCGACAGGATGCAGACCAGCATCAACAGACCGCTTACCTGCGTAAAGATGAAAAACTTCATCGCGGCGTATTCCTTGTTCTCGTGACCCCAGATCGCGATGATGAAGTACATCGGGATCAGCATCACTTCCCAGAAGAAGAAGAACAGGAACAGATCAAGCGCAGTAAACACGCCAATGACGCCGGCCAGGGTCCAGAGCAGGTTGAAATAGAAGAAGCCACTGCGTTCATGGATTTCACCCCAGGCAGCGCCGAGCGCAATCAGTCCCAGGAATACCGTCAGTGCCACCAGCATCAGGCCAAGTCCATCGACGCCGAAAATGAAGCTCACGCCAAAGCGTGGAATCCAGTCCGCCTGATACAACACCAGCCAGTCGCCGGTTTGTCCCAGTTGCGCAACAGTATCGACACCACCCAGACCGAGGGTCTCTGGCGCCACCAGCATGAGGATCACCAGAAACAGATCCAGCAGAACGGCAGCCAGCGCCACTGTACGTGGATGTTCGGCTCCCCTGCTCTCCGCCAGCCAGGCACCTATGCCGCCGGCAAAGAGAATCAGCATCAACCAGACCAGAATCATAACCAAACTCCTATGCTGACCAGCACAAGCAGACCGCAGGCCAGTACGACGGTATACCCGCGCAGTTGTCCGGTCTGGGTATCACTCACCAGACCATGCAGGAACAGCGTGAATCGTGCGGTTCCGTTGTACAGCGCATCAATGAAATCATTCTTGTTGAGGTTGGCCAGACCGACATAGGGCGCAACGATAATGCGGTCGTAGAGCCAGTCCATGCCCCACTGGGTGAACCAGAAGCGGTGCACAGCGGCGCCGAAACCGGAGCCTGCCAGGGATTCGGTATTGACCAGTTTTTTGACGAAAACCAGGTACGCCACGATGATGCCGATGATGGGCAGTCCAATCATGATGGCCTGGTAGCCAACAGAAGGATGTGCTTCATGCTCAACGTGCGGGAACACGCTTTCGACCGGAATCGCAAAGTAGCCGCCGATCAGCGAGAGTATTGCGAGCAAGACCAGTGGCCCTTGCAGATGCCATCCCATTACTTCGTGACCATCGTGGGTCTTCTTGCCCCAGAACACGAGGAAGTAGAGGCGGAAGCTGTACAGGCCGGTCATGAACGCGCCCGCCACACCGAACAGCCACAACAGGTAACCACCGTCATGGTGTGCCAGTGCATTGGCGAGGATTTCTTCTTTCGAGAAAAAGCCAGAGGTAAACGGCAGTGCCACCAGCGCGATGGTACCGATCAGGAACAAGGCGTGCGACCAGGGCAGATCTTTGCGCAGGCCGCCCATCTTGAAGATGTTCTGCTCATGATGCATCGCCAGAATGATGGAGCCGGCGGTCAGGAACAACAGGGCCTTGAAGAATGCGTGGGTCATCAGGTGGAAAATTGCGCTCGACCAGGCGCCAACGCCAAGTGCGAGGAACATGTAGCCGATCTGGCTCATCGTCGAGAAGGCCAGCACTTTCTTGATGTCGCTTTGGGTCAAGGCAGTGAAGCCTGCCATCAACAAGGTGATCGCGCCAATCACGCCGACCAGATACTGCACGTCCGGGGCAAGCATGTAGAGCACATGCGTACGTGCAATCAGATACACACCAGCGGTCACCATGGTTGCCGCATGGATCAAGGCGGAAATCGGCGTAGGACCAGCCATTGCATCCGGCAACCACGTTTGCAGTGGCAACTGGGCAGATTTACCGACCGCACCACCGAGCAGCAGCAAGGTGACTGCAGTCGCAATACCGGAACCCATTTCCCATTTCTCTTGTGCCAGCAACATGGCTTCCTGGATATTCAGCGTGCCGACACTGGTGAAAAGCAGGAACAGGCCCAGCGCCATTGACGCGTCACCCACACGGGTTACCACGAAGGCTTTGCGTGCACAGTAGCCGTTGTACGGGTCAGTAAACCAGAAGCCGATGAGCAAATAGGAACACAGGCCCACTCCTTCCCAACCGAGGAATAGCAGCAGCAGGTTGTCGCCCAGCACCAGGAACAGCATCGCGCAGACAAACAGGTTCATATAGGAGAAAAAACGCGCGAAGCTCGGGTCACCATGCATATAGCCGGTGGCATACACATGAATCAGGAAGCCGATACCGGTAATGATGAACATCATCACCAGGGACACTCCATCAAGGTACAGCGTGAAGCCGGCCTTGAAGCCTCCTATTTCCATCCAGGTCCAAAGTTCCTGGGTATAGGAAGTCGCATCCGTCGCCATGAATTCCAGGCCCGCCAACAAGGCGACAAGGAATGCCAATCCGATGGAACCGGCGCCAACGATGCCCGCCGGGACTTCAGGCAGCTTGCCGCACGACAAGGTTAAAATCAGAAAACCAATCAAGGGGATGGTTGGTACCAGCCACAATAAATCCAGCATCAGTAGCTCTCCCTTACCCTTTCATCTTGCTCAGGACGTCAAGGTCCAGAGTCTTGAAGCGATTAAACAATTGCAGCACCAGGCCAAGGCCTACTGCCACTTCGGCGGCTGCAAGGCTGAGAATCATCAGGAACATGATCTGGCCATCGGTTTCGCCCCAGCGTGAGCCGGCGACGACGAAAGCGAGCGCCGATGCGTTGAGCATGATCTCAAGCGACATCAATACGAAGATGATGTTGCGACGAGTCAGTACACCGATCAGACCCAGTACGAAGAGCACGGCAGCCAGCAGGAGTCCATGCTCCATCGGTACCAGTTGCATTGTAATTTCAGGCATCATCATGCTGTCGAATTTCCCGAGTATATTTCAGTGTTATTTGCGCGCGAGGTGATAGGCACCAACGAGGCCAGCCAACAGCAGCATTGAAGCGAGTTCCACTGCGAGCACATAGGGTCCGAACAAATCGATACCTACTTGCTTGGCCGCTATCACGGTGTGGGCCATCTCGCCTTCCACCTTGTGAATTACCAGCAGCAGCTCGGCGAGCAGCGGTGTTGCCAGCAGGACGGGGCCTATCCAGATGCGCGGCTGGAACCAGTCACGTTCCTGATCGATGGTGGCATGTCCAAGGTTGAGCATCATCACGACGAACAGGAACATCACCATGATGGCGCCGGCGTAGACGATTACTTCCAGTGCTGCAGCAAAATGCGCACCCAGCGTGTAGAAGATCACGGCCAGGGCCAGCAAAGATACGATGAAGTACAGCAGTGCATGGACAACTCGCACGCGGGTTATTGCCATCAGTGTGGCAACGATCGCTATGATTGCAGAGGCATAGAACAAAATATTCATGGCAGCAGGCTCCTGCGATCAACTGGCGGTGCTTCGTTACGGGCTTCGCCCTTGCCTTTGCCACCAATGGCCTTGCCGGCAATCTTGTAGAAATTGTAGTCGTGGTATTTGCCGGTGCCGCTGATCAGCAGATCCTCTTTCTCCCACACCATGTCCTGGCGCACGTATTCGGCCATTTCAAAGTCAGGCGTCAGCTGGATCGCATGCGTCGGGCAGGCTTCTTCACAAAAACCGCACATAATGCAGCGTGAGAAATTGATGCGGAAAAATTCCGGATACCAGCGACCGTTCTCATCTTCGGTTTTCTGAAGCGCGATACAGTCGACCGGACAGGCCACGGCACACAGGTTGCACGCCACGCAGCGCTCTTCCCCGTCAGGATCGCGGGAAAGAATGATGCGGCCGCGCCAGCGCGGGAACATGTAGGGCATCACGTCGGGATATTCGACGGTGTCCGGCTTCTTGAAAATGTGGGTAAACACCAGCCACAGCGTGACTACCTGGGACCAGATTACATAGAGTTGTTTGCCGATAGCAGTAAACATTAACCCTTAACTCCCTTGATACAGCACCACCGCACCGGTGATCAGCAGGTTGAGCAAAGACACTGGCAGCATCACCAGCCAGCCATAATTCATCAATTGGTCGTAACGTGGACGTACCAGCGCAGCTCGTACCAGGATGAAGAAGAATATCCAGAAGCTGGTCTTGATTCCCATCCAGATAAGGCCGCTGATGATCGGAGGTCCGATCTCGAGGCCGAACGGAGCCAACCAGCCACCGAAAAACAATACGGGGATCAACATCGCCATCAGGAACATGCCGATGTATTCACCGACAAAGAACAGGCCGAACTTCATACCGGAGTATTCGGTGTTGAAACCGGAAATGATTTCCGATTCACCTTCTGCCAGGTCGAATGGCCAGCGTTTGGTTTCGGCCAGACCCGCGATCACGAATACAATGAAGGCTACGAACTGGGGAAACACGAACCAGCCATCCTGCTGGGCTTCAACGATTTCACGCAGGTTGAAGCTGTCACTGAGAATGACCACACCCAGCATCGAGATGCCCATGAATACTTCGTAGCTGATCATCTGGCCAGCGGCGCGCAACCCACCCAGTAGTGCGAATTTGTTGTTGGAGGCAATGCCGCCAAGCATCGCGGAGTATGCAGCAAGCCCTGCCATCGCCATCAGCCAGAGCAGGCCGATATTGAGGTCCATCACGCCTACGCCGGGCGCGAAAGGAATCACCGCGAAGCTGAGCAACATCGCTACCGGCACCACGATTGGCGCGATCACGAAAGTGAACTTGTCAGCGAACGGCGGTATCCAGTCTTCCTTGGTAATCAGTTTGCCGACGTCAGCAATGGACTGCAGGATACCGAACGGACCGACACGATTCGGACCCAGACGCTCATTGAGGAAGCCAAGTACACGGCGTTCAATCCAGATCAGCATCGCTGCGGTAACCAGAACCACACCAAGCACGAACGCTATGTTGAGGGGTGAACCTACGATGAATGCAAACAGGTTATCCATTTAGCCCCCTTACCCGCGCCTGGTGTCGCGCACGATGATGTTGCTGGCACGCCAGTCTTTTGGTGCTTTCCAGTCAGTCGCCTTGTTCAGTGCAATGCTGTCTGCAAGGTTGTGCACGTTGAGGCCAGACAGGCCCACGCTCACGCCCACGCTGCCCTGGCGCACACTGTCACGGGCGATGAAGGGCAACGCGCCGTTATGCTGCAGCTGTACGCCATCGGTGGTACCTAGTCCGAGTTTCTCGATATCGGCAGGATTAAGCGCGATATATGCCGTCGTGGCCTTGGCCTGGATTGCATCACTGTGCGCGGTCAGTTCTTCACTGCCAAACAGGTGATGCAGCGGGAATACTTCGTAGCCGGTGCCAGTAGTTTTCTCTACGGTGGCCGGATACCAGCTTGCCTGTGAGCCAGACTTGAGCAGACGTTCGCCGTGGGTCGCCTTGCGCAAGGGGCCGCCGGTATGATCCTGGAATTTGAACAAAGCCTGATTCGAGTTCCAGCCTGGTGCCCAGGGTGAGTTCAAAACGCTGGAATCCTTCAGTGCAGAGATACCTTCCATGGAGTAGTTCATGATGCCCTCTTCGTCCTGCTCCTGCTTCGGCTCATGGACGTTGATATTGGCGCGCATTGCCGTACGACCGCTGTAGCGGTGATGCTGGCGTGGCACTTTCAAACCGGCAAAGGTGAAGTTCTCACCAGGAGTGAGATTGTTGAGCAACTCGCCGTTTGGCAGCAGTTTCGCCACTTCAGCAGTCAATTCGTAAATCTTCTTGCCTTCTGTCAGCCACTTGGCGCTGGCCAGGATCGGTGCAACCGGCTTGAACACGGAATAGAAATGTTGGGCGCGGCCTTCGTAGTTGACAAATGTGCCGGAACATTCGGCAAAAGTGGAAGCCGGCAGTACCAGATTGGCGGCTTCACCAGTGCGGTTTTGCAGGCTGTCGAGCACGGCCAGTTGTTCAAGGCCATTCAGGAACTTGTCGACAGCGGCATCGGCAGCACGGCGGTACAAATCATTTTCCAGGACGATGGCTTGTTTGCTGCCGGCCTGCATGGCTTGGTCCAGCGCCTTGTCGGACCCATTCATCAGCAAAGCGAGGCCAAGGCTGTTGGCTTCCGGTACTACCAATGCAATGCCTGCACGGTTGCTATCGCTGGCCAGAGCGGTCGCGATATTGGCTGCGGCACTCAATACTGCGGTGGATCCGGCGCTGGTACCACTGACAATCAACGGGTGTTTTGCTGCTTTCAGATCGGCGGCGATGCTGCTGACCAGAGCCTGTTCGGCAGCGGTAAGATCAGTGACAGCTGGCGCTGCGCCATTGAGAGCGTGTGCTACTGCAAAACCGATACGCGCGCTGTCAGCGGCGCTTGCGATGTGTACGGTCTTGGCAATGTCATCCAGTCGTGTTGCATGCGTCGATACGATATACAGTGGGCTCTTCTTGTCCATTGCCAACGTACGAATTGCCGCGTCATGCCAGGCAGGCAGTTTGATTTTGGCTGCCATCTCCTTGCCGAGATTTTTTACTGACTGGCGCAGGGCCAGTGCCAGTCGCGCAGCAGTGTTGGTAACGTCCTCGGACAGGATCAGTACGGCATCTGCCTGTTCAATGTCCTTCACTGACGCAATATTGACTGGTCGGCTGGTGTAGATATCCTGTACTTGTTGCAGTAATTTGAGTTCTGCAGATGAGACGCCAGCATAAAAATTGTTCACGCCAACAAAGTCGCGCAGAGCAAAGTTGGCTTCGAGGGACGCTCTTGGCGAGCCTATGCCGATCGCTGTGCCTTTCATGCCATTGAGCTGGGCTTTAGCCTTGTCAGCATCAAGCTGGACCGGACGGCCATCGTGCGTGTTGCGACTCATCGCCACACGCAGACGTTTGTCGCTGTTGACATAACCCGTGCCGAAACGGCCTTTGTCGCAAATGAAATAACCGTTCACTTCATCATTGAACAGGTTTACCACGCGACGTAGCGTGCCATAGCGTTCGCCAGGATTGATGTTGCACCCGACGCTGCAGGCCGCACAAACTGAAGGAGCCGTTTGCAGGTCCCATTTGCGTGCATAGGTCTTGCTGAAAACCTTGTCGGTGAATACACCGGTGGGACAAACTTCAGCAAGGTTGCCGGAAAATTCACTTTCCAGTGGACCTTCCTGGAAACGGCCGAAATACGTGTAGTTGTGGGAAGACTGGGGACCAAAGTCGGTACCGCCGGCGTAATCCTTGTAGAAACGCACACAGCGATAACAGGTAATACAGCGGTTCATTTCATGGCCGATGAAAGGACCAAGATACTGGTTGGTGTGGGTCAGCTTCTTGCCGTCATAGCGTCGGTAAGTGTGGCCGGACATAACCGTCATGTCCTGCAAATGGCATTCACCCCCCTCCTCGCACACAGGGCAGTCGTGCGGATGTTTGGTCATGATGCTTTCAATCGCCTGGGAACGGAAAGTGGCGGCTTTTTCTATGGAGTAACGTGCGCCTTCACGTGGTGAGGTCATGCACGCCATTACCTGGCGCCCACGCTGATCGTCGTCATTCGCGTATTCGATGATCGCGCACTGGCGGCAGGAACCCACGGATCCCATGGCTGGATGCCAGCAGAAATACGGCAAATCCTGCTGGTGGGACAGTATCTCCTCCAGCAGGTTCTTGTCCGGGTTCACTTCGAAGACTGTGCCGTCTACGGTGATCTTGGCCATTACTTACTACTCCGCTCTTTTTTCATGCTACTTTTCATTGCTACTTTTCATTGCTACTCATTGCTACTGTCGTGCACTGTTTCAATCGTTCAGTGCTTTTTGTACTTGCAGCCGTGATTCACGTGCTCAATGAATTCGTCCATGAAGTATTTCAGGCCACTTTGCAAAGGCTCTGCCGCTCCGGGTGCCAAGGCGCAGAAGGTATTGCCCGGCGCCATGTAGCCGCACATTTCCTTCAGGATTTCGATGTCTTTCATGCTGCCTTCCCCATTCTCGAGCTTCAGCAACATATGCTCTGACCAAGGCAAACCGTCTCGACAAGGTGTGCACCAGCCGCAGGATTCGTGGGCGAAGAATTTGATCAGGTTATGGACACAGCCAACCGGGCAGGTCTTGTCATCCAGCACCATGATCAGCGAGGTCCCCAAACGGCTGCCGGCCTTGGCAACATCACCAGGGATCATTGGCAGGTCGAGATGCTCGGGCAGCAGGAAGTCGGTGGAACCACCCCCAGGCAGGAAGGCCTTTAGTTGGTAACCGTCTTGCATGCCACCGGCATAGTCTTCAAACAATGTGCGAAAAGTTGTACCCACCGGCATTTCCCAGCAGCCGGGATTTTTCACGCGTCCACTGACCCCGCTGATACGGGTACCGGCCTGGCCGTTGATGCCCAGGCTTTTGAACCAGTCGTTGCCGTGCTTCACGATGCCGGGAATGTTGCAGATGGTTTCCACGTTGT
>JBIIWM010000291.1:0-3284 GCA_044338875.1 Pseudohongiellaceae bacterium | reverse complement strand
CCATCAACGGCAAGGTCGACGCCAGCAACATCAAAGACAGCAAGGCGCTGCAGGCCACCGGCGAATTGAATGCACAGGGCCCGGATCTGCCCCTGCTGCTGCAGATTGCCGGCCAACTGCTGGGCGGGCGTGAATCTGCGCTGTATCAGTACGGCGACAAACTGCGCCTGGGCGTGCGCGAGCGCGCCTTTACCGTTAACACCGGTTTCAGCGCCGATCTCGCGCGCGGCAATATAGAACTGCCTGCGCTCACTGCAGACCTGCTGGGCTTCAACGTCAATGCCAAACTCAATGCGCGCGACATGCAAGGCAGTAATGGCATTGTCAGCGGCTCACTGGCACTGACCGGTGACAACCTGAACGAAGTGCTCACGGCCCTCGACCAGCCGCAATTTGGCGAAGTGGCACAAAGCATGGAGCTCACAGTGGAAGTAGCCGGTAGCAGCAGCAACCTGCGCGTAAGCCCGCTACGGATGAACGTGGTGCTGTCTGGCCGCCAGATTACGGACTCGCCGCAGACACTTGCGTTCGCTGCCGAGGCCGTCATGAATCTCGACAACAAGAGCCTGCAAGCCGATACCTTTAGCCTCAGTGGCCTGGGCCTGGACCTCAGCGGCAATGCCAGCGCCACCAACCTGGATTCTGCACCCAGCTATAGTGGCGCGCTGAACATTCCCGTCTTCAACGCACGCCGCTTCCTGCAGCAGCTGAACATACCGCTGCCGCCGATGACCGACGACACCGTGCTGGGGAAAGTGGCGCTGAACTCTGCGTTCGGCGGCACGGCCAGCTCGTTCAACCTGAACAACATGACGCTGGTGGTGGATGAGTCAACTGTCACTGGCTCGTTTGCAGTGAGTGATATCGCCACGCTCGCCACCAACTTCGTCGTGAATGTCGACAAACTCAATGCCGACCGTTACATGGCACCTGCGACCACTGAACCTGAATCCACTAGCGCCGAAGCTTCGCCACTGCCCGTGGAAGAACTGCGGGCACTCTCGGTGCAGGGCACCCTGAACGTCGACGAACTTACCATCAACCGCCTCAACATGCGTGACATCGAAATGCAGTTGAATGCGGCGGGCGGCGATCTCGCACTTTATCCGTTCAAGGCTTCCCTGTATGAAGGCAGCTTCGATGGCGACATCCGCCTGAATACGAAAGGCGAAACCCCGAGTACAAGCGTGACCACCACGCTGACCAAGGTAAACCTGGAACCACTGCTGCAGGATTTCATGGATTCCACCCTGGTTACCGGCATCGGCAACATCCAGCTCAGCCTGACCGGCAGTGGCGCTGACACCGCTGCCATCAAGCGCAATCTGAATGGCAACGGCAGCCTGCAATTGGAGGATGGCGTGCTCAGCGGCGTGGACGTGGCGGCCGTGCTCACCAGTATCGAAACCATGATTCGCAATCGCAAGGCGCAAGCCCTGCCACAAGGGGGCAGCACGCCCTTCGAGGAAAGCGCGGCAACGCTCTCCATTCTTGACGGGGTGATCAGCACCAACGATCTGGTCGTGCAGGCGCCGGGCTGGAAACTCAGTGGCAACGGCATGCTGGTGGACCTGGCCAGCGACCAGATCAACTTCAACTTGCTGGTGGATGTGGATGAGTCGACCGTGACCTCGGCAGACACTGAATACAACCTTGGCGGCTACTCGCTGCCAATTGAATGCACTGGTGCCATCAACAGCCCGCGCTGCTTGCCGGATGCCAAGCAGATCCTGGCGGCGACGCTAGGCAGTGCCGTGCAACAACGCCTGGGGGAGTTCCTGCAGGAGCGCCTCGGCGGTGGCCAGCAGCAAACGCCGGCGGCGACCCCTGACAGCACCACGGAAGCCCAGCAGCTGCAACCGGAGCAGCAGACCACACCAGCGCCGGAAACTGCCCCCGAGGCAGCCCCTGAAGAAGAGGATCTTGAAGACCAGCTGATCAAAGGTGCCCTCGATCGCCTGCTGCGCTGAAGCCGACGGCGGACACGGAGGTCCGCCCCTGCAAACGACTCTGGTTGTAAGTCTTCTCCGCTGACTTATATACTCAGCCTTGTTCAACACGCATTTTTACAGCTTCGGCCCAAGGCAAGATATCCGCCCAATGCCGGTCTGTTACCAGAGCTGGCAAGCAACCAGCCCATCACCAAGGGGGAAATCAATGAAGCCGTTACTTACACTACTCACCAGCCTGGTCCTGTGCAGCAGTTGCATGGCGCAGGAGCCTTACCCATTCGTCTCCACGCCAATCGCCGAATTCAATGAGCCGTGGGCACTGGAATTCCTGCCAGACGGTCGCCTCTTGGTCACCGAGAAAGGCGGCACGATCCAGCTGGTCACCCAGGACGGCCAGAAAACTGAAGTCACTGGCGCACCCACCGTGGACTACTTTTTCCAGGGCGGCTTGGGCGACATCGTGCTGCATCCGAAGTTTGCCGAAAACAATACCGTGTACGTCAGCTACGTCGAAGCCGGCCCCAATGAAACCCGCGGTGCCGTGGTCGCACGTGGCACGCTGGACCTGGCCAAGCCTGCGCTGGAAAACCTGGAAGTGATCTGGCGTGCGGAACCCAAGGTGGACCAGGGCCTGCATTTCAGCCATCGCATCACGTTTGATGCCGCTGGCCTGATGTATGTCTCCGCCGGCGAGCGCAACAAGATGGATCCCGCACAGGACCTGAATTCCAACCTCGGCAAGATCGTGCGCCTGAACGACGATGGCACGCCGGCCGCCGGCAATCCCTTTGCCGACCAGGGTGGCAAGGCCGCCGAAGTCTATTCCTACGGCCATCGCAATCCGCTGGGCATCGCGTTCGATCCTGAAGGCAAGCTGTGGAACATCGAAATGGCCCCGCGCGGCGGTGACGAGCTGAACCAGGTGGTCGCGGGCGGCAACTATGGCTATCCGCTGGTGTCCAACGGCAACCATTACGACGGCAAGATCATTCCTGACCACGACACCGATACCGAAGGCCGTTTCGTCAAGCCAAAGGTATGGTGGAACCCCGTGATCTCGCCTTCCAGCGTGATGTTCTACACCGGCGACCAGTTTCCCGACTGGAAAGGCAATGCCTTTATCAGCGGCCTGTCGTCCCAGTCGATCATTCGCATCGCGGTGAATGGCGAAAATGCCACCGAAGCCCAACGCTTCGTGATGGGCAAGCGCATGCGCGGCCTGGAACAGGGTCCGGATGGCAACATCTGGGCGATTGAAGACGGTGAAGGTGGCCGCTTGCTCAAGCTGTCGCCACGCTGAAACCGCAATTCCCGGACCTGAAAAAGGGAGCT
>JBIIWM010000078.1:0-11422 GCA_044338875.1 Pseudohongiellaceae bacterium | reverse complement strand
CGCGAACAGGAAAAGCTGCAGAGCCTGCGCCGACTGGCGGAAGAAAAGGGAGTGAGCAGTGATTTCGTGCGCTCGTTGTTCCAGCACATATTTGATGAAGTGGTGAAAAATCACCGCAATTACTCCAACAACAAAAAATAAGCCCGGTGAAGGCCGCTAGCGGAGCACTGCCGGGCGGTCACCAACAGGGGGCCGCTTTATCAGGCCGCAAAGAGGCTAATCCTGGCCGGCGCTCCGGTCATCGTGCTTGTCAGGCGGTTTTCTTCTGGTAGAATGCGCGCTCTTTTTCCTTGCCATCTGCCCGCTTTGCGGGGGCCTGCCAGGAAAAAATCCATTATCCAAAACGATTATGGTGCTCTTTGAGTAAAAGATGTCTGTAAAAGATATCTGGATGATGCATACAAAAATGATGCATGCAGATTTCTTGAAAGAGTAGCGATAATCAGCGAGAGGCTAGCCATGAAAGCGAACATTCATCCTAAATATGAAGAAGTTACAGTAACCTGCGGTTGCGGTACTTCCTTCAAGACGCGTTCTACCCATACTGACGACCTGCGTATCGACGTATGCTCCCAGTGCCACCCTTTCTTCACTGGCAAACAGAAGATCGTGGATACCGGCGGACGCGTCGACAAGTTCAACAAGCGTTTTGGTGCCCGCAAAGTCTAAGAGCAAGGGTTCACCAGCCTCTTATTGGCTTGTAGCACTTTTGTACTGTTGCACATTTCTTTATTCGTTTCGGGCAGTCCTGGTCATCCACTGGCAGGGCTGCCTAGAATAAATCGCCCACTTCCTTGCCCCCAGCCTTCGGTACCGCACTGGTTCCGGGTGTGGTGCCGACGGGATAGTCAGGCAGATTCTCTTCCCGGAAGACTTCAAAGATGGCACCGGGTTCATCCGGTTGCGCGCGCAGGCCGGTCTCCCGGTTGATGCGCACAGTGACCACTCCGTCCGGTTGCTGCATGTTTTTCTCGGGTCGTCCTTCCAATACCACTTTCATGAAATCGATCCAGATCGGCAGGGCAACAGTCGCCGCCTGTTCGCTGCGACCCAGGCTTTGGGGCTGGTCGAAACCGACATAAACCGTAGTCACGATGTCGCCGTTGAAGCCTGAGAACCACAGGTCATTGGCGTCATTGGTGGTTCCGGTTTTGCCTGCCAGATCGCTGCGATCAATGGCGCGGGCCACCGGCCTGCCGCTACCCTCCGTGATGACCGAACGCAGTATCGTGTTCATGATGTAGGCCGTGCGCTCGTCAATCACGCGCGGAGCCGGGACAACAGGCTCTGCTTGCGGGACCTCATTGTTGGCCAACTGGCTTTCTACTTCGGCAGTGGTTGGGCACGTGCTGCAGACCGTGGCCGGTTGTGCACGGAATATTTCCCCGTCATTGAAATTCACTATCCGTTCAATGAGGTAGGGTTCTATCTTGTAACCTCCATTGGCGAAAACTGCATAAGCGGTGGCCATGTCCAGGGGAAACACCGCATGTGAGCCGATAGCGATGGTGAGATCGTTGCGCGGAAATTCATTTTCCTTGAATCCGAACCTGGAGAAATAGGGAAGCACGATGTCATCGCCCAGCGCATCAAGCAAGCGCAGGGACACCAGGTTCTTGGATTGGGTCAGCGCATACTTGAGCCTGATAGGACCCATGAAATCTCCCTCGAAATTGGAGGGACGGTAATCGCTGCGGGCCAATGGTGCATCATTGATCAAGGTTGCCGGGGTGTAGCCGTTGTCGAGGGCTGCGGCGTAGAGGAAGGGTTTGAAATTGGAGCCGGGTTGGCGCCGCGCCTGGGTGATGCGGTTGAATGAATTGGAGAAAAAGTCATAACCGCCGGTGAGTGCCAGGATGCCGCCATTGTTCGGGTTGAGAGAGACCAGGCCACCGTTGACTTCCGGTACCTGTCCCAACTCCCACTGCCCTTCGCTGTTCCTGGCGACCCTGATCAAATCGCCGGGTTCGGCAATTTCGCTGGCGCTACGGGGCGAGGAGCTCCAGGAGCTGCTGTTGATAAAGCGTTTGGCCCAGCGCAAACCGTCCCATTCCAGTGTGATGCTCTCTCCGGATGCCAGGAGGACGCTCATGTCGCGTTCGCCCACTGCTTGCACAAATGCGGGGTACTGATCCCCCACGCCTGGAATGGTTGCCAGGATTTCCAGCCAATGCCTGGTCGAGCCATCTTCGGCCGGGCTCATGTGATTTTCCCGCCCCCTGAAGCCGTGATTGCGATCGTAGCGTTCCAGGCCGTTCACTAGAGCCTGATTGGCGGCAATCTGCATTTTGCTATCGATTGTGGTGTAGACCTCAAAACCGTCTGTGAGTGCCAGCTCACCGTAGCGCTCAACCATTTCAAGGCGTACCAGCTCTGCCGTATAGGGGGCGCTGAGATCCGGCTGGCGTCCATAGCGCTGCGCAGTTTCCGGGCTGTCGAGAGCCTCTTCAAATTCGCTGGCTGTAATCATGCGTTGGTCAAGCATACGCCGCAGTACCCTGTTGCGTTCAAGGGCGGCCAGTTCGGGTGACTGCAAGGGGTTGTAGGCATTGGGCCTGGGCATGATGCCGATCATGGTTGCGATTTCGGCCAACGTAAGATCTTGCACGCGCTTGTCGTAATACTGCTTGGCTGCGGCCTGGATGCCGTAGGCGGAGACACCAAAAAAGGTACGGTTCAGATAGAGTTCAAGAATTTCTTCCTTGCTCAACTCTCTTTCCATCTTGAGCGCCAGCAGGATTTCCTTGAATTTGCGGGAATAAGCCGATTCGCCTTCAAAAAAGAAGTTCTTGGTAACCTGCATGGTGATGGTGCTGCCGCCACCCCAGTCGTTACCCGTGGCAATCCCGACGACCGAGCGCGCGAGACCAAGATAATCCACGCCGTTGTGCCTGTAGAAACGCTTGTCCTCGCTCGAGATCAGCGCATTGACTACTTGTGGCGGTATATCTCCATACTTTAATGGATCGCTGCGACGACTGCCGAATTCGGCCATGAGCATGCCGTCGGAGGTATATATCCGCAGCGGATTTTCCAATCGGATGTTGGTGTAGGACTCACGGGTGGGCAGTTTGGGTGACAGGTACAAAAAGCCGCTTGCCGCCAGCATGGTAACGCCGCAAGCCCCGGCAAGAGCCCACCACCCCAGAAAACGCAGGGCTTTGGCAACATGACGCTGTCTGGTTTGCATGGTCACTGGTATAAGGATAAAAACTGAATTTGGAGTGGAGCAGGCATTGTACCTGTTCTATGCTGCTTTGCCATTTGAGGTCTAGGTCTGTCAGTCAAGAGCAAGGTTGGGATTGAGCTTGCGATTAAACAAGGACCTGGAGGCAAAATGAAGCTCCACGGAAGATCCGGACACCTTGCCGGACCTGCTTTTGCCGATGGCGAGGTAAAGTTAACCAGCCTATCTAGATATTTCAGAGCTTGCAGGCACTACATCCTGTGGTTTTTAAGCGTGAATAGAACTGGGTCACAATCCTAAGGTAATTTATGGATAATGTCGCATAATTGCTTGAAAATATTAATTAAATTGATTAACGTGTTTGTAGGCCTTTTGTATATGCCAAACGCTTGGCGCGGTATTTGAGGCATTCAGCGACACCTGGAACGGAGTAAGGTTTTGCTCGACTTGTTCAAAAAGAAAACTAAAGCGGTGCTTGGTATTGATATCAGCTCCAGCTCCATCAAATTGCTGGAGTTGAGCAAGAATGGCAATCAATACATGGTGGAACGCTATGCCTCTCGGCCCTTGCCCGAAGGTGCTGTTGTTGAAAAAAACATCAGCAATCTTGAAGCCGTGGGCGAAGAGATGGAAAAGCTCGCATCCCTCGCCAAAACAACCACTACCAAGGCAGCCGTGGCCGTCTCCGGCTCCGCTGTAATCACCAAAACCATCGAAATGAACGCCAGCCTGACTGATGCGGAGATGGAAAACCAGATTACCGTCGAGGCAGACCAGTACATTCCCTATCCACTGGATGAAGTAGCCATCGATTTCGAACGCCAGCGTCCTTCAAAGAAAAATGAAGGGATGGTGGAAGTTCTGCTGGCAGCCTGCAAGAAAGAAAACGTCGACAGCCGGGTAGAAGCGCTGGAAGTAGGCGGCTTTGAAGCGCAATACGTCGACATTGAAGCTTATGCCATGGAAAGGGCGTTCAAGCTGCTGTGCGAGCAGATGGACCTGGACAACAGTGGCATTGTGGCCATCCTGGACATTGGTGCCGTCATGACCACCATCTATATCCTGAAGGATGGAGTATCCATCTATACCAGGGAACAGGTATTCGGCGGCGCACGCTTGTCACAGTCAGTTCAGTCCCATTACGGCCTGACTACGGCTGAGGCAGAAAAAGCGATCATCGCAAACGAGCTCCCCGAGAGTTATGCCGCCGAAGTGCTGGATCCCTTCAAGGAAGAGTTGGCTGAACAATTGAGCCGTTCATTGCAGTTTTTCTTTTCATCAAGCCAGTACAACGACGTTGACCTCATCGTGTTGGCCGGCGGGGTCGCTTCCACGGCAGGGCTCGCGGAAATGCTGAAGGGCGCGCTCTCCACCAAGACCGTTGTCGCCAATCCTTTCGCCAAAATGGCGGTGGGCAGCAAGGTCAACAAGGCGCAACTCAAAAATGACGCTGCCTCCCTGATGATGGCATGCGGTCTGGCCATGCGAGGATTCAGGTAATGGCCAATATCAACCTACTGCCCTGGCGTGAACGCGAGCGGGGAGAGCGCAAACAGCAGTTCCTGATCAATCTTGGGATTGCAGCAGGCATAGCCTTCCTGATCCTGCTTGCTGTGGATCGGTTCATTGTCAGCAAAATCGATAACCAGAATGGGCGTAACGTCTACCTTGCCCAGCAAATTGAAATACTCGACAAGGAGCTCGCCGAGATTCGACAGTTGCAGCAGCAGAAGAAAGACCTGAGTGAACGTATGGCTGTAATCCAGAATTTGCAGGGCATGCGTCCGGTTATCGTACGCCTGTTTGACGAGCTGGTAAGAACTCTGCCCGACGGTGTGTACTACGACACTATCACCACCACCGAACAAAGCATTTCCATTGAGGGCGTCGCTGAATCGAACAGCCGGGTGTCGGCACTTATGCGGGCGCTTGATGACTCTGAATGGTTTGCAGATCCGAATTTGCGTCAGGTTTCAGCGGTATCTGGCGCAACCAACGCAGCCGGTGGCCAGGATACAGGACGCAACCGTTTCCAGTTGATGGTGAGCATCACGACACCCGCCGGGGAAACCGAGGAGGCTGCGCAGTGATAAGACCGGAACGTGTCAAGAAACTGCTTAATGATTCCGTCAATGAACTAAAGGCGTTCGACTGGAATGATCTCAGTGATCCTGAATCCATAGGCGTCTGGCCAGGGCCGGTAAAATTGCTGTTGATTGTGGTGCTGTTTGCGGCGTGCCTTGGGGGCGGCTACTGGTTCCACATCAAGACCCGTCAAGCTGAACTGGCACGCGTTACCGCGGCCGAAACCGGCTTGCGCACGGATCTCGAATCAAAAGCGGTATTGGCCGCCAATCTCGAAGCCTACAGGGCTCAAATGGTGGAGATGAACGAATCGTTCGGCGCTCTCCTGAGGCAGCTCCCGGGAAAGACCGAAGTACCCGGATTGTTGGACGATATAACCTTTACCGGTCTGGGCAGCGGTCTTGAGCTGGATAGCATCCAGCTGCAGCCGGAGAGAGCCCAGGAATTCTACATTGAGCTGCCCATCAATATTCAGGCAACGGGCAGTTATCATGATTTTGGCGCTTTCGTGAGCGGCGTCGCCAGTCTGTCGCGAATCGTTACCCTGCATGATTTCACCATCTCTGCTGGTACCAACAGAAATGAACTAAGTATGCGAATCACTGCACGCACCTATCGTTACAACTCGGATGGTGACAAGTGATGCGTGCTCTTGGCAGGTTCTTGGGCAACACGACTGTACTGGCGGCATCCTTGCTGCTGGTCGCCTGTTCCGGCGATGCTGAAATGATTGCGCTGCAGAACTACGTGAATGAAGCCGTGAATCGGCCCCCCTCGGCAATTGAGCCACTACCGGAATTCGTTTCATACCAAGCCTTCACCTATAGTGCTTCAAGTTTGCGCAGCCCCTTTGACGTGCCCGTGGATATTTCCGAGCTGCTCAACAACCAGCGCAGCGCTGAAGTGAGGCCCGATGAAAATCGGCCCAGGGAAGCACTTGAAAACTTTGCCCTTGGCGCCTTGGCAATGGTGGGGACGCTGTCACGCGATGGTCGCACGTGGGCGCTAATCCGCGATGAGGCCAATAATGTCACGAGGATTACCGTTGGCAATTATCTTGGGCGTAATCATGGTCGCATCGTGAATGTGACAGAAACACAAGTTGAACTGGTTGAAATCGTACCTACTGGCGATGATGGCTGGATAGAAAGACCCCAGACAATAGTCATGGGTCAATAAGGTGGGGTTCGGTGTTTTGAACCAGGAAATGGTCGGGAGTCATGCGATGAAGGTTACAGACATGTTTCGAAATGTGCTGAACGGGCTGTGCCTGGCGGCTGGTCTGTCGTGTTTCCTGCTGGCATCTGCCGCCAATGCGCAAACTGCCCTGCAGGACATCAGCTTTTCATCGCTGTCAGGTTCGCGCTTCGAAATCGAGCTGGAATTCAGCGCAACTCCGCCGACTCCGGAAGTATTCATGCTGGATACCCCGGCGCGACTCACCATGGATTTCGCAAACGTCGTCAGCGAGCTGGAAGAACGCCGCTTTCCCCTGAGTTTTGACAATGCTGATAGTGTGACCATTCTGGAGGCCCAGGGTCGAACCAGGATGGTGGTCAATCTGATCCAGTCTGCTCCCTATGCAACACGCGTCCAGGGCAATTCCTTGTTCATCGTGGTTGGCGAGCTGAATGGTGAGCAACAAAATGGTGGGGAAAATGGTGAGCAAAATGTTTCACAAAATGCGGCTGCAAATAATGTCACAGCAGCAGCTGATACAGACAGCAGTGATGCAGGGTTTGCTCCGGTAGGAGCCACCGGCAGTGATATTGCCGGCGTGGATTTCAGGCGTGGCGACGACAACTCTGGCCAAATTGTCATTGATCTCGCCCGTACCGGCCTGAATGCCAATGTCAGTCAGAGCGGATCTCGCCTGGTGATCGAATTTGCCAATGCCGAAGTTGGCCGTGAGCAACAGGTGCGTCTTGATGTGCAGGATTTTGCCACAGCGGTACAGACCGTCAGCGTCTACAACGAAGATGACAATGCGGTGGTGCTGGCGGAAATTGACGGGCAATTCGAATACCTTGCCTATCAAAGCAATAATCAATACATCGTCAATGTCCTGAGTGTGGATCAGGAAGTATCGGCAGGCGGAGTCTCAGGCATGAATGCCTTCACCGGTGAGCCTATTGACCTTAATTTCCAGAATATCGAAATTCGTACCGTGCTGCAGATCCTGGCCGATTTCAATAATTTCAGCCTCGTGGTTGGTGACAACGTTACCGGAACGATGACACTGCGCCTGGTCGACGTGCCTTGGGACCAGGCACTGGACATGGTGCTGAAGCCGCGTGGGCTGGGCAAGCGCCTGGTAGGCACCGTACTCTACATTGCGCCTGCCGAAGAAATCGCAGCGACCGAACTGAAGGAACTGGAAGCCTCGCAGCAAACTGAATCGTTGGCGCCACTAGTGACGGAGTATATTGAAGTCAATTATGCGTCTGCCCAGGATTTCCTGACCCTTTTGCAAGGAAGGGCTGCAGAAGCTGGTGGTGCATCCACCAGTGGCGGTGTCCTCTCTGCCAGGGGCCGCGCCTCCATTGATGTCCGCACCAATACAATCATCGTGCAGGATGTCCAGACGGTTATTGATGACATCAAGTCGTTGCTGGCGCGCTTGGATGTGCCGGTGCGCCAGGTATTGATTGAAGCAAGAATTGTCAATGCGGCTACCTCTTTCAGTGATGCGCTGGGAGTAAAGTGGGGTGGCTCGCAGAACTTCCCGGAAGCTGGCGATCAGTTTGTATTGGGAGGTTCGATGGAGAGCAACATTGAGGCCCAAAACAACCTTGCCGATTACAGCGTGGCAATTGCTGAAGCTGTTGCAGGCGGAACCCCGCTTGCTGAGGCGTTGGCAACGACCATCCTCGAAGGCCCCACCTTCCCGGGTGCACTTGTCGTGGATCTGGGTGTGGATACGGCGGGAGCAACCAGTATCGCCATCGGTTATCAGGGCAACAAGGGGTTGCTGGAACTCGAATTGTCAGCGCTGGAAGCCAGTGGTAACGGTGAAGTGATTGCCCAGCCAAAAGTTACAACCCAGGATCAGCAAAATGCCAGGATCGAATCCGGTTTGCAGATTCCCTATCAGGCCCAGGCGGGCGGTACTGCCGGTGGCTCCACGACAGAATTCGTCACTGCAGCGCTTTCGCTGGATGTGACGCCGCAGATTACTCCGGATGGCCGCATCATCATGCTGCTGGAAATACACCAGGATTCAGTGGTGCCAGGCTCGGGCACAATTCCTGCCATTGCCACCAACTCGGTTACAACGCGAGTGCTGGTCAATGACGGCGACACTATCGTTCTGGGTGGTGTGTTCCGCGAAGAGACCACAACCTCGGTAACCAAGACCCCCTTGCTTGGCGACCTGCCCTATGTGGGAAATCTGTTCAAGCGCACTGAAAATTCTGAAAGTAAAACGGAACTGCTGATTTTCATCACACCTTCCATCATCAAGGAAATCATGTAATCTGGTGCCAAGCGCACCACTTGCAGTAAATTTGCGTCCTGGATTGTGGACAACCGTCCGCAATCCGGTTTCTGGTAGTTAATTCGAATGCAAAAAACCTTGAATAATGTCTTCCTGGTCGGACCCATGGGGGCTGGCAAAACCACAATCGGCCGCTTGCTGGCGGAAGAGTTGGGCAAGACTTTCTACGACTCCGATCAAGTGATTGAGGAGCGTGCCGGGGCGGATATCTCCTGGATTTTCGATGTGGAAGGTGAAGAAGGCTTCCGTGTGCGCGAGCGCAATGTCATTGAAGAGTTGTGCGCCCTGGACAATATCGTGCTGGCTACGGGCGGCGGTGCCATCCTGGCGGAAGAGAACCGCAAACATCTGCGTAAACGCGGGTTGGTCGTGTACCTGCGCGCCACGATAACCCAGCAAGTAGAGCGGACGCGACGCGACCAGAAACGCCCGCTGTTGCAAAATGTCGACGACCCCAAGGCCAAGCTTGTGACGCTGATGGATATCCGGGAGCCGTTGTACAAGGAGGTTGCGGATATCAGTGTGCTGACCAGTCGACGCAGTCCGCGTGCCGTTTGCACCGAGATCATGGAACAAATCAACCAGGTCGTGGGCGCATAGTCGTCCACTGCAGACAACTCAATCAATGAAGAATACCCGCTTGGAAACCCTGCAAGTAGAACTTGGTGATCGCTCCTATCCAATCCACATTGGAGAGCACCTGTTGTCCCGCGCAGATCTGCTCACGCCGCATATTGGCAGCAGTCAGGTCTGTATCGTCACCAATGAAACCATTGCCCCCCTCTATCTGGACCAGCTGGTGGCAACCTTGTCCGGATACAAGGTAAAAACCGTCATCTTGCCCGATGGCGAAGCGTTCAAGACCCTCGAAACAGTTACGGCCATTTACGATGCCTTGCTGGAGCATAATTTTTCGCGCTCATGCACCTTGATAGCACTCGGGGGTGGCGTCATTGGCGATATGACCGGTTTCGCGGCAGCCACCTATCAGCGCGGCGTGAACTTCATCCAGATTCCCACCACCCTGTTGTCCCAGGTCGATTCTTCGGTCGGTGGCAAAACCGGGGTGAACCGGCCGCTGGGCAAAAACATGGTGGGAGCGTTCTACCAGCCCCGCTGTGTGCTTGCCGATATTTCCACGCTGGCGACCTTGCCGGACCGTGAACTCAAGGCTGGTTTGGCTGAGGTTATCAAATACGGATTCATCAATAATCGAAGGTTTCACGAGTGGCTAAACTCGAGCATGAGCAGTTTGTTGCAGCGTGATTCAGAGAGTTTGCGTTACGCGATACGCATCAGCTGTGAAGAAAAAGCTGCAATTGTTGCCGCAGATGAGAAGGAAGATGGTATCAGGGCCACGCTCAATCTGGGCCATACCTTCGGCCATGCGATCGAAACCGCGCTTGGCTACGGTGCCTGGCTGCATGGTGAGGCCGTGGGGGTCGGCATGGTGATGGCGGCAGATTTGTCGGTACGCCTTGGTTATCTGGATGCCGCAGAAGCTGGCGAAATCAAGGCTCTGGTGGTTGCCGCAGGATTGCCGGCAGTGCCCCCGGAGCTTGCGGTGGATACCTGGGTTCAATTGATGAGCAAGGACAAGAAAGCCGATCAGGGCAATATGAAGTTCATTTTGCTGAATTCGATCGGGGAGGCGCTGATAGATGCACAAGTGCCGCGCGAAACCTTGATCAAGACCTTGCAAGCCGGCCCTGCCCTGGCTCAATTCTGAGCCACTGACCGCGCTTCGTAAATCAATCTGCTGCTCTCAACGGCAGAGTAGGGCAAGGACATTGCCACATTTTTAGGCATTGTGTAGAATGGCCGGCCGTTTTGCGGCAATGTCAGGCTGCGGTTCTACCTGCATTTACACTCCTTTTTATTCGCACCTTCCAACAGGTTTGCCAAGTATCAGAGAAGTACTATGAGAACGGGTCTGTATCATCCGGATGAGTTCAGGGACAACTGTGGCTTTGGCCTGGTTGCCCATATTGAAGGGCAGGCCAGCCATGACCTGCTCTTGTCTGCCATTAGCTCCTTGACCTGCATGACCCATCGCGGCGGCATCGCTGCGGACGGTGTCACCGGCGATGGTTGCGGCCTGTTGATGCAAAAGCCAGATACTTTCCTCAGAAAGATCGCGGTTTCCCTGTTCCAGCACGAACTCTGCGCAGATTACGGCATTGGCATGATTTTCCTCAGCCAGGACCCGCAGAAAGCTGCCGTTGCCAAAGACGTGCTGCAAACTGAGTTGCAGGCCCAGGGCCTGACGGTAGTCGGCTGGCGGGCAGTGCCGGTTGATCCTTCGGTCTGCGGTCGCATGGCCAAAGAGAGCATGCCGCGTATCGAGCAAATCTTTGTTGAAGCACCGAGTCTCGACAAAACTGCCTTGTCCGTAAAAATGTTCGTCGCGCGCCGCAAAGCCGAAAACAAACTGGCTGCCGATACCGACTTCTACGTCAGCAGCCTGTCGCACTCCGTGCTGTCCTACAAAGGACTGATGATGCCGGCAGATTTGCCGAATTTTTATCTGGACCTTAAAAATCCGGAAGTGGAAGTGGCCATGTGTACCTTCCACCAGCGTTTCTCGACCAATACCTTGCCGAAATGGCCGCTGGCCCAGCCCTTCCGTATGCTCGCCCATAACGGCGAGATCA
>JBIIWM010000290.1:0-3291 GCA_044338875.1 Pseudohongiellaceae bacterium | reverse complement strand
GGAAAAACCAGGAACCGGCACGCTTGTTGATCAGCATGGTGTTCTTGCCGATCCAGCCCAGGCCGGCTTTTTCGGCGAAGGCACGTTCAAGTACCGGTGCACTATCCACAAAGGCGCGATAGCCAAAATTGCCGATATGCGCTTGAATCTGATCGGCCAACTGCTGCAGGCGGCGGCGAATCAGTTTGTGATAGTCGCGCCCCAGGGCATAGCGGCTGACATAAGCCTGTCGGGAATTCTGCAGTACATGTGTCATGGCGGTATCGCCGGCCAGATAGTCCATGCGCACCGAGATTACGCGCAAGGTGCCTGGATGCAACTCTGCAGGATTCTTGCGCAGCGCAGCATGGCGTTCCATGTACTGCATGTCGCCGTGATACTGCTGGTCGAGCCAGTCCTGCAGCCACGCCGCATGTGGGCCGGCATCCACATCCGTGATGCCCACCTGCTGAAAACCCAGCTCGCGCCCCCAGAGCTTGATCTGTTGAGCGAGTGTTGTGAAATCGGGAATGTTCATGGTGCTCTATGGTAAATTAATTCCCCGAAGATAACTGCAGGGCGGACACGCGGTCTGCCTCAACAAGAAAAATTGGAGAATCACCATGAGTGAACAGCGTCCTCCCTTTCCCCCCTTCACCCGTGAAACTGCCATCCAGAAAGCACGTGCCGCCGAAGATGGCTGGAATAACCGCAATCCGGAAAAAGTGTCCCTTGCCTATACTGCGGACAGCGCGTGGCGCAACCGTGCCGAGTTCATCAATGGCAGGCCCGCGATCAAGGTCTTTCTCGAGCGCAAATGGGCAAAGGAGCTGGAATACCGCCTGATCAAGGAATTGTGGGCCTTTACCGACAATCGCATCGCAGTGCGCTTTGCCTATGAATGGCACGATGAGTCCGGGCAGTGGTTCCGCTCATACGGCAACGAGAATTGGGAATTCGATTCCAATGGCCTGATGCAACAGCGTCATGCCAGCATCAACGATCTGGCGATCAACGAGAGCGAGCGCCTGTTCCGCTGGCCGTTGGGACCGCGCCCTTCAGAGCATCCAGGTCTCTCCGACCTGGGGCTTTAAGATCAAGGGGTCAGAGTAACTTGATCCTGTAGCAGGATCTGAATACAGGGTTGTGATGGCGATCAAGTTACTCTGACCCCTTGATCCCCTTGATCCTTTCCCAGGCCTGTAGGGCCAGCTTGCGCTCCGTGCCCCAGCGATAACCGCCCAGTGCCCCACTTTGCTGGATCACCCGATGACAGGGAATCAGCACCGCTACCGGATTGGCGCCAATCGCCGTGCCGGTCGCGCGGGCTGCCGACGGCGAACCGACTGCCGCGGCAATTTGCGAATAACTCACTGCACTGCCCCGCGGAACCTGCAGCAGCGCACGCCACACGGCCAGCTGGAAATTGGTGCCTTGTACATGCACGGAGAGGGGTGTTGCCGCTAGCGTCCTGGCGCTGAAGATTTGTGCACTGAGTGCATCTGCACGTGCTTGCTGCAGTTGCAGGTTCGCCAGCGGCCACAGCTGCTGCAGTTCCAGCAGCGCACGCGTTTCCGCTTCCTCTGATTCCACAAACGCAGCCTTGCAAATCCCGCGTGGTGTCTGCGCCAGCAACATGCGGCCCAAGGGCGTAGCGCTTACGCCGTAACTGAGCAGCATGCCTGCCCCGCGATTTTTGTATTCGCCCGGTGTCACCGCTTCCAGTTGTACAAAATGATCGTACAAGCGCGATGTGCTGCTCAGTCCCAGTGCTGCGCTGGTTTCCAGTACCGAGCAGGATTGATCCAGCAGATTCTTGCCCAGTTCCAGTGTCACTACCTGCAAAAACCGCTTGGGCGTGGTGCCGGCCCAGCGCGTGAACAGGCGCTGGCAATGAAACGGACTCAGATGCAAATGCGCAGCCAGTTCTTCGAGTGACGGTTGCTCCGTCACTCGCTCCTGCAGGTATGCAAGGGCTTTGGCAATGCGCTCGTAATCAGACATGACCGCACTTTACCCCAGACTTGTGGCCGGAGGTATCGCCAGCATCCAGCAAGGCACTGCCGCTGTCGGAACTGGTCGCCGTGCTGATTGCTGTGTTCGTATGGAATGACCGCATGGCCTGGCGCACACCCTGGATGAAGTGCGCAGCATTGTGCGGTGTCGCGCGTGCAGGGACGAGCCGAATCTTGCTGACTTGGGTCTGTGTGAAACTTCCGGGGGGATGAGGATTCTGGAGCGTGCGGGGATGCCGGCACAACCTGCGAGCGGCTTAATCCGCCCAGCTGCGGTCGGTGAGCTTGTCCAACAGCGGCTGGCTGGGCTGCATCTGCTGCGCCCATTTGAATTTCACATGTTGCAGGAACTTGGTGTTCCACGAGGCCTGTACTTCGTTACGATCCTGCCAATACAGCATGAATTCCGGCACTTGCGCCCACGCAAAATCCAGGTCGATGTTGGCCATCGACAGTACGTCAAAGCAGGCGGGGTCCGGTTTGAAATCCGGGGGAATCGGGCGCGGTGTGGTGTCGTTTTCCAGGGTATGGGTGTAGCGCACCCACTGGCGCCGGACATGGGCAATGAACTTGCTGTTCCATTCGCTGACACTGATGCCTTTTTCGCGCCAGTACAGCACGAACTCGGGCACGGCATCTTCGATGAAGCCGAGGCTGATCCCGGCATGTTCGAGAATGCTGACGGCTTCCTCACTGGGTAGCCAGTTTGCCGACATCGTGGTTTCGAGATCCTTGGCACCGTGAAATGCCCGTTGCTTTTCCCAGCGCGCCACCATCCAGCTGAGGAAAGTGTTGTGCCAGGAATACTGCGCCTTGCCGCGCTCGCGCCAATACACGACGAAGGCGGGCACTTCCTGCGCAATGAAATCTGCCGGAATGTTGCGCTGGGCGCACAGTTGCATCAGCGTGGCGTCCGGCTGCCAATTGCTCGGGATCAGCGTGGCCGCACCGCCAGTACCCGCGGGGACCGACTTGGTCGCGGACATGGGTGCAGATGCAGGTGCCGCGACAGGGGCGGGCATGGATGCCGGCGCCGGTTTTGGCTTGGGTGCCGGTGTAGCAGGTATCTGGTTTTGGGGTGCATGCTTGTCGGGCTGGTTAACCGCAAGCAAGCGGTTTTCGGGTTTGCCACTTACGGTTTCGCACAGTACCAAGCCCAGTTCCTGCAAGCTGTGCAGCACCTGGATGATGTGGCCGAAATCCCAGAACGGCAGCGCCTTGCTCAGCGCCGCATCCGGCACTTCCGCCCAGCGCTTCTGCTGGCGATAGACCGCGGGCTGCTGCACCATCAATTCGC
>JBIIWM010000289.1:0-3305 GCA_044338875.1 Pseudohongiellaceae bacterium | reverse complement strand
TGCTCAGCCAGCGCCGGGAATACCGCGGCAAACGCTTCGGTATAGTCGGGTCCGTAATTGGGTGGTATCAGCATTCCGGTAAGAACTACCTTGACCCCATTGGCCTGCGCGAACTCAATGGTCTTGATGAGATTTGCTTTCATTTCTTCGACGGCCAGGCCGCGCAGTCCATCGTTGGCTCCGAGCGACAGGACCATCAGTTCCGGCCTGGAGCGGATGTACCACTGCAGGCGACCGAGGGCGCTGGCGGAAGTGGAGCCACTGATGCCGGCATTGATCACTTCAATGTTCTTGCCTTCAGTAATGAATCGATCCGCCAGCAGGCTGGGGAATGATTCGCCTTCTTCGAGGCCATAGCCAGCCGTCAGTGAGTCTCCCAGAAACAGGATGGTGAAGGCCTCCTGCGCGCTCACGCTGGCAGATAGCAGCAGTCCCAACAGCAGACCAAAAACTGGTTTCATTACATAGCCCTGAACAGGGTCCCAATGAGGGCGCCCAAGTGAAGATCGGGTGATTATACATGCTAGAATTCGGTCATGGATTCCCACTTCCAATTCTTGAGACCGCTTTGTCATGACTATCATTCGCCAAGACGATGTTATCAGCAGTGTGGCGGACGCACTGCAGTTCATCTCGTATTACCATCCCATTGATTTCATTCAGGCTGTGCACCGTGCCTGGCAACGTGAGGAAAGCCCCGCTGCCCGTGATGCCATGGCGCAAATCCTCATCAATTCGCGCATGTGCGCCGAGGGCCATCGCCCCATCTGCCAGGACACCGGGATTGTGACTGTGTTCGTCAAGGTGGGGATGAACGTGCAGTGGGATGCCACCATGAGCCTGGAGGACATGATCAACGCAGGCGTCCGCCGTGCCTATCTCGATCCTGACAACAAACTGCGTGCTTCCATCCTCAGTGATCCGGCCGGTGCACGTAAAAACACCAGGGACAACACGCCTGCTGTGATCCATACCACTATCGTGCCAGGTGATCTTGTGGAGATCACGGTGGCAGCCAAGGGTGGTGGTTCCGAAAACAAGGCGAAACTTGCCATGCTTAATCCCAGTGACAGCATCGTTGATTGGGTGCTGAAAACCGTGCCCACGATGGGAGCGGGCTGGTGCCCACCCGGTATGCTCGGCATCGGCATTGGCGGTACCGCTGAAAAAGCCGCGTTGCTGGCCAAGGAAGCCCTGATGGACCCGGTCGATATCGATGAATTGAGAGTACGCGGTCCGAAAAACCGGGTGGAAGAGTTGCGCCTGGAGTTGATGGACAAAGTGAATGCACTGGGCATCGGTGCCCAGGGACTGGGTGGGCTTACCACCGTGCTGGATGTAAAGATCCTGGACTATCCGACGCACGCGGCGTCGCTGCCTGTGGCACTGATTCCGAACTGTGCCGCCACCCGCCACGCACATTTCGTACTCGATGGTTCCGGTCCTGCCGAACAGCATCCACCAAAACTGGAGGATTATCCGAAGATCAGCTGGGATGTCGGTCCCTCTGCGCGCAAGGTGAATCTTGATACGGTAACGCGCGAGGAAATTGCATCGTGGCAACCCGGTGACACCTTGCTGCTCAGCGGCAAGATGCTTACCGGGCGTGATGCAGCGCACAAACGCATGATCGAACTCTACAAAAGTGGCAAGGGACTCCCCAAAGAGGTCGATCTGAAGGGCAAATTCATTTATTACGTCGGACCAGTGGATCCTGTGCGTGACGAGGTTGTCGGCCCAGCCGGTCCCACCACGGCAACGCGCATGGACAAATTCACCGATGACTTGCTGGCTTACTCGGGTCTGTTTGGGATGATCGGCAAAGCCGAGCGGGGTCCTGCTGGCATCGAGGCCATCAAGAAACACAAGGCGGTATACCTGATGGCAGTCGGCGGGGCGGCCTATCTCGTCTCCAAGGCCATCAAGAAAGCCCGCATCGTGGCCTTTGAGGATCTTGGCATGGAAGCGATCCATGAATTCGAGGTTGAAGACATGCCGGTGTCGGTAGCGGTGGATGTCAACGGAAACTCGGTACACCAGAGCGGTCCGGCAGAATGGAAAAAGCGCATTGAAGAAGCGCAGGTAATCAACGTCAAACAGTCAAATTAAACCCCCAGGAGCTAACGCATGAGCACCACCTACGGTCCCACTGTCACCCTCGAACAAACCAAAAAAGTACTGGCCGCAGCCGAAGCTGAAGCGATCAAGCAAGGCTGGAACGTTGCCATCGCGGTAGTTGATACTGCCGGCAATCTCGTCGGCTTCATCAAGCGCGATGATACCCAGACCGCCAGTGTGATGGTGGCCCAGGACAAGGCAAGAACTGCCGCCTTGTACAAGCGTCCAAGCAAAGCCTTCCAGGACATGGTCGCCGGCGGCGGGCTTGGCCTGCGGGTAATGACGATGCGTGATGTAGTCGCTGCCGAAGGTGGCCTGCCGCTGATCGTGGGTGGCAAGGTGATTGGAGCGGTAGGTGTTTCCGGCGTCAATTCGGATCAGGATGGTATTGTGGCTGCTGCCGGCGCTGCTACGCTGGGCTGAACCGGTGAGCAGAAACGCCAAGTTGTTCCAGTGCAGTCCTTGGTACTGGAACTCTTTTCGTCTGACCATTGGACAATCAAAAACAGCGGCAAAGCAACGGAATGACTGGAATTAACCCTGTTACACCAGAGTTGTCTGGAATAAAAATTTGAAAGTACTAATAGACGTAAATCATCCGGCACATGTTCATTTTTTCAAGAACGCCGCAGCAAGGTTGATACAAGAAGGACATGAGGTGCTGTTCACCTCCAGAGAAAAGGATGTCACTCTCGCGTTGCTTGATCATTTGGGAATTCCGCATCTTACTTTAAGCAAATTGGGTAAAAGCAAACTCTCGCTGCTGCGCGAGTTGCTGCAACGTGACTGGCGCTTGTGGCGTGTCACCAGGAAATTCAAGCCGGATGTCATGCTCGCAATCGGAGGTACGTTCATCGCGCATGTCGGCAAGCTCACGGGCATCCCTTCACTGGTTTTCTACGATACCGAAAATGCCAAGCTGCAAAATGCCATTACCTATCCCTTTGCCAGGCTGGTAGTGGTCCCGAACTGCTACAGTGCATGGCTGCCTGCGCATCATCGTAAATACCAGGGCTATCATGAACTGGCTTACCTGCATCCTGATTATTTCAAACCGGATGCAACGGTTGCAGTGGACAACGGCTACGAACCCGGAAAAGACAATTTCCTGTTGCGTATAGTGTCCTGGCAAGCCAACCATGATGTGGGTGAAAAGGGTTGGAACCGGGAGTTGCTGGCTGCGGTCG
>JBIIWM010000077.1:0-11590 GCA_044338875.1 Pseudohongiellaceae bacterium | reverse complement strand
TCCATATCAACACAGGCAGGGCAGCAGCGGCAGTGTCTGCCGGCGTCCAGATATTGAGGTATAGACAATCTTCGCTGGTCAACGGCTGCTCAGCGCCAGGTGCGAAACCACCCTGGACACAGCGAGCAGCAAATTCGGTAGCTTGGCGTACTCCTGCCCAGGCGCTCACGGCCTGAGGCTCGCGCCAGCGATTGGCACCCACCGGCGCTGCGGCATAAGGCACGCCGCGAAATAACGCCATACCGGTCATTTCCGTAGCAGTGCCCTGCAGTTGACCGTGCACAGTAGCTACTGGCTGCGGCAAAGCCGCCAGGGCAGCCTGGCTCAGGACCAGCTGGAATGAAAAGAACAGAACATGGATTGACTGGCGCATGAGGTGAGTTCTTCTGTGCCTGCTTGAAAGGAGGGGAAGGGTTAGCTGATGCCGTAATAGAACAGCACGCAATAAAGCGCTTTCAGGACCACGTGCAGTAGCTGGTCCATGTGGAAGTTGTACAAACGTTCGCATTTGCCAATATCGACCAGCGCATGCGTCAGTGCTTCGATGATGGCGAACAGCACGGAGCCGGTAATCATCATGACAAACCCGGCATGAGTCAGGGCATGGGCAGATAGCCAGTAATACCAGGGAGGGAAGCCTTGCCCGTATTCATCCTGCAGATGATTGCGGCGGTTTTTGCCACGGCTCATGGGGGCCGGTTGCAAGACAAAGTCCGCGATGGCGTGTCCAATCAGCAGGCTGAAAAAAAGGGTAAACAACTCCATGCATGTTCTCATTATGATCGCGGCATCCATGCAGCAATTTTTAATTGAGTCATTATTACTCCAATTGTCTGATTCTGACAAACGCAGGCCGTCAAAATGTGTCTTTTTGTGCTTGTTCAGGAGGGATTCAGTGATCCGGATTTACAGTCACCACCCAAATCATCGTAACAAGGGGTAAAACATGCAACTTGGAACTGGCAAATTGATAACCTTGGCAGCCATGTTGCCTTTGTATTGGTCGGGTTCGCTCCAGGCTGCAACCGTTTATGAGGAAGCGCAGGTGCTGTCGAGCACGCCGATCTATCGGGTTGTGGAAAGCTCCACGCCAAGCCAGGAATGCTGGGAAGAAGAGGTGGTGCGTGAAGCCGGTTATCGCGACCAGCGTTCAGCTACGCCGGGTATTCTTGGTGCAGTGATTGGCGGTGCCCTGGGCAATGCCGCGGGCCATCACAAGCGTAACCAGCAGGTCGGCACAGTGGTAGGTGCCATTTTGGGTGGCTCCATTGGCCGGGATATCGGCTCGGCGAATGCATCACGCCAGGCCGAATATGTCGACGTTGTTGAACGTTGCCGCACGGTGCACAACGTGCAGCAGCAGGAGAAACTGATTGGTTATGATGTTCGCTATAGCTACAATGGGCTGGAGCAAACTGTACGTTTGCCGGATGATCCAGGCACCACGCTAAGGGTCAGGGTAGACATCCAGCCAGTACAATGAGCCGCTCTCGCTGAGCCGGGAATCAGTCCATCCATGAAGTCCAGCCCACGCACGCAGCTCGGAAACCACATGAAAAACCGGATGTTTTTTATCCGTTTTATCGTGTCCGGATTTCTGCTGGCCGCAGCGCCTGTGCATGCCCAGCCTGCCTATGCTCCCCCATCCCGCGAAGAGCAGATCCAGAATCAGTTGCTGGAGAACGGTGCCGAGGAATCCCGCACCAGGGTTGGCAGACGGGAAGCTTCGGAGCTCGCGAGGGAAGCGTTCGAAGGCAGGGTGCTGAGTGTGCGACTGGAAGACGGCTATTGGCGTATTCGCATGGATCAGGCCGGCAATGTGTTCAACGTTTTTGTCGATGCCAATTCCGGCAGGGTTTCTCGTCCGTCTGAATAACAGGACTGCACATGCGCTTGCTGGTTGTAGAAGACGAAGATCTGTTGCGTGCACGCCTGGTCAAGGCCTTGAGTGACAACGGCTATATCGTGGACAGTGCCACAGACGGCAAAGCCGGCCTGTTTCACGCCTGCGAGTATGATTACGATGCCGCGATCATTGACTTGGGTTTGCCGGAAATCGACGGCATCACCCTGATTCGCACCATACGCAGCAAGGGCCGCACCTTCCCCATCCTCATTCTCACCGCACGCGACAACTGGACCGACAAAGTGGAAGGCCTGGATGCCGGGGCAGACGATTACGTGGTGAAACCCTTCCAGATCGAGGAAATCCGCGCTCGCCTTAATGCCTTGCTGAGGCGGGCGGCTGGCTTTTCCAAGCCGGCGCTCGAGTTTGGCACTGTAAGCCTGGATACCACGGCACGCCAACTGCGCGTTGCTGGTGCTGACGTCGAACTCACCGCCTATGAATACAAGGTACTCGAATACCTGATGTTGCACCCTGGCAAGGTGGTGTCCAAAACCGAACTTACCGAACATCTCTATGATCAGGATCACGACCGGGACAGCAATGTGCTGGAAGTGTTCATTCGCCGCCTGCGACAGAAGCTTGATCCTGACGAAACCCTCAAGCCCATCGATACCGTGAGAGGCCTGGGCTACCGTTTCAATGTCCCCTCTGGCAAGTAATCGACCAGCCTGGTCCCTGCAGAAACGCCTCGTTCTGGCTTTTGGTGTGCTGCTGATTCTGTTTCTCGGCTTTGCCGGCATTGTGCTCGATCGCGTCTACAAGGAAAGCGTGGCGGCAGCAGTGGAAGAGCGGCTGCAATTGCGCATCTTTGCCTTGCTCGGTGTAGCAGAAGAGGAAGAGACCGGCTTCTTCATGCCGGAACTGGATGATGCACGCTTTTCCCAGATTGATTCCGGACTCTATGGCCTGATTCTCGACAGCGAGGGACTGGAAGTCTGGCGCAGTCCCTCCGCGCTGAATCTTGCAATCGATACCACGGTCATCATGCGGGACGCGCTAAGTACAGGCGAAACCCTGTATGGCAGTGTGTCTGCAGAAGATCTGGGTGAATTGGTATGGGCACGGTATGGTACCTATTGGGAAAACCAGGATAGAAACTACAGCTTCGTTGCGCTGGAGTCCTCTGCGCCTTCTGCGGCGCAGATACGTGAATTCCAGTCCAACCTTTCACTATGGTTTGGTGCCATGGCAGTGGTTCTTTCCATTGCCCAGTACATCCTGTTGCGCTGGGGCATGCGTCCCTTGCAGTTGCTGGCAGGGGATGTGTCAGCCATTGAAAGCGGGGATCGTGACCAGTTGCAGGGTCACTATCCGAGCGAGCTGCAGCCGGTGACCAGAAACCTGAACATGCTGATCAAGAGCGAGCGGGAGCGACAAGGTCGCTACCGTACGACACTCGGAGATCTGGCGCACAGCCTGAAGACCCCATTGGCGGTGTTGTCATCCGCGTTGCAGGAAACCCGGCGCGAGGCGAGTTTGCCGCCGCAACAATTGCGCGAAATGGAGGAGCAGCTTGCCCGCATGGATGAAATCATCTCGTATCAACTGCGACGCGCCGTCAAATCCAATCATTCCCGGGTGCTGGCAAAACCGGTTCCCGTTGCAGCAGTCATCCATAAATTGCTTGCTGCACTGGGCAAGGTCTACCGCGACAAGGCCATGCAGGTTGAAACCAGCATAGCGGATGATGCGGTCTTTTACGGGGAGGAAAGCGACTTGACGGAGCTGTGCGGCAATTTGCTGGACAATGCTTTCAAATATGGCCGCAGTCGTATCGGCCTGACGGTAAAGCAGGAAGCCCGCATCCTGATTCTGAAAATTGATGACGATGGCAAGGGTATCGACGAGCAGGACAAGCAGTGGGTGCTGCAGCGCGGTGCAAGAGCCGATACCGTGACGACTGGCCAGGGCATCGGTCTTGCAGTGGCGGTGGATATCGTCAGTGCCTACGGCGGTGAAATCGAAGTGCGCCGCAACGACTGGGGGGGTGCCCGCTTTATCGTGCGGTTCGAGCAAGCCTGACATTCAGAAATCGCAATGATATTCCGCCACCCTGCGCCGAATCTCGTTACCGTAATAATCAGTCTCCCTTTCATAACACTGCCCGAAGCGATCCCTGAACAAGCTGATACCTGTGCTGCGTCGGTTGCGCTCAATCACGACCACCGGCTCCTCACGATATTCCCGCACGTAAGGGTCGCGGTAAGTCGTTTGGGGAGCGGCGAGCGTGCCAACGACAAGGCCGGAAATAAAGCCCAGGCTGCTGTTGAATACGAAAGTGGAGTTGTCGTGGGCATGATGATCACGCCTGCTCCGGTAATCATCACGCCATTGCGGAGCCCATTGATTGAAGGGCGCGGGGTTGCCAACAATGACATTTACCGAAACATCATGGTCGCGCCGGTCGTTATACCGGTTTTGGTGCTGCCAGCCGCCCCTTTCTGGCAACTGGTAACGGTGCGAGTTATTGCCCCTGCCGGGATGGCTGCCATAGGTGTCACGATGGTCTGCCAGTACTGCTTCTGTCGACAACAGCGCAAACATCAAACAAAGGGTTTTGACGGTGTTCATCTGATCCTCCCGAGGATAGGGATTCCGGGTAACAGCAAGATTAAACCAGTACCCTGAATCCAGACTGAACATCAATAGCGGTAGCGCACGCCGGTTTCGAGTGATCTGCCGGCCTCCGGTGCAAACCCGCGCAAATACGAGGTGGATAGGCGTATTTCCTCATCCGTAAGATTGCGCAATTTCACGAACAACAGCAAATCCCCATTCGCTCCCGTCTCCATACTGTAATCGGCTCCCATGTCGAAACGGGTCCAGGCAGCACTGGGCAGTTCCGCAAAGCCAGGCTGATCCTGCGCAGTGGCATGCAGCATGCTTGCATAGGCGGTCCAGCGCGCCTTGTTGAAGGAAAGTTCCATGCCGTAACGGTTGGACGGCATGCGTGGCACATCGCCGTTGCTGTCAAAATTGCCGGCAATGGTGTCGCCAAAGATGCGCAAGTCGAACTCGGCATTCAGTTCAAGGTTGGCGTCCACTTCAATGCCGGTGAAACGCGCATCATCCTGGCGATAGGCGCGCACCGGGAAATCATCCACATTGGCACCCGTATTGATCTGGCCGATGTAATCATTGAAACGGTTGTAGAACGCGGTGAACGTGGCGCTGAAACGTCCGTAATCCAGATAGAGCGTCAGGTCGGTATTGAGTGAGGTTTCTTCGGTAAAATCGACGTTGCCCACTTCACAGGAGCCGGTGGCAAAGTGAATGACACAAGCTTCCGGCGTGGCCAATCCATAATTGGAATAAAGCTCTTCCACGGAGGGCGCGCGCTGGGAGCGTGACAACGCGAGTCCCAGGGTTGCCGTGTCGGTGACATCCCACAAGCTGGATCCTGAAAAACTCACGGTAGCGAAATCCCGGTTCGGTGCGTTGTCATTGAGCGGTGCATAGACGTCCTGGTTGAAGCGGGCACCAAGTTCAAAGGTAAGTGGACCGTTATGGAAATCTTCGACCACGAATACACCTCTGGAGTCGATGTCGGTAACCGGAATAAAGCTTTCATCACCCAGCGCGGCAAACTCTTCCTGACTGTATTGGAGTCCGATGACCCCATGACGTTCGCTTGTATCGGTGTGCGTCACTTGCAGGCGCTGTTGCCAGGAATCATTGCTGTAGCGCGTGCCGATAGCGCCCGTGCCCTCGATCTCGGCGTGTGCGTAATCGGTATGGCTCAGTTGATAGGTGACGGTTTCTGCCCAAGAGGCCAGGTCATTCCATTCCCCGCTAAGGTCATAACGCGTGCGTTCCATGTCGATGAAAACGAAATCGGCTCCTGGAGCCTCGGGTTCTGCCGGTCCGTTGGCATCCTCGTGCTCATGGGCATGGCTATGTGCGCCTGGCGGCAAGCCGTAAGTGTTGTCTTGCTGGTTGATGGACATTCCAATGAAACCGTTGGCCAATACCCAGGACAAACCGGCAGTGGCGGCGGTGGATTCGCCACCACTGTTGGGAATAAAACCTTCGGTATCATTGGCATCATCCGCAAGTGCTTCAACGCCTGAATCCATGTCGAGGTACGCAGGATCAATCGCCAGTCCAGGAATATCCAGGGCGTTCCAATCGCGCTTCATGCCATCGAAATGCCAGGCGAAATTGCCGGTAGCAAAATCAAGGCTGCCGACGGCAGTATTCATGTCTGCGGCAGTGTCGTGACGGGTTTCGATGGCCAGCTCTGGCGTTTCTGGCAGCGCAGAGACTATGCGTCTATCAATGACATTTACCACTCCGCCGATGGCACCGCCTCCGTAGAGCAGGGTAGAGGGACCGCGCAGTACTTCGATAGAGGTGGCGAGAATGGCTTCCACGGTTTGCGCGTGATCTGCCGAATTGCCGGAGGCATCCGCATTGGGAATGCCGTTGCTCAGGTTCATCACGCGACGTCCTTGCTGGCCGCGAATAACCGTTTGTCCTACCGCCGGGCCAAAGGAGGCGTTGTTGATGCCGGGCTGGCTGGCGAGGGTATCACCGAGGGTGCCGCGGATGGCATCGTGCAATGAGTCACCGGCGAGCACGGTAACTGGCAAGGCGGTTTCTGAACTTTTGGTGTGAATGGCTGTGGTGATCAGTTCATAGATCTCCTCTTGCTGGGCTTTTTGCGGGGTTTGGGCCTGGGCCTGGTGTATGCCAATGGCTATCAGGCTGAATGACAATGTTACGGAAACAAGATTACGCATGATGTTCTCTCGAAAAATCTGTTAGATGGAACGGACCATGCCCAAGGAGGGGAAACCAGGCTTCAGCCCGGAACAGTGGTCAGTTATGTCAGGTTTCAGAGAAAAAGGGCGGGAGGAGCGCGACCTTGATAGGGCGAAGGGTTGCGGCTTGGGATCAGCTGTTGCGCGAGAAAGAAACGATAGCTGCCCTCTGCCTTGAAATTGGGTTTGGGAATACTGTGGGTGCCAGGATCATCAATGAGCGGGACATGGCACAGTGCGCAATCCACTGTTTCCCTGGCATGGTCATGCAGTACTGACGCCTGAATCAGCTGCACGGCACCCAGCATGAAAATCATCAGGGCGATGAGCCAAAACTGCCGGTGATGTGTGAATTGCTTCAGCATGGCTTGAGTTGTAGTGGGATCTATCCCGTCGATCAGTCGATGGTTGAGGTTGGATTATTGTAGCGCGGGATTCTACAGTTGCTGTCAAATATTATGCCTGTTCAAGCAGCATCTTGATCGCAGTCAATTCAATTCCGTCGAGCTCAACCAGCTTTTGCTGGCTGGTGTGGCCGCTGACAATCCTTACGGCGCTTTCCGGCAGCCCCAGGCGCTGTGCCAGCAGTTTTTCCACCGCACGATTCGCCTGGCCTTTTTCCGGGACCATGGTCACTTTGACCTTGAGGCCTTCGCCAAACCATTGCACGTGCTCACGCGATGCGCCGGGTATGACCTTGAGCGGCAGCTTCAGGCTCATTGCCGGGAGAGCAGTGGCAGCACGGCTTCCTTGCCTTTGGGAATCAACAGCAGGTTCTTGTAGAGTTTGGTGGGGTTGAAGTCATACAGCACCGCTGTGCGCGGGCGGAACAGGCGCGTGAATTTGCGGCGCAGGAAGCCCAGCGGCTTGCCCGCCCACCAGCCACGGTCGTAGTTGCTGCCCAATACCAGGATGCGATAGTGCGCGAACAGGAATTGCAGTTCATCAGAGCCGCTCAGGCGTTCGATCGTCAGCGGATCGTTCCATTCCATCGTGATAAAGGGTTTGTGCTGCTGCAGGGTTTCGCGCAAGCCGCGCAGCACATACACCTCGTGGGCCTCGACATCGATTTTCACCAAATCCACTTTGGGAAAATCCAGTTCTGCCAGCAGCGCATCGCCACGGCGTTTTTGCACGGTGACCGTCTCGGCGTTGTCGGTACGTTTGTCGAAACTGGACGCGCCGAAGTTGCCTGAGCTGACCATGTGAATGGTGGCTTCGCCATCGGTGTCGGAGAGCGCGAGCTTGTGCACGCTGACGTTGGTCAGATGGTTTTGCTGCACATTTTGCTGCAGCAAGGCGTTGATCATCGGAATGGGTTCGAACGCATGAACCTGTAATGCCTTGGTGGCGAAGGCCAGCGTGTGGTTGCCGATATTGGCGCCAATGTCGAGCACCACCGGATGATGAATGTGGTCCAGCAGCCTGAGCAGCAAGAGCAGGTTTTCCTTTTCATAAAGACCCTGGCTGGCAATCTTGTCGCCGACGTGGTCGTTCAGGAAAACGGTCACCTGTTGACCGAAGAGGTTGGTACAGGTCTGGGTAGGACGCATGTGGGAATCGGTTCCGGCAAGTCAGGTGCAATTATTCAGGGGCAATTATAGTGTAGCTGCTGAGCAAAAGGCTCGGCAAAATGGCTATGAACGGGCCATTAAGGTGGCGAAGAGAGGGGCCATGAAGCAGCGGATGTTGGCTGTCTTCAAGTCAGGCAGGCAGGATCAAACGTATAGCCGCCGCGCAGCCAGTCGAGTACTTCTGCTGCCATTGGATGTTGCGCCAGCGCCGCGTATTTCTGTTGGAGCGCGGCATTCTGCGGCGTGCTGATACCGGCAAGGCCGCTATGTTGGAACAGCTCGGCATCCTCCAGCAGTGCCTGGGCCAGCGCCGGTGGGCACAGGGCGCTGCAGGCCTGCTGGAACAATTGCCCGGTGGTCGCTGGGTGCGCTGCGTACAGACGCGGCAGTGAGTAAAGGGGCAGCTGTGACAGCCAGGCCTGGTTCATCGGATTGGCCAGATGTCCCGAGCACAAGTCGCCCAGCTCGCCGCTGCGTTCGGTAAAGGGCAGCAGGTGCAGGAAGTTGGTAAGGCGCTGGGCATCGTTGACCGGGTAGTTGTCCCACAGTATGGGTTTTCTGCAGAGTTTTTCCGCGATTTCTTCCAGATGCGCGCGCGGGTAAGCGCGGGAGATGATTTGTGGTCCCGTCCAGAACACGCCAATGCCTTGGTCCAGATTGCGGCCCAACTCCTGCAGATAATTTTCCGGGGGACTGCCAAACAATTTGGCCAGGCGTGGATCGCTGGAATAGTAAGTTGGACAGAGCATGAAATGTTGGGCGCTGCTGTGTGCACACACGAACTCCATGATCTCGAGCTGCTTGTGCGCAAGTCCCTCAAGATTGCCGGTCATGTCATCGAAGAGTATGCACAGGGTGTTGGGGCCGATTGCATTGAACTCATCCAGCTTGCGCTTCAACTGCTGTTTGCGTTGCGGGGAAAAGTCCAGATAAAGCTCGTACGGACTGAGGCCGATGCCGAAATCCAGCGTGTGCGCCTGGAAGGTATGACACAAGCGCGCGAGAGCTTCCAGCTGCGCTGCAGCGCCGGGTTCGTGCCAGCGCTTGCGAAGACTGGCATCGTTCTTGGGAGCGTAGATGAAGGAAGTGAAGCCCTGGGCTGCAAGAAAAGCGGCATAGCTGCTGCGCGCTTCCCAGCTCCAGGGTCGACCAAAGAAACCTTCGATGACCCCGAGCGGATAGCGTTCTGGAATACTCATGCCCTGGTCAACGCCAGGCCATCAGCGGTTGGCTGCACTGGCTGCGCCGGCATTGGTCGATGCTGCAGACGCAGCGCCGGTTGGAAGCTCACGCAGGTCGCGGACATCACCGATGCCGCCAACATTGCTGACCTGTGAAAATCCTGCGGTCTGCAAAATCTCCATGGCCTGGCCAGCCCGGTTGCCACTGCGACAATACAGGCGGATATCCGCATCCTTGCCGTATTGCGTAGCCAATTGCTCCGCATTGAGTTCTGCCAGCGGGATGTTGGCATCCCCCGTGATATGGTCGCTGGCGTATTCCTCTGCGGTTCTTACATCGATCCACACCGGATCAGCGAACGTTGCTGCAGCTGCCGTCATCAGGCAGAACGCAGCGAGCAGATTGCGCGCAGCGCTGCGAATGGTGCGAAACAAGTACAAAGCCATGGGAACCTCTCTACAGGTAGTTAACCGCGATCATTATGACGAACGTTTGCCCATGAAATCCTTGAACCGGCTCATGGCTTCCTTGATGTTATCCGTGCTGCTGGCATAACTGAAACGGATATAGCCTTCGCCCATGTGGCCGAAACTGGTGCCAGACACTGTCGCCACGCCTGCTTCTTCCAGCAGGGCTTCTTCCAGCTGTTTGGATTTCATGCCGGTGCCCGTGATGTTCGGGAAAGCATAAAAAGCCCCCTTGGGCATGATGCAGCTGACCCCCGGCACTTCATTGAGTAGTTTGACGATCAGCTTGCGGCGTTCATCGAAGGTGCGCACCATCATGTCCACGGCATCCTGCGGGCCGGAGAGGGCCTCGATACCGGCACGCTGGATCGGTGCGGAAGGACAGGAGTTGCTGTTGATCTGCAAGCGTTCCGCATGGTCGATCAGCGAGGCCGGCCACACGCCGTAACCCAGGCGCCAGCCGGTCATCGAGTAAGTCTTGCTCCAGCCATCCAGCAGGATGGTGCGATCGCGGATGGATTCATATTCCAGGAAGCTTACATGCTCCATGCCGTCGTACAGCAGGCGCGCATAGATTTCATCGGACAGCAGCACGACATTGGGGAATTTTTCCAGGCCTTTGACGAAGCGTTCGATCACATCGCGTTCGAGCACGCCGCCAGTAGGGTTGGCCGGCGTATTGATGATAATGAGTCGGGTATTTTCGGTGATTTGGGCCAGCACACGATCGGGGTCAAAGCCGAACCCGGTGGATTCCTTGAGTTCGATCGGAACCGGGGTCGCGCCGGAATACTTGATCATCGATTCATAGATCGGGAAGCCCGGATTCGGGTACATGATTTCCGCACCGGGTTCGCCGAACATCATGATCGCGAAGAACATGGTGGGTTTGCCACCGGGCACGATCATCACGTTGTCCTTGTCGATGCTGACGCCACGGTATTTCAGAATGTCGTTGGCCACGGCTTCGCGCAATTCCGGCAAGCCCTTGGCAGGGGTATAGAAATGGAAACCGTCATCGATGGCTTTTTTGCCGGCCTCGACGATGTTCTGTGGCGTACGGAAATCCGGGGAACCGATGCCCAGGTTGATGATACTTCTGCCCTGGGCTTCAAGGGCTTTGGCTTTTGCCAGTATCTTGAATGCCGATTCGGTCCCAAGCCGGGACATGCTTTTAGCTAACTGCATTATTACCTCTGTGCGTTTGTCGCTGTTCAGTTTGCCGCTGTCCAGTTTGCCAGTGCTCAGGTTTGCCACTGTTCAGGTTGGCCCCGTGAAATACCCAGACGAGTATACCGGGAATAAGGCACGCCGAGAATTGGCCTGCCAATGGGTTTCGTTGGTTGCCGGGAACTGTTTCAGTGTTTGCGCACCCGCTGTATCAACGCCGTGGTGGAGGCATCGAAGGTTTGCTGTGCGGCGTCGGATGCAAGTGCTTGATACACTCCAGTCCCCATTATCTTGCCGAGCTCAACTCCCCATTGATCGAAGGCATTGATGCCCAGCACGACGCTATGGGCATAGACCTTGTGCTCATACAGGGCGATCAGTGCGCCCAGTGTGTGCGGGGTGAGTCGCTCCAGCAGCAGGGTCGAACTCGGACGTGAACCCGGTATTGCCTTGTGCGGAGCGAGCTGCTCAGCCTCCGCTCTGGACACGCCTTGTGCCAGCAATTCTGAAAGTGCCTGCGCGCTG
>JBIIWM010000288.1:0-3362 GCA_044338875.1 Pseudohongiellaceae bacterium | reverse complement strand
AATACCAGGAAATTGTGGAAAGCACTGCGCGTAGAAGGCATTAGGGCGGTTGGTTCCTGGTGGGTTGCACGGGCCGGCAGTATACCAAAGGCCTGCGTTCACCGTTATGATGCCCTTTCCCCGGGAGAATCAAAAAGGAAAATTCAATGGACGTACTGGTAAATACCTTGTTCAGCATCACTGGCGTATTGCTGGTACTGGTGATAGTTGCGCTCAAATCGGGCATCAAGTTTGTCCCGCAGAACCGGGCCTACGTAGTGGAACGTTTTGGGAAATACCATTCCACCAAAGAAGCCGGCCTGAATTTCATCATTCCCTTTATCGACCGCATTGCCTCCGACCGTTCATTGAAGGAAACGGCCGTGGATGTGCCCAGCCAGGGCGGTATAACCAAGGACAACATCAGCCTGACCGTCGATGGCGTGCTGTACTTCCGCGTGCTGGATCCCTACAAGGCGACCTATGGCGTGGACAACTACATTTTTGCGGTAACCCAGTTGGCGCAAACCACCATGCGTTCCGAGCTGGGCAAGATGGAGCTGGATCGTACGTTTGAAGAGCGCAACCAGCTCAATACCAACATCGTGCTGGCCATCAATGAGGCCGCCTCCCCCTGGGGTATCCAGGTACTGCGTTATGAAATCAGGGACATCGTGCCACCGGCGTCGATCATGGATGCGATGGAAGCGCAGATGAAAGCCGAGCGTGTGAAGCGTGCGCAGATCCTTGAGTCGGAAGGCGACCGCCAGGCTGCGATCAACCGCGCTGAAGGTCAAAAAGCCTCGGTAGTACTAGCTGCCGAAGCTCAAAAGGAATCGCAGGTGCTCAGGGCTGAAGGCGAGGCGCAGGCGATCATTGCGGTCGCCACTGCCCAGGCAGAATCGCTGCGCATGGTCGGTGATGCTGCCAATTCTGAATCTGGCCAAAAAGCCGTGCAACTGGATCTTGCTACCAAGGCTATAGCGGCCAAACAGGCGATCGCGAAGGAATCAACCGTTGTGCTGTTACCCGATGGCAGTACCGAGGCTGCCTCCGTCGTGGCCCAGGCGATCACGATTATCAATACCCTCAACAAGGGAGGTCAAGGCAATGGATTGGCTGGCAAATAATTTCCCAACGCTGCTGATAGTACTGGGTATTGCCCTGCTGGTGATTGAAGTTGGCCTGCTCGGTTTTTCCGTATTCGTGCTGTTCTTTATCGGACTCGCCTGTATCGTTACGGGCCTGATAATGATGCTGGGCGTGTTTCCGGAAACGCTGGCGGCAGCCTTTGGCAGCGTGGCTATCCTGAGCGTCCTGTTTGCAGTGTCGTTATGGACGCCACTGAAAAAAATGCAGAACAGTGGTGGCGATCACAACGTCAAAGGTGACTTCATCGGACACAGTTTCGTGCTGGAGCACGCTGTGTCACCAACCGAATTCAGTTCCCATAAATTGTCGGGTATTGCATGGCAAGTCAGAAGTGAGACGCCACTCGCTGCAGGCACCCATGTTGAAGTGGTTAAAGTGGAAGTGGGCATGCTGACAGTTGCGGCGAAAAGCTGAGTTCATCCTGAAACGGCTTGGGATGAAAGCATGAGGCCGACTCCAGGGCCGGCCTCATGCTTGCTTCAGAATTGCTTGCGCAGCCCAATGGCCAATGCATCTATGTCCGTGTCCGGGTAGGCGATACCCGGGTCTTGCGAGGAAGACATCGGCCCAGGCATGTTCATGATGCGGGTGTATTGCAAAAACAGGTGGGTAGTCGCGCCCAAGCGATATTCCAGGCCTGCACGCGCCTGCCAGATGAACCCGCTTTCCTCGGCGGCCCCGAAGCACTGGCACCCACCAGTGAATCCCAAAGCAGGCAGTTCAGCCTTGCCAAACCCAATACCGAGGCCGGCATAGACTTCAAGTCGCTCGCCCAACTCCTGCATCCGGTAAGCATTAAGCGTTAGCGCCTGGTACTTGCCGCTGCTGCCGCTGACTTGCTCGCTCAGGTTGCCCAGGCTGATGCGGGTGGGTTCATATTTCCCAAGCTGGTATTCAAGTTCATAACGTGAATTTTCATATTCACGTCCAAGCAACAGTCCGGCTTCCCATAGAGGGTCGATCTCTACCAGGCCGTCGAGCTCAACACTTGCGCCAAGGTTGACAACGCCAGGCCATTCCTCGATGTCATGCTGGCCAACATGCAGCCCATAATAGTTCACAGGCTCATGTTCGGACTCGGGCCCGGGCCCGGATTGTGCCTGGGCTGGCTGCATGCAGATGCCGAGGCTCAGTGCGACCACGGCAGTGGTGCGCACTGAAGTTGCAAATGTTGTCATTGCAAATAATTTCATTGATGGTTCTCTCGTTAATTTCAATGTCATACAAGGAACGCTGTGCCAAAGGCCGCGTTGAGATCACTGGCACCCGCTTGCTCACCATGTGGCAGGCCGACCAGGGTGATCTGGTTGAGGTAATGGCTTTCAACCGCTTCGATGAATCCGGCATCAGAAGTCTTCTGGTACTTGCCAGACAGTGTATCCACCAGGTTCTGGATATCCTCATTGTTGCGATTGGCAACCAGATAAGCTTCCGGGTCGAAGGTGAAGGCGGTGGTCGTAGTGGTGTTGAAGATAGCGCCAAAGTCCTTGTAGCCCTTGCCCGTGAGACCCAATTGGGTGGCTTCGATCTGTGTTACCAACTGCGTGATCCCATTCTTGTCCATATAGCGATGGAAGTTTGTGCCAGGTCCATTGCCGGCAGCGGCTGCGGTGAAGCCACTATCCGACTGTTGCACGTAACACAGGTAAGGCATTGGCTGGCCGGAGGCCGCAAAATACCAGTCGCCAGTAATGAAGTTCTTGTGGGTATTAACCTGCTGGCCGCCGTCCTTCGCATCGAGTGCATCGAAGCGCACGCCTTCAAATTTGTTGGCAGTTCCCAAAGCCATCCGTGCCGTATCGGCAGCAGACGTGGAGTAGTAGCGATCACCTGAGGCAAGCAACACACTGAATACCGGTTTGGTCTTGTCCTGGAATGCGAGCAGGCCTGGGTCGACGATGATGCCGTTGACAAGTCCATCTTCATCACCGGGACCGCCATCTGTCAGCGTTACCACAATTCGTTCTACAAAGCCGTCGTTGTTTGCATCGATCAGCGTGGCACCATCATCGAAGGTTTCAAGGCGTTGGTCATCCATGAAGACGTTCCATTGGCCGCTGTTGGCATTGAACTTCGTGTAAACGTTGGCGCGCACACCTATGGGAAGGTCAATCACCACGCGAGTCTGCAAACCGGCTACGCCTGGCGCCAAGTCGATCAGCGAGTTGTTCTGGTCTGCTGTCACTGTGAAGTTGAACACCGGAGTGCTCGCGTTAAATCCAGTTGGCAGT
>JBIIWM010000287.1:0-3365 GCA_044338875.1 Pseudohongiellaceae bacterium | reverse complement strand
CGGTCGGCAAGTTTGAATTTCTTGTCCTGGTTATAGAAAAAGGCAGCGTCAGCGAGGCGCGGACGAATAACCTTCTCGTTGCCGGAAATGACCTGCGCAGGATCTTTGCTTATCAGGTTGCTGACCGTGATGAAGTTGGGCAGGATGCCGCCACTCGTGTTCAGCAGATGAAAACATTTCTGGTGCTCTTTCATCGAGGAAATCAACGCTTCCTTGGGAACTGCCAGAAAGGCCTTGTCAAAGGAGCCCGTCAGGGCAACCGGCCATTCAACCAGCGCGGTCACTTCATCAAGTAGAGCCGGATCAATGATGGCGCGGGCACCGAGTTTAGCGCCTTCCGCTTCAACCAGTTGACGGATCGATGCGCGACGAGCTGCAAAATCAGCAATGACATAGCCAGGCTTTTCAAGTTGCGCGGCATATTGCGCGGGTGCTGTCAGCGCGATTTCGTGCGGATACATGAAACGATGGCCGCGCGTAGCGCCAGTGCTGCGCACACCCATGATTTCTGCATCGATAACAGTGGCGCCAAACAAAAGTACAACCCAATGGACCGGGCGCACAAACTCGTTTCGCGAGCTACCCCAACGCATGCGTTTGGGAACGGGCAAGTTATCCAGTGCGGTTTGCACGAAGCCGGGAATCAGCGCCGCAGTTTGTTCGCCCTTCTGGGTGATCTGAAAGGCCAGTTTGAGGACGGCGCCATCGTGCTTTTGCTGCAGTTCCGCGACGGTCACGCCACAGGAGCGGGCAAACCCTTCAGCTGCCTTGGTGGGCGTTCCGTCCGCGGCAAAGGCCGCTTGTACGGCCGGCCCGGTTTTGACGATGGCCTGGTCGGGTTGCTGCACTGCCAGCTGCTTTATCAACAGCGCCAGGCGGCGCGGTGCGGCAAAGGGCTGAATTTCAGCAAATTCCAGTCCAGCCTTGCTCAACTGTGCAGCGAGGCTTTCATGAAAGGCGGCCGACAGCGCGGGCAGCGCTTTGGGTGGCAATTCTTCGGTGCCGATCTCGATCAACAAATCCTGTTTAAGCATTGGCTAACTTCTCCAGACATTCCAGGCGCAAGGCCTCTGGGGCCAGCGGGAAGCCCAATCTTGCGCGTGAGTCGTAATACCCCTGGGCAACAAGCCTGGCCAGCGTTCTTACTTTCAGGATATAGCGTTGACGTTCAGTCACCGAGATTGCGGATCTGGCATCCAGCAGATTGAAACAATGTGATGCTTTGAGTACCTGTTCATAGGCAGGAAGTACCAGCTGCTTTTCAAGCAGATACTGGCATTGTGCTTCGGCTTCAGAAAAATATTTGAACAGATTGTCGGTATTGGCATGCTCAAAATTGAAGGCCGACATTTCCACTTCGTTCTGATGGAACACATCGCCATAAGTCACGACACCGTTGGTGGTGTTGGCCCAGACAATATCAAAGATCTTGTCCTTGCCCTGCAGATACATCGCAATGCGTTCGAGACCGTAGGTGATTTCCCCGCTCACCGGATAGCACTCAAGACCACCGACTTGCTGGAAATAGGTGAACTGGGTGACTTCCATCCCGTTCAGCCACACTTCCCAACCCAGGCCCCACGCGCCGAGAGTCGGAGACTCCCAGTTATCCTCCACGAAGCGGATGTCATGAATGCTGGTATCGATACCAAGAAATTGCAGGGACTTGATATAAAGCTCCTGGATTTCCAGCGGCGAGGGCTTCAGCAGCACCTGGAACTGATAGTAGTGCTGCAGGCGCATGGGGTTTTCACCATAGCGGCTGTCGGTCGGGCGGCGGCACGGCTGCACGTACGCGGTGTTCCAGCTCTCGGGGCCGATGGCACGCAGAAAGGTGGAGGGATGAAACGTGCCAGCGCCAACTTCTATGTCCAGAGGTTGGACGATGACGCAGCCATGATCTGCCCAGAACTGCTGCAGGGCCAGAATCAAACCCTGAAACGTGGAAACATCGACGGAATTAGCCAAAAACGACTCCAGAATGCGCTTGATCGGGTACTATACGGGTGCAATGAAAAGGCGGCTATTATCCAGAAAAGCCCTCTTGATAGCGAGTAGCACGCCATATCCAGCACGTTCACTCAGGTCATTGGCAACGCGTCGACCGGTAGCAAACACTCTCCCCTATAGAATGAAGTATCACCTCCTCATCTTGCTGTTACGCTTGTTGTCGCCGCTGCCGCTGCCGGTATGCCGGGCGCTTGGCTCTGTGCTGGGCTGGCTGAGCTGGCAGGCAGGATCCCGGATGGGACAAACCACACTGGTTAATCTGGCGCTGTGCTATCCCGGGCTGTCAGAAAAAGAGCGAGCGGCACTCGGTTTGGCCAGCGTACAACACACCATGCAGACCATCATGGAAACCGGCGCCGTATGGCTTTGGCCGGCCCAGCGGACACTGGCCCTGATAAGGGAGGTGCGTGGTTTCGAGTTGCTGCAGGACATCAAGGCCAAGGGCAAGGGTGTAATTGTCCTGGCGCCCCATCTGGGCAACTGGGAAGTGCTGGGTTTGTATTTGAATGCTTGTGGGCTGGGGCAGAGTTACCAGTTGTACCAGGCTCCGGCAGACCCCGCCCTCAATGCACTGATCTTGCAATCCCGAAGCCGGGCAGGTGCCAGGATGGTGGCAACGGACAATAAAGGGGTGGCGGAGTTGTTGCGTGCACTCAAATCCGGCGACATTGCGGGAATTCTGCCCGATCAGGTGCCAAATGAAGCCGGCGGTGAGTATGTCCCTTTCTATGGGGTGCCCGCGCTGACGATGACCTTGCTGGTAAAACTGCAGCAAAAAACCGGGGCAGGAATTGTGCTGGGGTTTGCGGAGCGAGTGGCCGGCGGTTTCCGCATTAATTTCCAGGCACCAGATCCGCTTATCTATAGTGGGAACATGCCTGAAGGCCTGACTGCCATGAATGCATCAATCGAAGCGTTGATTGCGCGGGCACCCGCGCAGTACCAATGGGAGTACAAGCGTTTCCGGCGCCAGCCGCCGGGCAAGCCAGCGGTCTACCCGCGCTGAGGCGACTGCCTTAAATAGGCCTGGCATATCCTCAGAAGAAGTTAAAGCCGACCTGAAACAGGCGCTCACCAATATTGCCACCTCAGGCGATGAAAAACGCTTCATCGTTGGCTTCGATGACGGTGTTGCCTTGGGGTGATCGCATGATTCTGGCGGAAGATGGCAGCGACGCGGGTATCGATGTTCGACGGCAGGTGTTGGCGCAGATAGCGGATTTCACGGCCGACAAGTGGTCCGCTTTTCACGATTTCCGCAGTAATGCATAGTAAAAGCCATCATTTTCACCTGGAGTCGGCAGCAGTTGGCTGCCAACGTTGCAAACACGTGCTCCCGGAATATTCACCGATAT
>JBIIWM010000286.1:0-3367 GCA_044338875.1 Pseudohongiellaceae bacterium | reverse complement strand
TGCTGAAGAGAGGGCCGATGCCTGCGTGCATGAAAAGGATGTCATTGATCTTGATGGCAGCGTTGTGCGTCAACACCCATTTGCCGTAATCACCCTTGGGGTTCCAGTGGAGCCGGTGTTCGACATAGCCCAACGGATACTGCAGGTTCCACTGTTCCCGCTGCTTTTCATCGATGACAGGCGGTTCAGCGAGCGTCTGCCAATACTCCACGAACTGTGCGTAGTAAGCATCCTGCAGCTGCCGCGCCCGGCGGCTCTTCAATGCGGCGTATTCTCCCGGATGCACGTAGCGCAAATCGCCACTGATGTTCATGGCCTCGTGGTTGCCGATCAATGCATGCACCATGCCGCCCTTGCGCCGCGCCTCGGCTTCAAGTTTCTGCATGTGGGCGATGATCTTGTGCGTGTCAGGGCCGCGGTCAGGCAGATCACCTATTTGCACGAAATGCGTTTTGCCGGCCTTCCAGCTGCCGCGCTTGTTGACAAGACCTGCCTCGCGCAACACTTCAAGGTAGTTGTCATAGTCGCCATGGATATCACCAACCACGACTATTCGCTCGACATTCTGCCATTCGTCCCGGAGCTGGGCTGCAAGCATTGGGCTGAACACAAGCATGGCCAGAACCAGCAGGAGTTGATTCCCCTTCAGGCGCCAACGGGAAAATTGCGGTTGGGCCTGCCAGCACACGGTACTGTTGGTCAGCATGAAGATCACCGGCATGCATCCAGTAATTCTGAATTTACCTTGGCAGGATTGTTGATGACGGCATAAAACCCATCAATGAAATCCTTTGCCTTGGCAGCCTGCTGCGGACTGACATAAGACGTGTCGGCCAGGATAGCCGTGATCGCGGAGCGTTCCTTGCGGAAACGAGCCAGGGTCGCTTCACTCAGATTGTTGTGAACACAAAAACCACGGTAGCGGCGCTGACGAATGCTGGACAGGTTTATTCCGGGTGGCGGCTCGGCATAAGGGGCGTTCACGAATCCCGAGAAATCAAAATCAAACGGAATCGGGACATACCGCTCATTATTGTCTTTCAAGGGACGGATGTTATGGCAACAATCCTCGCCGTCTTCACCCACCAGCATTGAGTAATCCGTGTTTGCGATCATGTACATGAACGTGTCGACGAGATTGGCCTGCACTGGATCCAGTTGCCCAAGACTGATCTGTTCGACTTGGCTATCGTTCAGTCCCAGGCGCTGCGCGAGCCTGGCGTGATGCTCGATGAAAAAGCCGAGGGTGGATCCGGAACGGCGCGCATTGCCGGAGTCACGGTATGTAACCTGCACCAGCCGTGTTGCAAAACTACGATCCGTCAATTGACCAAACAAACGATAAGCCTGGTATTCCCTGAACAGATAATCAGCGTAACTTGGGCGCGGGCTGCATTGCACAGCCAGTTTGATCTTGTTCTGGTTCTCGAACAAAGTGCCTTGGGCTTCCCTGGTTTTGACATTCAACCATAGGGGAGAGTTGCGACAGACATCCTTGCGCAACCGGAAATTGCCTCTCGCCTGGAATACGACTGCGAGCACAACGGATTTCCCGTCAGCGTCGGAATAGGTCAAGTTGCCGGGATATTCCTTGTTCTTGTCGCGCTCGCCTTCGATCAGGGCAAACGGACCATCGAGCATGATCTGCAGCGTTGTGTTACTGGCAAAAAGCGGATCGAATCCGCCCGCGCCCACCCACTCCGCTTGCAGTGACAGGGCGAGCAGCAACAATAGCCGAAATACGCAGTGCAGCAGTCTTTTCATGACGAAGCCGACGAAAACCCTGAGTACTTTTCCTGCAAGAGCCCCCTGCGAGAGTCACCTGCAGGAGTCCGGTGATATGCCTGAATGCTGATTCAGTGTAGCCCCCTCTTTTTTATGGAGCAAGCCACAGTTCCTGTACCTTATTCTCGTGTTTACCCTTTAAATATGGTGACGCCAGCACTATTTAATCTTGAATGCACGTTATCTTGAATGCAAACCCCCCTTGCCTGCGCGACAGGCTGGCACTCACATGAACCTGGAGGTGCATGCAGATGAAACAAGGTTTGTGGGTCGAAGCCGCTGTTACATTTACATTGAGCTTGTTTGCTGTCCATGCAAGCGCCCAGCAGCTGATTGATACCAGCGCGACTGAACCTGGCGCCATCGCTGCGGGCTGGCAAGGCTTTACCGATGTCAGCTTCCTGCTCAACGCCTTTTTTACGCTCAGTCTTTCTGCCCTGCTTGGGGCCTTGATCGGCTACCATCCACGCAACCGGGAAGCCGCCGACACTTTGCTGGAATTAGAGCTGCCAAACGTCTACATCCTGTTCTCGGTAATCGGCGCTATTATCGGAATCCTCGTGGTCAAATATGGCATGGTGGTCGGCTTTGTCATTTTCGGAATAGGCGGGTTGCTGCGCTTTCGCACGATCCTGGATTCTGCCGACCTGACCGGAAACGTAATATTTGTAACATTGATCGGTTTGTCCTGCGGCTTGAACCTTCCGCATGTTGCCGTGCTTGCGACGATATTCTGCTTCGTTCTTGTCTATCTGTTTCATGTCAGCAGGACCTTTTCTGTTCACATCAATGGGATAAACGCAGCAACCATGCCGGAAGCATCAAGCGCATATCGGGCCTTGCTGGAGCAAAAGGGCTGCCGGATCATCCGCGAAAGAAAAAAACCAACCAAGTGTGAGCTCAGCCTTATTTTCCGCTGCCCGCGCAGCGTGACACGGGAGCAGCTGGAACATTTGATGGAAAGTGGAATCAGCCCCCCCCTGAAGGGCACAATCGACTGGCGTCCGGAGTAGTACCACCCCGCAGGACCATTTGTGTCTTTGCCGGATAAAGGTAAGATTGCTGCGGCGTTCGGGGGCGCCCCTGCTTTGACGTTGATGAGACTTTTATTTTCACTGCTGCTGATTTTGTTGCTGGGCCTTGGCTTTGCGGCAATGCGCATGGTGGAATCCGAACCGCTGGTAACCGACAAATCAAGGCTAACCCCCGACGACTTGCGTCGGGCCCGTACATTTCTGAACCAAAGCCTGCGCACCAACCAGGCTACGACGCTCATCCTCGATGAAGCCGACCTGGCCCTGCTTTCGTCTTATCTGCTGAACCAGTTCAATGGAGGCAGCGCCAAGGCCAAGCTGAGCGATTCCCGCCTGAATCTGCAAGTAAGCATCGGCTTGCCGGAAAGCTTCAGCGGCTCCTATCTTAATCTCGATATCGATCTGCTACAGACTGATACATTACCAATCCTCGACAGCCTGCAGATTGGCCAACTGGTTATTCCTGCGTGGTTGGCCGATCCGCTGCTCAAATTCCTGCACACAGAACTGCAGTCCAACGTGCCTGACTACACAGCGTTGATCACCAC
>JBIIWM010000285.1:0-3369 GCA_044338875.1 Pseudohongiellaceae bacterium | reverse complement strand
TCTAATCAGAAGGCCAGGGATCAAGGGGTCAGAGTAACTTGATCTTGAAAAGCTACCTGATTTACCAGGATGTCCGGATCAAGTTACTCTGACCCCTTGATCTCGACCCCTTGATCCCTGGCTCCCTGGTTGCAATTTCGGGTTCAGTCTTTTTGGCAAACTTGCCTATAATGGCAATCACACGTAGTAAGTATTCGCTTTTGTGGAAACCGTCATGACCATTGACCTGAACACCGCCCAAAACATTGCCAACGTGCTAACCGAGGCGCTGCCTTATATCCAGCGCTTCCATGGCAAGACCATCGTGGTGAAGTACGGTGGCAATGCAATGATTGATGAAGACTTGAAGAACAGCTTCGCGCGCGATGTCGTGCTGATGAAGCTGGTCGGCATGAATCCCATTGTCGTGCACGGTGGTGGTCCGCAGATCGGATCAGTCCTTGAAAAGCTCGGCATTGAATCAAGGTTCGTGGACGGCATGCGGGTAACCGACAGCGCCACCATGGACGTAGTGGAAATGGTGCTCGGCGGCCTGGTCAACAAACAGATCGTCAGCCTGTTGAACAAGAACGGCGGCAAGGCCATCGGCATCACCGGCAAGGATGGCGACTTCATCCACTGCCGCAAGCTGACGATATCGCGCCAGACCCCTGAAATGCTGGTGCCCGAGATCATCGACATCGGCCATGTCGGCGAAGTAACAGGCATCAACCCCGCCGTGCTCGAGATGATGCTGAACAGCGACTTCATTCCCGTCATCGCGCCAATCGGCACCGATAGCAGTGGTCAGTCCTACAACATCAACGCTGATATCGTCGCTGGCAAGGTAGCCGCACTCTTGAACGCCGAGAAGCTGATCCTGCTCACCAACATCGCCGGCGTGCAGGACAAAAGCGGCAAGGTCCAGGCCACCATGAGCATGGACGAGATCAACAGCATGATCGCGGACGGTACCATCCACGGCGGCATGCTGCCGAAGATCGGGTGCGCACTGGATGCCATGAGTTCAGGCGTGAATAGCGTCCAGATCATTGACGGCCGCGTACCCCATGCAGTGCTGCTCGAAGTTTTTACCGACAAGGGCATTGGCACGCAGATCACACGCAAGCCGATTCACAAATAACCAGCGTCTAGCGGGCTTAGCTCCCGCTGCCAGCACCGAGGGAGTACATACATGCCACGCGAACGCGGACAGCGACGGGAACACATCCTGCAAGTACTGGCGAGCATGCTGGAAAAATTCCCGGGTGGGCGTATCACCACCGCAGCCCTCGCGGCGGAAGTTGGTGTGTCGGAAGCGGCCTTGTATCGCCACTTCCCCAGCAAGGCACGCATGTTCGAGGGCCTGATCGCTTACATCGAAGATACCTTGTTCTCACGCATCACCAAAATCATCAGCGAAGAAGGCAGCGCGCTGAGCCAGTGTGAAAAGATCCTGTTCCTGGTGCTGGCCTTTGCCGAGAAAAACCCGGGTATTTCCCGCGTTCTCAACGGCGATGCGCTGTTGGGTGAAACCGAGCGTTTGCGCGTGCGCGTAAGCCAGATCTTCGACCGGCTGGAAACCCAGATCCGGCAGGTATTGCGCGATGCAGAACTCAAGGAAGGGGAACGCACCACCGTGACAACCTCCAGTTCAGCCGCTGTATTGCTGGCTTACCTCGAAGGCCGAATCAGCCAGTATGTGCGTACGGATTTTCGCCAGCTGCCAACCGCGAACTGGCCGGAGCAGTGGCTGTTGCTGAGTACGGGCTTGTTCAGGCTTTAACCGCAGCCACAATGGCACGTCATACTGGCACAATCACCAGTACTGCTCTTACTTCTGCTGTTTTACTGACAGTTGCTTTACTGGGCAGGAGTCTCTGCTGCCGCCGAAGCGTCATCATTTGAGGCTGCAGGCACCACTTCAGGCTCCGGCAGTTGCAACAGTATGCGCAAACGCGCCATGTCACGGTCAGCATTGGCAGTCTCGTTCAGTTTCTCATCTTCGAGACGAGTCAGCTGGGCGTTGAGGCGCTCGAGTTCTGCGGTTTTGGACGCCAGGCTATTGACCACCTGTGGAGATGGCTCCAGGCTTTTGGCTTTTGCGTTTTCTACCAATTGGGTCTGCTTGTCGAACTCTTCTGAAATATTTTTAAGGGTGACATTGAGCACTTCAATCTGCGAATCCAGCTGCATCAGACGTTCATCACGCTTGCGTAAGATTTCATCCGGGTCGCGATAAAGCCGCAACAGCAAACTATCGGCGTCCCGCTGTTTGCGTAAAACTTCCTCTTCTTGCTCCAGTGCCAGTTGCGCCGTTTCATGTTCGGCTATCTCTTGAGCAGTCTTTGCCCTGGGCACGGTTTCAATTACCTGGCCGCGTTCGTTGAGTATGTCATAGCCGTTCTTCACAAACTCAGGTGGCACACTGGAGTTGAACACGGTGCGGCCGTTGTCATCCTTGTAGCGGTAGATGTTGGCGGCTTCCGCGCTCAGGCACACGCCCACGCTGAGCACCAGGGTGAGGGCAACCCGACGCTGGCGATACAGTACTTTCAGAAGTTTATTAAACGCTGCCATATTGATCCCGGTACGCTTTCAGTTTTGGCAGATACGCTGCCAACTGTTCATTGCCGTTCAATTCAAGGTAAGACACGATCTGGCTCAAACTGACGATGCTGGTGACAGGGATGCCATACTGCTCGCGGATTTCACCGATCGCAGAAAGTTGCCCCTGACCCCTTTCTTCGCGATCCAATGCTACTACAACTCCGGCCGCCGTCGCCCCGGCTGCTTCAATGATGCTCATTACTTCACGAATTGCCGTTCCGGCCGTGATCACATCGTCAATCACCAGCACCCGCCCCGCCAGCGGCGAGCCCACGATGGTGCCGCCCTCGCCATGATCCTTGGCCTCCTTGCGATTGAAGCAGTAAGGCACATCGAGCTTGAAATGCTCTGCCATGCCAATAGTGGCGGCGGACACCAGCGGAATGCCCTTGTAGGCCGGGCCAAACAGCACGTCGTAGCTGATACCGCTGTCGATGATGGCCGCAGCATAACAACGCCCGATAAAGGCCAGCGCTTCGCCGGTATTGAACAGCCCGGCATTGAAGAAATACGGGCTTTGCCGCCCCGACTTCAGCGTAAAGTCGCCGAAGCGCAGGATGTTGCGGCTGATCACATAATCCAGAAACTGCGTTTGATAATCCTGCATGCTCACCTTCTCTATACCGCCTTTTTACCAACAACAATTCTAGCGATCGAGGGATCCCGATCAAGGGGTCGGAGTAACTTGATCGCGATGACGGGTTAGTCGAATGGCTGAGCTCAAAGATCAAGTTACTCCGACCCCTTGATCGGCTTTATTTCTCGGCGAGGGCTGCCTGC